>CANGUU010000016.1 GCA_947457195.1 Gammaproteobacteria bacterium
CTCAACCTCGCCACCATTGATCTGGGACTCAAGCTGGGTGTCGACAACGTGGCTGCGACGCTACAGCGGCTGGGCTTCACGGGCAGCGTGCCGCGCTACCCTTCCCTGTTTCTCGGGGCCGTGAACATGACACCGCTGCAGGTGGCCCAGCTGTATCAGAGTCTGGCGAGCGGTGGCTTTCGCTCCCCACTGCGCGCTGTCGAGGCGGTGACCACTGCCGAGGGGCAGCCGCTGGCCTACTACGGCATCGAAACGGAGCAGGTCAGCGATGCGGCCTCGATATATCTGCTGGAGGAGGCCTTGAGCGGGGTCTTCGTGAACGGCACCGCGCGCGTGGTGGCGAGTCGCCTGGGTGACCGCCTACCGCTGGCCGGCAAGACCGGTACGACCAATGACCTGCGCGACAGCTGGTTCGCAGGTTACGGGGGCGATTTGGTCACCGTGGTGTGGCTGGGCCATGACGACAATGCAGAAACCGGCCTGACCGGCGCTGCCGGCGCCTTGCAGGTATGGGCAGACCTGATGTCCGCCTTCAAGGTACAGCCGCGACAGGCACTGGCGCCTTCAGAGGTAGTGTGGGAAGCCGTGCCCCGACGCGCAGTCCGGTCCGGCGTCGATAGGGATTGCAGTCAGACACTGTCGCTGCCATTCGCAACGGCGCGTCCTTTGGACGTGTCCTACAGCTGCGAGGTCAGCGACTCGTTTTTTGATCGTGTGCTCGACCGATTCCGGAGCCTGTGACATGAAAGCCACCGCCTCGCTCCTGCTGCTCGGCCTTTTGCTGACGGGTTGCAGTGCCCTTGTCACCACACCGGGCGCGCCGCAGCGGGCACCGGCCACCACCGTGGCCCCGCCGCCGCCACCGGCGTCGGCTCCTGACCCTGTGCCTGCCGTGGTGGCGCCACCCGTCGTCGAGGCCCCGCCCATGGTGACCCCACCACCGGTGCCTGTGCCCGAACCCGTCACGCCGGTGCAGCCATCGGCCACGGCAGGCTTGCTGGCCGCGGTGGACGCGGCACTGCAGTCAGGCGATCTCGTCCAGGCTTCGGCGGTCTGCGAACGGGCACTGCGCATCACGCCTCGCGATGCCCTGCTATGGTACCGGTTGGCGGAGATTCGCCAGCGTCAGCAGCGCTGGCAGGATGCCGTGGCCAACGCACGCCGGGGCCTGCTGTTCGTGGGTGGAAACACCGCGCTGCAAGCCCGCTTGAACCAGTTGCTGCGCGAAGTCGAGCCCCGGGCCTCAGTGCCTTAGCAGGAACGTCAGCAGAAACAGGCTGAGTCGCCAGCCCAGCAACGCCAGACCGCGCCGCGCTTCGGCGGGCTTGAGTCGGGCTACCATTGGCATGGCGCCAAAGGCCTTGCCCTTCAGCACCAACTCATTGCCTTTGCGCTCGATGGCGCTGATTTCCATGAGGACGCTGTTGTCTGCTGCGTACAGTTTCATCGACAGGTTCCGGAGTCGACGGCGCCCTCAGCGGGCGCCGCACGTCACGTGCTCAGCCAATCATGACCTTGCGGGGGAACTGGGCATAGTTTTCCCAGCGGGTTGGTTTTTCGGGCATTTCTTCCGGCGTGGCCTGCACCTGACCGTTGGCATCGATGACGCGCGACACCAGCGTGTGCTCGCCGGCTTTGGCGCCACGCCACTCGTAGGTGAAAAGTTTCCATGAATAGCGACTGGCGTTCGGGTCCAGCGTAGCGGCCTGCCAGGGACCACCGTCGATGCTGACTTCCACGCCTTTCAGCGGAGTACCGTCGTTGAGCACGAATCCCGTGACGAGATGGCTGCCGCCGCGCTGTGTCACGCGTACGATGGACGATTTGAGGCGGATGCGGGTGACCGAGCGTTCCTCCCAGCGCACCTCGCCACCGATATCCTGCTTGCTGAGCGTGACATAGTCGCGGCCCATGAAGCGGCCCATGAAGCGGCGATCCTGCACGTGGATCTGACTCAGCCACTTCACGTTGGCCACGCCGTACCAGCCCGGTACCACGAGTCGCAGGGGCGCCCCATGGTACAGGGGCAGGGGCTGCCCGTTCATTTCCCACGCCAGCAGCACGTCATCCCCCAGCGCATCGCTGATGTGCAGACTGCGACCGAAGGCCTGCTCCACCTTGATGTCGCGAATGGTTTCTTCGCCTCTGTCGGCGCCGTAGAAAACTACTTCGATGCCGCTCGCTTGCACGCCGGCCTCCACCAGCAGGGCCTTGAGTGGAGTACCGCCCCAGCGGGCGTTGCCGATCAGGCCCTGGAACAGCCGCGGACTATTGCCGCCGCACTCGAAGCCCGCATCGATTTCTACTTTCGGCCGGCTCTTCAACGCGGCCAGATCGAGCGTGAGCGGCTTGTCCACGAGTCCGGTGAGGCGCAGCCGGTAGTCGGTTTCGCTCAGCGCTGGCTGGTTGTAGTGCTGGATGATGTAGAAGTCTTCGTTGGGCGTGTAGAAGGAACTGATGCCGCGACTATCGAGATAGTGGATGGCGCCGGGCGCCAGCGGCGGTGCCGTGAAATCCGCCGGCATGTCGGTGAAGGGCACCAACGTTTCATCGGCAGCCAGCGAGAGGTGCTGCCAGAACGGCGCAGTGGCGGTGAGTGCGTAGCCACCGACGGCCGCGCCTTTCCTGAGAAAATCCCGCCGTGCATTGTTTGGAGTGGAGGTGCGTTCGTTATTGTCGTTCATGGTGGCCTCCGGAGGGCGGCATGGATGGAAGAGGAGTGCTGCGCCGCATTATTTCCGGCGTGGGGTGCCCGGTCAAACGGTGGACGTGGTCATGATCTCCTCCACGCCACTGGCGTAGGCGACAACGCTGCTGCCCAGCACCTGCAGGTTGTAGCCTCCCTCCAGCACCGAGAGCAGCCGTCCGTGGGCGTGTTCGCAGGCGATACGGCCCAGTTGCTGCCCAAGCCAGCCATAGGTCGGCTCGGTCAATTGCAGTCCACCGAGCGGGTCGCGGGCGTGAGCGTCGAAGCCGGCGGAGACCACCAGCAGCTCGGGGCGGAAGGCCGCCAGCACCGGTAGCACTTCCTGGCTGAATAGCCTCCGGTAGCTCTCGTCGTCCAGACCCTTGGCAAGCGGAACGTTATGCAGCTTGCCCAGCCGGTTTTCGCTGCCGCTGCCGGTACCCGGATAGTGGGGAAACTGGTGCGTGGAGACATAGAGCAGTCCCGGCCGACCCGCAAGGATGTCCTGGGTGCCGTTGCCATGATGCACATCGAAGTCGACCACGGCGACCCGCTGCACGCCATGCTGGCGCTGGGCATGCAGGGCGGCGATCGCTGCCTGGTTGAACACGCAGAAGCCCATGGCGCTGTCTGGCGTCGCGTGGTGACCCGGGGGGCGCGTCAGACAGAAGGCGTGCGCACGCTCGAGTGCCCGCAGCAGGTCCACCGCGGCGCAGGCGCCACCGACACCGCGTAAGGCAGCCCGCAGTGAACCCGGCGACAGGTGCGTATCGGGATCGAGGGAACGGAGTCCAGTCTCGGGGGCTGCCGCGCAGACCTGCTGCCAATGGGTGGCCGTATGCGCCAGCTCCACCTGAGCCTTCGTGCCAAGAGGAGCTTGCCGCCAGTCGATGGCCAGCGGGCTGTTCCGCAGGGCGGCCAGGATGACGTCGAGCCGAGCCGGGCACTCGGGGTGCTGTGGCCCGGGCTGGTGGGCCAGGCATTCCTCGTGGGTGAAGACATGCAGCATGGCGGGCGATCTCCGCAGCAGAGTGTGTCAGGGCTTGTCGGCAGCGGGCCACCGCTGCAGCAAGGTTTGCACAGCCTCGAGGTACAGGGCCGGTTCGACCGCCTGTACCCGCTGTCGCAGGCTGTCCACCGTGTCGTCGGGCAGCACGGGTATACGCGCCTGCCGCAGCACGGGGCCTTCGTCCACGCCGGCTTCCACCAGGTGCACGGTGGCGCCGCTCTCGCGGTCCCCGGCGGCCAGCACGGCGGCGTGTACATGGTCCCCGTACATGCCTTTGCCACCATGCCGCGGCAGCAGTGCCGGATGGATGTTGAGGATGCGCCCTGCAAACTGCCGCAGCAGCTGTGGGCCGATGACCTTCATGTAGCCGGAACAAACCAGCAGGTCTGTGTCTGCCTGCTGCAGCACGCTCGCCATGGCCTCGTCGGCAAGGTCGGCGCCCCGGTGGGTCTTGCTGCTGATGTGCCGCACGGGCACCCCATGTTCCAGACACCAGTGAAAGATGGGCGAATCGCGGTTGTTGGTCACCACGATGCCGGGCTGCGCGGCGAGGGCGCCGTCCCGCATGGCGTTGAGCAGGAATTTCGCGGAGGAACCGCCGTGGGAGGCGAGAAAGCTGATGACGGGCAGCCTCATGTGGCAGCCCGTGGGCCCGGGCGATAGCTGGTCAGTGCTATGCCGGCCATGATGCCGGCGGCGCCGACCAGCATGCGCCAGGTCACCGTTTCGTCGATGAAGAGCACGCCCCACAGCATGGCGAACACAGGTGAGAGGTAGGTCACGATCACGGTCCGTGTGACTCCCACCGTGGCCAGCAGGTGAAAGTAGATGATGTAGGCCGTCCCTGTGCAGACGATGCCGAGGATTGCCGCGATAAGCCAACTGCTTGCAGCAATCGGTGCCTCCGGCCACTGCAGCAGCGCCAGCGGCAGCAGGGCGGCAGCAGCAGCAATCTGGCAACCTGCCGACACCACCAGGGGCGGAAGGTGTGGGACGAACTTGCGCGAATAGATGCCGGTCAGCCCGTACAGCAAGGTGGCTCCGATACCGACGGCTACCGGCAAGAGCCCGTAGTCGGCGGCAAGCAGCTCGGGGCTGCCGACCATGACCAGCAGTCCCACGAAGCTGACCGCGATGCCAAGCAGTGCCGGCAGGCTCAGCTGTTCCCGCAGCCAGCTCCAGGCGATGAGCGCGCTGCAGATGGGGGTGAACGCATTGAGGATGGAAGCAAACCCAGCCGACGTGTAGCGGGTGCTGATCGACAGGAAGCAGAAAGGCAGTGCCGTGCTGATGAGACCCAGCACGAACAGGTGCCAGGCATTTTCGCGCAGCAGCGCGCCCTTGCCCTTGAGCAGGGCCAGCGGCGTCAGGGTCACTGCGGCAATCAGCGAACGGGAGGCGGTAAGCGGGACCACGCCAAAGTCGTCTACGGCCAGGCGGATGAACAGGAAGGAACTGCCCCAGATGGAGGCCAGCAGCGCAAGCAGGGAGAGGGCACGAGCGTTCAAGGGAGCAGGATTCGTCGCGGTCGGGGTGGCCGGCTTTGGCCGGGAACTCGGCAAATTCCGCGCATTCTGCCCGCCAGCCAATGCGACTGGGCTGGCCTCGGTGACGCCCGGAACGTGCAGGTTGCCATGCTACCATGTCGCTTTGCTGCAAGAGGTAGTCATGAGCCAACCCTTCACCGGCGCGGAAGCGCTTGCCAGTTATGCCGTCGGACGCCAGATCGGCGAGCAGTTGCAGAGCCAGCCTTTTCCGGGCCTCCACGTCGATGCCCTGCTGGCCGGGTTGTCGATGGTACTGCGCGGGGAACCCTGTCCTTACAGCGAGGATGAGCTGCGTTCCGCCCTCGATGAGCTCAATCGCCGGGTGACTCGCATGCAGAAGCAGCGAGCCAACAGCATGGCCGCCGCCGGCGAGCAGTTCCTGCGACAGAACGCCCAGCGCGCCGAGGTCAAGGTGACAGGCTCCGGGTTGCAGTATGAGATCCTGCGGTCCGGCACCGGCAAGTCACCGACTCTGGCGTCCCGGGTCCGCGTGCACTATCACGGTACGCTCGTCGACGGCACCGTGTTCGACAGCTCGGTCGAGCGCGGCGAGCCCATCGAGTTCCCAGTGAATGGCGTGATCGCGGGCTGGACCGAAGCCCTGCAGTTGATGCAGGAGGGCGCCAAGTGGACGCTGTTCATCCCGCAGGAGCTAGCCTACGGCGAGCGTGGCGCAGGCGGCGTCATCGCGCCCTTCAGCACGCTGTTGTTCGAGGTCGAACTGCTGGCCGTGCTTTGAACAGCCGAGGGCTTGTACGGCCCTCGTCAGGTGACTAGGCGTGCTGGCGCCGAGCGCGCACGGCGCCAGCGAGTTCCTGCAGAAGCTCCACCGTCGTGTCCCAACCCATGCACGCATCGGTAATGCTCTGACCGTACACCAGCGGTCTGCCCGGCTGCAGTTTCTGCGCACCGGCCACCAGATGACTCTCCAGCATGAGGCCGACAACAGCGCGCGTGCCTCCCGCCACCTGGCCTGCAAGATCGCGGCAGACCGTTGCCTGGCGGGCAGGATCCTTGGCGGAGTTCGCATGGCTGCAATCCACCACGATGGCGGGCCGCAGGCCGGCCTTCTCGAGTCGTTCGGCCGTTTCGGCGATGCTTTCCGGATCGTAGTTGGGATGGCGGCTGCCCCCACGCAGGATGACGTGGCAGTCCGGGTTTCCGGCGGTCTGGAAGATCGCCGAATGCCCCTGCTTGGTCACAGACAGAAAGTGGTGGGAGTGGGCGGCGGAGCCCACGGCATCGACGGCAATCTGGATGGTACCTCCGGTCCCGTTCTTGAATCCGACCGGACAGGACAGGCCCGAGGCGAGTTCGCGGTGACATTGCGACTCCGTCGTACGCGCACCAATGGCGCCCCACGACACCAGGTCCGCGATGTACTGCGGACTGATGAGGTCGAGGAATTCCGTGCCGGCAGGTACTCCGCGGTCCGCGAGTGTGAGCAGGAGCTGGCGCGCGGCGCGCAGGCCGTCGTTGATGCGGAAACTGTCGTCCAACCCGGGGTCGTTGATTAGGCCCTTCCAGCCGACGGTGGTGCGCGGCTTTTCGAAATAGACGCGCATCACCACCAAGAGGTCCGCAGCCAGTGCCTGCCCCAGAGGCAGCAGCCGTGCCGCGTAGTCGAGAGCCGCGGCCGGATCGTGAATCGAGCAGGGGCCGACGATGACCAGCAGGCGATCATCCTCGCCGCGCAGGATATTCTGGATGGCACCGCGCGCAGACAGCACCGTGCGCGTCGCCGCCTCGGTGATCGGAAAATCATCGATCACTTGCTCGGGTGGGCTCAGCTCTTTCATGGCAACGATGCGGGTATCGTCGGTCAGGGGTTTCATGTTCGGTCTCTCTCTGGCTCCGGTATGTCGAGCGGTGACGGGGAGTGGTGGTGAAACGGTCAGGTGGCGTGGCGTACCAGCACGGTCAGGTCGAGCTGCAAGTGGAACTCGTCGACATCAAAGGCCAGCGGCAGGCGGCGACCGCTGCGGCGGCGCAGTTCCAGCGCCAGCGTTTCCTGGCGGATGTAGTCGGCGTGAGCGTCGATGGCAGCAGCCAGGTCTGGCGACGCGTCGTACTCCACCAGGATGCGGTCAGTGACGTTGAACCCGAGGTCCTTGCGCGATTTCTGTATCCGGCTGACCACTTCCCGCGCCAGGCCCTCCTGCACGAGCGCCGGCTGCAGCGTACAGTCGAGCTCGATGGTGATCAGACGATCTGAAACAGCGGCGGTCCCGGGTTTCGCTTCACGGAACACCAGCAGATCTTCCGGGCCGAAGTCGATGCCATCGAGCGTCAGCCTGCCGCTGTCCTGAAATGCGGTGAGGGTGCGGGCGTCGAGTTTTTCGACAAGACCCCGGAACCTGCCGAAGTCCTTGCCGAGTCGCTTGCCCAGCACGGGCGAATTCGGCTTGGCGAAGAGCCGGATGTACTGCTCCTCGTCCTGCGTGTACTCCACGGCCTTCACGTTGAGTTCGCTCTTGAGGTAGTCCTCGAGTCGCGCGATTTCCTCCAGCATCGCCTGCTCGCGATGGATGACCGTCAACCGCGCCAGCGGCGTCTTGGTCTTGATCTTGACCTGATTCCGCTTCTGACGACCCAGCAGGATGATGGCCTGCATGCGGGCCACGGCTGTTTCCAGCACGGGCTGAATCAGGGCTTGCTGTGGCTGCGGAAACCGGCAGAGGTGCACGGACACCGGTTGGGCTGTGTCCCGCGGTGCGTACGGCAACAGGCGCTGGTAGATGTGTTCGGCGAGGAAGGGGGCGAAGGGTGCCATGGCCAAGGTGACGCCATGCAGGGTCTGGTACAGCGTCTGGCAGGCCACCTGCTTGTCGGTCGAACTGCCTTCGACCCAGAAGCGCGCGCGATTCAGGCGGATGTACCAGTTGGTCAGCTCCTCGATGAATTCGAACAGGGCTGGTACCACGTTGTAGAGCTTGTACTCGGCCATCTCCCGCGTCACGTTACTGAGCAGCGACTGCAGCCGCGACAGGATCCACTGGTCGGTGATGTTCGACGAGGCGGGTGCCTGCGCCTCGGCCTGCCAGCGGTCGATGTCGGCATAGGTCTGCAAGAAGCGGAAGGAGTTGTACCAGGGCAGCAGTGCACGTCGCACCATGTCCTTCACGCCGCTGTCGGCGAAGCGCTGCTCCTCAGCCCTCACCAGTCCGCTGTTGATGAGGTACAGGCGCAGGGCATCTGCCCCGTATTCCTCCATGAGGACTTCCGGCGGCGTGTAGTTGCGCAGCCGCTTCGACATTTTCTTGCCATCCTCGGCCATGACGATGCCGTTGACGATGACGTTCTTGAACGAGGGCTTGTCGAAGAGCGCCGTGCTCAGCACCAGCAGCGTGTAGAACCAGCCCCGCGTCTGGTCCAGACCTTCGGCGATGTACTCTGCCGGGAAGCCGGCTTCGAAGAGCTTCTGGTTGTCGAAGGGATAGTGCAGCTGTGCATAAGGCATGGATCCCGACTCGAACCAGCAGTCCAGCACCTCGGGAACGCGGCGGTAAACGCCCGGTTCGCCGGGCTTGCTGAAGGTGAGGGGGTCGACGAACTCGCGGTGCAGGTCGTGCAGCCGGACGCCGGTCACGGCCTCGACGGCCTGAATGGAACCGAGGCACTCGGCGGCGCCCGTCACGTCGTTCACCCAGATCGGCAGTGGGGTGCCCCAGTAGCGGTTGCGGGAGATACACCAGTCCAGTGCATTCTGCAGCCAGTTCCCCATGCGACCATGCTTGATGTGATCCGGTACCCAATGGATCTGGTTATTGCAGGCCACCAGACGATCGCGCAGCGCTTCCACCTTCACGTACCAGGACGGAATCGTACGGTAGATGATGGGCGTGTCCGAGCGCGGACAAAACGGATAGGCGTGGACGATGACGTCCTGCGCGAACAGCGCGCTCTCCTCCTTGAGGCGACGGATCAGCAGCTTGTCGGCGTCCTTCACGTAGAGGCCGGCATACTCTCCCACCTCCGCGGTGTACCTGCCTTCGAAGTCGACGGGGCAGGGCACGGCGAGTACGCCGTTCTGCCGCAGGACCCGGAAGTCATCTTCGCCGAATCCCGGTGCAAGATGCACGACTCCCGTGCCACTTTCGGTGGTGACGTAATCATCGGCAAACACGCGAAAGGCGCCTTCATCTGCCGCAGCCGCGAAATACGGGAACAGGGGCAGATAACGTCGACCAATCAGCCGCGACGCTGGCAGCGTCTCCAGCACGCGCAGCTCCCGACCCTTGCCCACGGCGGTCAGACGTGCGGCAGCCATGTAGATCCTTCGGCCAGTACCTGCTTCTTCGACCAGCACGTAGTCGATGTCGGCATTGACACAAAGTCCGAGATTGGCGGGCAGCGTCCACGGTGTCGTGGTCCAGGCGGCGACCGAGGCATCTTCATCCACCAGCTTGAAAAGCACGGTGACGGCAGGATCCTGTACTTCCTGATAGTTGGAGCCTGCCTCGAAGTTCGACAGTACTGTACCGAGTGCCGTGGAGAACGGCACCACCTTTTCTCCGCGGTATACGAGTCCCCGATCCCATAACTGCTTCAGCACCCACCACACCGATTCCATGAACGACGGATCCATGGTTTTGTAGTCGTTGCGGAAATCCACCCAGCGACCGATGCGAGTGATGGTCTTTTCCCATTCGGCGGTGTAGCGCTGGACGATCGAGCGGCATTCGTCGTTGTAACCCTTCATGCCGAGCTGGGCGACCGCCTGCTGTGCGCTCATGCCGAGCTTCTTGTCGATCTCGTGCTCGATGGGCAGGCCGTGGCAGTCCCAGCCGAAGCGCCGCTGCACGTAGTAGCCCTGCATCGTGTAATAGCGCGGAATGATGTCTTTCAGGGTACTGCCGACGAGGTGGCCGTGATGCGGCAGACCCGTGGCGAAAGGAGGGCCATCGTAAAAAATGTAGGGCGGACAGCCAGCGGTCTGCTCGAGTGAGCGCTGGAAGATGCGCTGTGCCTCCCAGAACTGCAGTACGGCATGTTCGGCCTGCACGAAGGAAAACGACTCGGACGTGGCGTCACCACGTTCATCTACCGGAGTACTGCTGCTGTCGTTGCTCACGTTCTTCACCTGTGGTCGGGATCAGCGCGCTCGCTCGCTGCCGGGTTGCCGTCTTGATCTGGTGGCCGGCGCTGTGCCTCGCTACTTTTCGCTTTCCCTGAAATACAAAACCCGCCGGGTGGCGGGTTTCGAGGTCATGCAAAGGCCTTCAACCCACCGAGCGGCATTGAATAATGAAAAATGAGTAAAGGCAGGGGGCTGGGCGCATGGCGGCAGGATAGTGGCAACGCTTGCAAAGTCAAGATTTTCGTCCCGCGGCTGTGGCCTTTCGATTATCTTTGCCGGTCGCATGCCGCAGACCTTTCCCAACTTTTCCGCCTCGTTGATCGATCGCATCATCAAGGGGCGCTGTGCCGATCTGGCAGACCTGCTGGGTCTGCAGCGCGGTGTCGATGGTGCCTGCCAACTTGCCGTGTTTCTGCCGGGTGCAACCCGTGTCTTCGCGGTAAGCCCCAACGGCAAGCGGCACTTGGGCGAGCTCGGTTGCCTGCATGCGGCGGGTTTGTTTGCGGGGCGGTTGTCGGCGCAGCGCAAACCCGACTATCGACTGCTGGTGGAAACCCTGGACGGCTGTCGCCTGCAGGATGATCCCTATCGCCTGCCTGCCCTCGACGCAGCCGAGCTCGAGTTGCTGTACAGCGGGCGTCACGAGCAGAGCTGGCGCGTGCTCGGAGCCTGGCCAACGCAGCGCGGCACCACCGCCGGCGTACAGTTCGTGGTGTGGGCTCCTGGTGCCCACCGTGTCTCCGTACTGCTGGACAGCAATGGCTGGGATGGCCGCGTCACGGTGCTGCGTCCGCACCAGCCCTCCGGTCTGTGGGAGTTGTTCGTGCCCGCGCTCTCCGCAGGGAGCCGCTACCGTTTCGAAGCCCTGACCCGGGAGCAGTCCGTGGTGCAGTGGCTTGACCCCTTTGCCCGTGCCTTGAGTCCAGCGGAAAACGCGGCAGTCGTGGCGGCAGCACCCGCATATCGGTGGCATGACGCGCAGTGGCTGGAGCGCCAGCGGAATCAGGCCGGGCAGGCAGCTCCCCTGCTGCTGCAGGACGTGGATGTGGGGGCAGGGGCTTTGCGGGTGAAATCCGGGTGGAGCGAGCTGGCGCAGGATCTCGGGCAGTCGGCCCGCCGGCGCGGCTTCACCCATGTCTGTGTGCACTCATTGCTGGCGTGGCGCGGCCGGCGCGCCGGACCGACTGTCCATTGGCTGGCAGACTTGCTGCTGCCGCAGGACGGAGTGCTGCCGATGGTCGTCGATACCGTGCATGGTCAGGAAGTCGGGGTGGTGCTGGATTTGCCCGTGCAGTCCTTGCTGTGGAATCCCCTGGGCGCAGCGCCGGCCAGTGGCTCGTCTGCTTGTGAGGCAGGCGGCCCACTGCTGCAGAGCTTGCTGGTGGGTATCGTGGATTACTGGGTCCACGAGTGGCACATCGATGGCGTCAAGCTGAGCGGCCTCGACGCGTGGATTGCCGAGACCGGGCAGCTCGGTGCGCCGGCAGCGCACGCCCTGCGCGAATGGCTGCGCGACTGCCTGCAGCGACTGCGTGACAGGCATCCCTCCCTGCTTCTGCTGGTCGAAACGCAGGAGACGTGGCCCGAGCTCACACTTGCCTGCGATCGCGGGGGCATGGGAGCCGATCACCGCCTGTCCCCCCCGTCACCGTCTGTGCCAGCAAAACCCGCAATGAACCTCGACGCCAATCCGCTGCGAAGAATCCGGCAACTGACGTTGACCGCGGATGCTTCCCTCGTGGATGCCCAGTTGCAGGCCCTGCTGCAGTGGACTTTGCCGGGCGCCAAGCAGTTCTGCCAGCGTCGTGGTCTGCCGCCGGAGCAGCATGGTGCGCATGACGACACCTCGCCGCTGACGGAAGGAGCAGACGCCTGGTGGACGTGGCTGGCTGCGCTCAATCGTCTGTACCTCGAACAGCCGTCCCTGCACGAACTCGATGGCAATCCCGAGGGAATGGCGCTGTTGCGGAACCGCGAGGACGTGCTGGTCGTGGAGCGCAGGCCACGGCATCCACGTCAGTGCGCACTGCTGCTGCTCAACCTCGGCCAGCAGCCGCAGAGCATCGTTCTGCCGGACCTCCGCGTCGCCGTGTTGTTGCTGCGTGTTGCCACTGATGCGGCTGAGCTACCCCTCCGTCTGGATCTCGCCGACCTCCGCGGGGATCGGCCTGTGCTGTTGCCGCCCCGCTGCGGCGCACTGTACAGCACGGCCTGAAATGACTGTCGGCGGCGCTTTTTTGGTGCAGCGCCGGTCAGGAGCCCGCGGGGTGGGAGGCCACCGGCTTTTGTGTGGACGCTAGAAATCAGCCTATGGCAAGATGCGGGCAAGTCCAATAACTGCCCAAGCACACACGGTCGTATGTCGATTGATTGGAAAGCGTATTCTTCTCCAGGTTTTTTCGACGAGTTGATCAGTGATTCCGGCAAGCCCCGCCCCTGTTCCCGCTCTCCCACCGCCTACCTGGCGTCACTGTCCGATGAGGAGTTGCAGCGTCGGCAGGAAGCCATCAAACATGCCATCAAGACCATGGGAATTTCGTTCACGGTCTACAGCGAGGCGGGCAACATCGATCGGGAATGGCCCTTCGACCTGATACCGCGCATCATCCCGCTGAGCGAATGGCAGACGACAAGTCAGGGTTTGGAGCAGCGTCTGCGGGCGCTCAACTGCTTCATTCACGATATCTATAATGAAGGCAAGGTCCTGAGGAACGATCCGTTCCTCAAGTCGCTGATCGTCGATTCCGGCAACTACCGCCCGCAGTGCGTGGGCATGAAGCCGAAGTTCCAGGTGTGGGCCAACATCTGCGGTACCGATCTGGTCCGTGACAAGGACGGTCGCTTCTATGTGCTGGAAGACAACCTGCGCGTGCCGTCCGGTGTCTCCTACATGCTGGAAAACCGGACGGTGACCAAGCGCGTGTTTCCGGAGCTGTTCGAGCACTCGGAAATCCTTCCCAACAGCGACTATCCAAGCCAGCTCTACGACATGCTGAGCTCGCTGTCGCCGCGTGGCCGTGCCAAGCCCGAAGTCGTCGTGCTCACGCCCGGCATCTACAACTCCGCCTACTTCGAACACAGTTTTCTGGCCCAGCAGATGGGAGCTGAACTGGTGCAGGGCAGTGATCTGATCGTCGAAGACGACCGGGTCTACATGAAGACCATCGACGGACTTGCTCCAGTCGACGTGATCTATCGGCGAATCGATGATCTTTTCCTCGATCCCAAGGCCTTCAACCCCGATTCCATGCTGGGCGTGGCAGGTCTCATGGGTGCCTGGCTGAAGGGCAATGTGGCGCTTGCCAATGCGCCAGGCGCTGGAGTGGCGGACGACAAGGTGATCTACACCTACGTGCCCAAGCTCATTCGCTACTACCTAGGCGAGGAGCCGATACTACCCAACGTGGAAAGCTACCTCTGCATCGATCCGGCGCAGCTCGACCATGTGCTGAAAAATCTCGATAAGCTCGTCGTCAAACCAGCCAACGAAAGTGGTGGTTACGGCATGCTGATGGGCCCGAAGGCCTCGAAGAAGGAAAGAGAGGAATTTGCAGCTCGCATCAAGGCCAATCCACGCAACTACATGGCCCAACCACTGGTGTATCTTTCGACTGCACCCATCCTCACCCCGGGTGGCGTAGAGCCACGGCACATCGATCTTCGTCCCTTCATCCTGCAGGGACGTAATACCTACGTGACCGCCGGAGGCCTGACGCGCGTGGCGCTGGTGAAGGGCTCCTACGTGGTGAATTCCTCCCAGGGGGGAGGAAGCAAGGACACCTGGATCGTCGACGAGCGCGGCACAGGCACGGGGTCCGGGGGAGGCATCTGATGTTGTCGAGCGTGGCAGAGCGCGTCTACTGGCTGGGACGCTATCTCGAGCGGGTCGAGAATGCCGCTCGTCTGATCAACGTCTACTCGACCATGCTGCTGGATCTGCCGAGTGGCTCCCACATAGGCTGGTCGCTGCTGATCGACATCACCGGCGCCAATGAGGACTACCAGCGCGTTCACCAAAGCGTCGACGAGAAGCAGGTGGTGAAGTTCCTGCTGGCAGAGGGCAGGAATCCTGCCTCGGTGATCAACTGCGTCAGCATGATGCGAGAGAACGCCCGTACCACGCGCGAAATCATTCCTTCCGAGGCTTGGGAGCTCATCAACAATCTTTACCTGACGCTGAAGGAGGATTTCTCCCGCACCATCAGCCGGCGTTTGCGCCAGCAGGCGCTGGAAACTGCCATCGGCGACTGCCAGCGCATCTTCGGCGTGCTGACAGGTTGCATGAATCATGACACCGCCTTTGCCTTCATCCAGCTCGGACGCAAGATCGAGCGGGCCGACATGACGTCGCGCATTGTCGACGTCGGATCCATCAGCATGCTGCCGGCCTACTCCCGCACAACCAAGCAAAAGCGCTTTCTCGAGCCGCACGAAAACATCGTCTGGATGAACGTGCTGCGCTGCGTCAGCGGCTACCAGGCCTACCGACAGCGTACCCAGAGCCAAGTCAAGGGTGAGGATGTCGTGAAATTCCTGCTGCAGGATCAGGCCTTTCCGCGCGCGCTGGGCTACTGTCTCGACGACATCGTCCAGCATCTTGGCAAACTGCCGAAGAATGTCGACGTGCTGAGGGCAGTCGCGAGGGCCAAGAAGGTGACACTCGCTGTCAATGTCGGCGACCTGCTCGAAAGAGGCTTGCTCGAGTTCATCGACGAGCTGCAAATCTCCATCGCTGATATCCACGAGGAGATCAACAACACCTGGTTCCGTCCGGTGGAGCTGCGCAAGAAGGCCTGAGCCGGCGGCGCTCAGTAGGCGCCGGGCGACTCGTAGGGTGCCTGCGGCTGGTCGTCGAGGCGCAGCGGCGGCAGTTGATGGAACGCCTCTTTCAAGCGGGAGTCCCAGCTCCGTTTCAGGTCACGCAAGAAGGAACTGTCCTCGCCGAAACGGTAGTGCGTCTGCATGCTGAAGGTCCCGGTCTTGTAGAGCATCAACTCGATGGGAGGACCCACGGTGAGATTGCTGCGCATGGTGGAATCCATCGACACCAGTGCGCAGAGGGCAGCGGTATCGAGCGGCGTGTCCAGCGTGAGTATGCGATCGAGAATCGGCTTGCCATACTTGCTCTCGCCAATCTGCAGGAAAGGCGTGTCCTTGCTGCTGGTGATGTGGTTGCCCTCGGGATAAATCATCACGATGCGGTGATCCTGACCCTCGATCTGCCCGCCCAGAATGAAGCTCGCGTGGAAGCCCATGCCGCCGACAGCGTGCTTTTCCTGTTGCTGGCGACTGACGTCTCCCAGGTAATCCGCCGCATCACCAACCGTTTGCACGGTGTTCAGGCTGACTGCGGCGTTCTGCCTGACGTCTTTCTTCATCTGGGCGATGCTCGCCTGTGTGGTCGCCAGATTACCTGCCGTCAGCACCACGAACTGGCGGGAAGGACCGAGATCGAAGCGAAACATCTTGCTGTAGGTGCTGATCTGGTCGACACCGGCGTTGGTCCGGGAGTCGGAACAGAGCACCATGCCGGCAGCAACAGAGATGGCAACACAGTAGGTCATGGGTACGCTCACTACATCAAAAACGCGCGCGATTATAGCGGATGCCCCGCAGCGCTTGCCCGGTGAAAGTCAGCAACGGCCTCGGCGGGCGAGCAACTGCGGCAACAGGTCGGCAAAGCCCGGCTTCTGTGCCAGGTCGCCGTCGGCCAAGCCGCTCAGTTCGTGGGGGAAAACCAGCCAGTCCGCCGTGGCATGCAGATGGTAATCCGGTTTCAGTACCGTGCGATTGCTGGCTGGTTTGTACCAGGGTGTCGCAGTGCGGATGGTGGGGGCGACTGGGCCGGATTTGTCGAGGACGGCGTTGACGACGGCCTGCATGGTGCGCCCGCTGTCGAACACGTCATCCACCAGAAGGATGCGCTGCTGGTCCTGCAACAGACCGGCCAGTCGTTCGAGACCAGCCAGCTCTACCTTGTCCTGATGACCCGGTGCCGTATAGGACTGGCTGCTGATCACCGCATGGCGACACGGCAGGCCGAGAAAGACGAACACTTCGTGCATGGCTGCCCCCACCGGCGTACCACCGCGCCAGAGTGCCAGCAGCACCTGGGGTTGGAAGCCGCTGTCGACCACCTGGAGGGCAAGGGCCACGGACGCCTGCAACAACTGCTCCGCGCTGACGAAGTGCAACGGCATCGGCTGCAAGCCTACTGGCTACCGCCCGCCTGACTGCCCGGATTACCCAGCACGCCGAAGGTAAGCACGTTCAGCCACGAGCGTTCCGTCTCGGTCTGGGGCATGGCGAAGGAGTAGGGAGTATCGTCCCGGTTGGGGCGCCGCGTAGGAGCGAGCGGCGTGTCTTTCTTATTGCTGCCCACGAGGCCGAAGCTGACCGAATACAGGAAGGACGGGTCGGTGATCTGCGTGGAGACCACGAAATCACCATTCTGGTCGAGCTGCGGGCTGTCTGGATGATTGGTCTTGAGGATGGCGAGCGACTGATCGGCGAGGTCGTTCAGTCCGAGGCGCAGGTACATCTCCGTCATGATTTCGAGGGCGCGCGGGACCGACGGCGCCCCCTGATAGTTTTCTACCACGAAGCGTGCCCGGTTCAGCGCAGCCAGATAGGCCTGCCGATTGATGTAGAACTCGGAGACGTTGATTTCGTAGTCCGCCAGCAGATTGCGCAGGTATACCATGCGGGCGCGGGCATCGGGGGTATAGGGCGAATTCGGGTACAGCGAAAGCAGGCTCGAAAAGTCGGTGAAGGATTCACGCGCCTTGCCCGGGTCACGCTTGCTGGGATCGGTGGGCAGGTACCGGCCGAGGATGCGTCCATCCTCGCTGTAGAAGGACATGCCTTTCATGTAATAGGCGTAGTCGATGTTTTGATGGTCGGGGTAAAGGCGGATGAAACGATCCGCTGCAGCGCGCGCTGCTTCGGGCTCATTGTTCATGTAGTAGGCATGCACCAGCTCCAGCTGTGACTGGGCGGCGTAGCGACCGAAGGGAAACTGCGCTTCGATCTGCTGCATGATGGCAATCGCACGAGGCCAGTTGCTGACCTGTATCGAGCGCTCGCCAAGCTCCCACAGACGCTCCTCGGTGTTGTTGGCCAGGTCATCGTCGTTGGAGCCGCAGGAAGCCAGCAGTACGGCGAGCAGCAGCAGGGCCGTTAGGCGGAAAGAATTACGATAGCGTTGCAGAGCGGACATGGTGGTCGGCACGGGTTTGTATAATGGCCGGCAAGTTTACACCGCCCCCGTGCGCAGCAGCCATCGTCGGGCCGCAATGCCCACAAAGCACCCGTTCTGCCGCCACATCGCCGGTGGCCCCGGCCAAGGAAGCTCCATGCTGGAACAAATCGAAATGAATCAAACAGTTGCAATCGAGCATACCGGCTTGCGACTCGATCAGGCCGCTGCGCTGCTGTTTCCGGAGTTCTCGCGGGCCCGGCTGCAGGACTGGATTCGAGAGGGTCAGCTCACCCTCAACGGCGAGCGGGCCCGGGCCAAGGACAGGGTCCTCGAGGGCGACGGATTGATACTGCTGGCCGAACTCGAGGCAGAGACCCACTTCGAGCCCGAGTCGATGCCCCTGTGCATCGTCCACGAGGATGAAGACGTCATCATCGTCAACAAGCCAGTCGGACTGGTGGTGCATCCCGCCGCCGGGAATTACCGTGGAACTCTGCTCAACGGGCTGTTGGCCCACTGCCCCGACCTGCAAGCCTTGCCGAGAGCGGGCATCGTGCATCGTCTCGACAAGGATACGAGCGGCCTGCTCGTGGTGGCGAAGACGCTGCAGGCACATCAGGATCTTGTCGAGCAACTGCAGGAGCGGCGCGTTTCCCGGCACTACGAAGCCGTGGTTCAGGGAGTTGCCACCGCCGGTGGTACCGTCGATGCACCGATCGGTCGCCACCCGGTGCAGCGCCAGAAAAGAGCGGTGACGGACGCGGCGGATGCACGTCCCGCCGTGACGCACTACCGCGTCAGGCAGCGCTTCCGCAGTCACAGCCATCTTTCGGTTCAGCTGGAGACGGGCCGTACGCACCAGATCCGTGTCCATATGGCGCACGTCGGCATGCCAATCGTCGGTGACCAGGTGTACGGCGGTCGATGGAAACCGCCGCGTGGCGCCGCGCCGGCCTTGCTGGATTTTCTCCAGCACTTCAAGCGTCAGGCGCTGCATGCTGCGGTGCTGGGTTTCCATCACGTCACAACCGGTGAGTACAGGCAGTGGGAAGCACCATTGCCGGCCGACATGCAGGAACTATTGCAGTTGTTGGAACAGGACAATGCCTGAGTTGGCTGACTCCGCCCTGCATCGAGCCCAGCGCGTACCTGGACTCCTGGAGCTACCGTGGGCACTGCCTCCCAACGTGAGGGCATTTGTCACCACGCGCCACGGTGGCAGCAGCGCGGGCGCGTTCGGCCGATTCAATCTCGCTGGCCACGTCGGCGACGATCCCGTCGCAGTCCGGCAAAATCGCCTCAGCCTGCTGCAGGAGCTGAGGCAGCGCACGGGTGACACGCTCGTCGGATTGCAATGGCTGCAGCAGGTACACGGCAATATCGTCGCCGAGGCCGGTCTGCCACCCACGGATCCGGCGCCGGTGGCTGATGCCCTCTACAGCACACACGTCGGACTGGGCTGTGCGGTACTGACCGCAGACTGTCTGCCCGTGCTGATCGCCGCCGCCGACGGCAGTGAGATTGCGGTTGCTCATGCCGGTTGGCGTGGGCTGTGTGCTGGCGTACTCGAAGCCACGCTGACCCGCTTTGTCACCGCACCCCATCGCCTGCTGGTCTGGTGTGGTCCTGCCATCGGTCCATGTCACTTCGAAGTCGGAGGTGATGTGCGCGGCGCCTTTCTCGACAACGCCTGCGCCAACGAACACGCAGCGACCGACTTCGCCTTTCATCCGGGCGAGCGTGCCGACAAGTGGTATGCAGATCTCTACGCGCTTGCACGGCTTCGGCTGCAGCGGCTCGGTGTGACACATGTCGCCGGCAGGCCGCACTGCACGGTGTGCCATCGACACGATTTCTACTCGCATCGCGCCGGGGCACCGACTGGTCGTTTTGCCACGCTGATTCTGCGCACGCACTGATGCTGCCTTGATGCGCGTCAAGTGCCGTGCCTTGAATACGGCGCCTGCTCCCCCCATTTTGCTGCCATGCCAATGACCGGAGGTGGTTATGCGTATGGACAAAATGACCAGCAAGCTGCAGCAGGCGCTCGCCGATGCGCAGTCGCTGGCGGTGGGCAAGGATCATTCCTATCTGGAGCCCGTGCATCTGGTTCTTGCCTTGCTGGAGCAAAAGGGTGGATCTCTCAAACCATTACTGACGCAAACCGGCTTCGAGCTGGCGACGCTGAAGAGCGGGCTCGAAAAACTGCTGGCAGCGCTGCCTGTGGTCCAGAACCATGGCGGTGAGCTTTCGGTATCGCCCGAGTTGGCCAAGGTACTCAACCTCGCGGACAAACTTGCACAGAAGAATGGTGACCAGTTCGTCTCCAGCGAGAGTGTATTCCTGGCGGCGATGCAGGATCGCGCTTCGCCGATCGGCAAGTTGCTCAACGCCTGTGGTGTGAGTCCTACTGCGCTGGAGACCGCCATCCGCAACGTGCGTGGTGGTGCCAGCGTCGACAGTCCTGAGGCCGAGGATTCTTTCCAGGCGCTCAAGAAATACACGGTCGACGTCACCGCCAAGGCCGCCAGTGGCAAGCTCGATCCCGTGATCGGACGCGACGACGAGATTCGCCGGACGGTGCAGGTTCTGCAGAGGCGTACCAAGAACAACCCGGTGCTGATCGGTGAGCCTGGCGTTGGCAAGACGGCCATCGTCGATGGTCTGGCCCAGCGCATCGTCAATGGCGAGGTGCCGGAGGGCTTGAAGGACAAGCGCATCCTGTCGCTAGACATGGGTGCCCTGATCGCGGGCGCCAAATTCCGGGGTGAATTCGAAGAACGGCTCAAGGCGGTGCTGAATGAGCTGTCGAAACAGGGTGGCTCTGTCATTCTGTTCATCGACGAAATCCACACCATGGTCGGTGCTGGAAAGGCCGAGGGCGCGATGGATGCCGGCAATATGCTCAAGCCAGCGCTGGCGCGCGGCGAACTGCACTGCGTGGGTGCCACCACGCTCGATGAGTACCGCAAGTATCTCGAAAAAGATGCCGCACTCGAGCGCCGCTTCCAGAAAGTGCTGGTGGAGGAGCCGAACGAAACCGACACCGTCGCCATCCTGCGCGGCCTCAAGGAGCGCTACGAGGTGCACCACGGAGTAAACATCACCGACTCTGCGATCATCGCGGCCGTCAAGCTATCGATTCGCTATATCACCGATCGCCAGTTGCCCGACAAGGCGATCGATCTCATCGACGAAGCCGCTTCGTTGATCCGCATGGAAATCGATTCCAAGCCGGAAGACATGGATCGCCTCGAGCGTAGGCTGATCCAGCTCAAGATCGAGCGCGAGGCGCTCAAGAAGGAAGAGGACGAGGCCTCGAAGAAGCGGCGCGAAAAGCTCGAAGAAGACATTCGCAAGTTGGAAAAGGAATACGCCGATCTCGACGAGATCCTGCGCGGAGAGAAGGCTGCCGTACAGGGCGCCCAGAAGTTCAAGAGTGAACTGGAGCAGGCGAGGATAGAGCTGGAGTCGGCCCGTCGCGCCGGCAACCTCGCCCGTATGTCGGAACTGCAATACGGGTTGATTCCCGCCCTGCAGAAGAAGCTCGACGCGGCTGCCAATCCGCAGCAGACCGAGCTCAAGCTGCTGCGCAACAAGGTTACCGAGGAGGAGATTGCGGAGGTCGTGTCTCGCGCCACGGGCATTCCGGTATCCAAGATGCTGGAGGGCGAGAAGCAGAAGCTGCTGCGCATGGAGGAAGAACTGCACAAGCGCGTCATCGGGCAGGCCGAGGCGGTCAACGCCGTTGCCCACGCGGTGCGCCGCTCACGCTCGGGTCTGGCAGACCCACGTCGGCCCAATGGCTCCTTCCTGTTTCTCGGGCCCACTGGCGTGGGCAAGACCGAGCTTTGCAAGGCGCTGGCGGCGTTCCTGTTCGACACGGAAGATGCCATGGTACGCATCGACATGAGCGAGTTCATGGAGCAGCACTCCGTGGCCCGTCTGATCGGAGCCCCGCCGGGCTACGTCGGCTACGAAGAGGGCGGTTACCTGACCGAAGCGGTGCGACGACGACCCTATGCGGTGTTGCTGCTCGATGAGGTTGAAAAAGCACACCCCGACGTGTTCAACGTGCTGCTGCAGGTGCTCGATGATGGTCGCCTGACCGATGGTCACGGGCGCACGGTCGACTTTCGCAACACCGTGGTCGTCATGACGTCCAATCTCGGTTCCGATCGCATCATGGATCTCATGCAGGATGGTAACGATAATGTCACCCAGGAGCAGGTCAAGGCGGCTGTCATGCCGGTTGTCGGCAAGCACTTCCGCCCGGAATTCATCAACCGTATCGATGAGGTCGTGGTGTTCCACCCGCTTCAGCAGGCCCAGATGCGGGGCATCGCCGAGATCCAGATGGGGTTGCTGAAGCAGCGATTGGCCGACATGGACTTGCAGCTGCAGCTGCAGGACGGCGTTCTCGACAAGCTGGCCGCGCTCGGGTTCGATCCGGTGTACGGGGCTCGCCCACTCAAGCGCGCGATCCAGCAGTGGCTTGAAAATCCCCTTGCCCAGGAAGTGCTGAAAGGCCAGTACCCGCCCGGCAGTACTATCGTGGTCAGCCTGGTCGGCCAGGACATCGCCTTCAGCAAACGGTCGCGTTGAGTGCAGTTTCCGGACGCGCTTCGTTTGGGAAACTGAGGGCCCGCAGCAAGTCGTAGGCTAACTCGGCCAACTGCTGTTGACCGGCTTCTGCGAGCGCCGTCACGGCCCGATAGGCCGGGGCAGCAGCGCGCAGGCTCGCGACATGGCCGGCGGGTGCAGGCAGGGATTGACCGTACAAAGCGGCAATTTTTGCCGCCGCCGGGGCAGGGGCGGCAATGGCTGGTGTGCCGTCCGCCTCGCCAAACTTTGCTGCATAGCGTTGGTAGAGCTGATCGACCGTCACGGGTCGGCCTTTGGCGAAGAACACGTGCTGGTTGCTCTCTGCCGCTTCAGGTAGCCACTGTGCCGCTCCCGACTGCGGGGCAGCATCCCGCTGGCTCAGGAGTCGGGTCGCACCACCAGTGCCGAGAAAGTGTGCCAGATACAGCTCAGTGTTGTTTACCTTGCGCTGCAAGGCGTTTTCGAGACCGGCCTTGTTGTCCTGCGCCAGCTCGGCGGCCATCAGGGCCGCGATTCGCGGATCGTTGCGCAGGGCGAGGATTTGCCCGCGTAGACTCGGGTCTGCGACAACGGGATTGCCTTTGGCATCGCGCGTCACGGCCTCGGCCGCCCGCTGCAAACCATGCTCTGCCCCGTGCTTGTCGATCTGCTCCAGCCACGTGCTTTCCACGAACTGGTAAAGCCCCTGCGCCGACGAGGTATCAGCCGTCGCCTGACTGTCGAGGCTGCTTTCCGTGCGTGCATTCTGCAGCAGGTATCCGAAGTCGACGCCGGTCCTGACACTGGCCTGACGGATCGCCGCCAGCACTGTTTCCGAGGTCGGGCTGCCTGTTCGCGACACGAGGGCGGTGCGCATAGTCATGGGGAATACTCCGAACGCAAGTTGCTGGGTAGAAGCAAGCTGCGTGCCACTGGGCGAGATTGTTGGGCTGCTGGCTGCGAGCCCGGCGCCTCCGCGCGGCGTTCACTCGTGTGTCCGGCTGTTTCCTTCACCTCCCTAGGCCTTGGCGGCGGGGCTCGGACGGCTGCCGGAAAGCACGAAGACCAGGGGCACCAAGGCCAGAACCACCCACATCATCAAGGTGAAGTCGTTCAGGTAGCCGATGGTCATGGCCTGCCTGGTGATTTCGAGGTCCAGCAACTGCAGGGGCACACTCGCGCCCAGACCGGACTGCTCCGGTGTGACCGGCAGCGTCGGCAGCAGTGTCTGGGCAGTGATGGTCTCGCTCAGGTAGGCGTGTTGTGTGGCGGTACTGCGCGTCAGCAGCAGGAAGGCCGCCGACACACCAAGGCTGCTCCCCATGTTGCGGATCAGACTGAAGAGGCTGGCAGCCTCTGCCCGGTACCTGGCGTCCAGGGTAGTGTAGGAAACGGTGCTGAGCGGAATGAAGACGAAGCCGAGACCAAAGCCCTGGATCAGGCCGCTCAGGACGATGTCCGAGGCCGGCACGAAGGTGGAAAAGTCGCGCATCATGTGCAGCGCCGCCGCCGTGAGCAGCAGCCCACCCAGAATCAGCCAGCGCTGGTCCATGCGCGTCGCCACCCGACTCACGATCATCATGGCCAGCAAGGTCCCGCAGCCGCGCGGCGCCAGAATCAGACCGACGTCCAGCACGCTGTAACCCATCAGGTTCTGCATGAACGGTGGCATGAGTGCCATGGTGCCCAGCAGGATCATCCCTACCACCAGCATGAAGAACAGGCCGAGTCGTAGATTCTTGTCTCTCAGCATTCCCGGCGACAGAAACGGATGGGGCGTGTGAAACGTGTGAACCAGATACATCCACAGTGCCGCCAGCAGCAGCGCCACATAGAGCCTGATCTCGGTGGAGTCCAGCCAGTCCTGCGATTCCCCGCGGTCCATGATCAGTTGCAGGCAGGCGATGCAGAGACTGAGGGTCAGGAAACCCAGTTTGTCAAAGGGGCGATCTGACTTCTGGCCTTCCGGCAGGTACAGGAGCAGTCCGAGCAGCGAAAAAACACCGAGCGGCAGGTTGATGTAGAACACGTAGCGCCAGGTGTAGTACTCGGTGAGGTAGCCGCCCAGAGATGGGCCGACGATGGGTCCCAGCATCACGCCCATGCCCCACACTGCCATGGCCTGGGGATGATCCTTTCGCTCGTTGATGTCCAGCAATGTGGATTGGGAAAGCGGCACCAGCGCCGCGCCGAATACGCCCTGCAGTACGCGAAACAGCACCATCTGGTCGAGCGAGGCGGCAAGACCACACAGCACCGAAGTCAGCGTGAACCCTGCCACCGAGATCAGCAGGATCGTCTTGCGGCCAAAGCGCCCGGCTAGCCAGCCTGTCGGCAGTGTCATGATTGCCGATGCCACGATGTAGGACGTCAGTACCCACGAGACCTGATCTTGCGTCGCCATCAGACTACCCATCATGTGGGGCAGTGCCACATTGGCAATGGTGGTGTCCAGCACCTGGATGATGGTTGCCAGCATCACCGCGGCGGTGACGATGTGCTTCTTGCCCGGCGCCAGGCCGGCCGCAGGCAGCATGGTTTACCAGGGCAGCTGCCGCTGGTGACCCGTGTCGACCTCGACCACCACACTCATGCCCGCCGCCAGTGCGGGCTGTTGCGGGAGCGGCTCCATGCTCAGTTTGACGTTGAGGCGCTGGACGACCTTGACCCAGTTGCCCGAACTGTTCTGGGCCGGCAGCAAGGAAAACTCAGAACCCGTCCCTGGCGTCATGACCGTCACACTGCCGCGCCATTCGAGGTCCGGATAGGCATCTACATGCAAGGTGGCCGCTTGACCGGCACGCAGGTAAGTGAGGTCGGTTTCCTTGAAGTTGGCCTCCACCCAGAAGCGGCTATCGTCGACGATGCTGCCGACCGGCACGCTGGCGTTGACTACTTCACCGACCTTCACCCCGAAATTGGCTAGTACGCCGCCGCGGGCTGCCTTCACTGCGACCCGCGACAGGTCCAAGGCTGACTTGTTGCGCTCGGCCAGCGCGAGTTGGTAGTCCGGATGGTGTTCTACCGGCAGGGAGGGGCTAACCAGCTTGGCTCGCACCACTTCCAGCGCCTGCCGTGCCACGGCCACTTCGTTGTCTGCTGTCTGGGCCTTGTGTGCGGCAGCATCGATCTGGATGACCGGCAGTGACTCGGACGCCGCCAGGCGTTGCAGCCGTTCGGCTTCCTTGTGGAAGAAAACCTGCTCCCCCTCCGCTTTGGCGATGTCGGCCTGCTTGTTGAGGAAGTCTGCCTTGAGGCTTTCGATGTTGCTGCGCACCTTGAGGAGGTTGGCCTCCGCACGCGCCAAGGCCAGTCCGTAGGCCTCATCGTCGATGCGAAACAGCAGTTGACCCTGCTCTATCCGCTGGTTGTCGCTGACCAGCACTTCCACGACCCGCCCGCCCAGTTCGCTGCTGATACTGGTGAGTTCCGCCTTGATATAGGCATTGTCCGTGGTAACGATGCGGCCTCCCTGCAGGTAGAGCCAACCGCTGACAGCGGCTACCACCACGGGTCCCAACCAGAAAAACATCAAGCGTACGAATCGTTTCATGGGCGCTCTGGGGTGTCCGCTGCGGGCACGCCGAATTTTTGCCCGGCAGTATAGCCGAGGCAGGCTGGCGGCGTGTCGGGGGCTCCCTATAATGGCGGCGAGGTTACGGCCGCCGTCTACCGCTGCGCTGGGGGGTCTACATGAAACTGGGTAAAACGAGGGAGATCATGATGAATCTGCAGGACACTTTGGTAACCACTGCGGTGGGCATGGCTCTCTGCGGAGCCACGGCAGTGCAGGCCCATCACTCGTTCAGCGCCGAATTCGAGGAGCGCAAGGGCGAGATACACGGAGTGGTCAAGAGTGGTCGCTTCGCCAATCCCCACCCGCGTTATCAGGTCGAGGTGACGGCAGCCGACGGCAGCAAGGAACTATGGGAGCTGCAGGGGTCGAGCGTGACGACGCTGGCCAATGGCGGCTGGACCGAGGGCTTTCTACAGCCCGGCGACGAAATCACGGTGCGCGGCTCTCTTGGCCGCGATGGTGCCCGAAAGCTTTTCATCGAAGGTGTCACCAAGGCGGATGGCAGTGCCTTTCCGCCGCGTGATCTCGTGCGCCGTGATCCCCAGCAGGTACACGCCACACCAGGCAAGAACTACGGTTATGCCAAAGTGAATGCGTCTGCGCCCTTTGACATCAGCGGTGCCTGGCGCAACAGCTACAAGTTTCGCGTGACCGTCGATGATCTCGAACCCAGGCCCACACCGTTTACTCCCGAGGGCAAGGCGCTGTTCGAAAAGACCGTGCACCACGATGATTACTCGCTTCGCTGCGTGGCGCCGGGACTGCCACGCATCTTCGGTGCCCCCTACGACATGGAAATCATCGATGGCGGCATGCTCTACGAGTTCGTTTACATCGAGCACAACACGCCACGGCGCATCTGGATGGATGGCCGGACCCCGCCGGCAGATTATCCCGACCGTCCCATGGGCTACTCGGTTGGCCATTGGGAGGGCGAGGAGTTGGTGATCGAAACCACGCACCTGCTCGGGGGGTGGTTGGATGGCTCGGGGCTGCCGATGAAGGGAGGAGCCAACACACGCATCGTCGAGCGCTACACGTTTGCCGCGGACCGTCTGTCGATGGACCGGGAGATGGTGATCCACGACGACTATTACACGCAGCCCCTCGTCCGTCGGCGGGGGTCGGCCCGTGACGACTACCTGACGCTGGTCGAGCATGACAGCTGCGACCCGACCACCTACTACTCCGACCTGCTGGAGTCCGGCGAGCTGGAAGACAGGATCGACGCCTTGCTGTAGGGGTGGGGCTGGGGCAGGTTAGGCTCCGCGTCGTTCTCGCAGGTTTGTGCAAAATCGATGGAATTGCCTGCCGCCCCCGTGGACGCCGTGTGATGCTCTCTACAATCGAGCCCATCGTTTGTCCCAGCGGAATTCCCAGTGACTGTCGCGCTTGCCCGACCAGCCCGCCTTGCCGGTGCCTTTCTGTCAGCCGTGTTCGCTGTGACCGGGTGGGCCTACGGGGAGTTGGCAGAAGCCGCTGATCTCAGCTTGGGCAGTGACGGCTCCAAAAGCATCGTCATTCCCAAACTGCAGCAAGCCGCGAGCATTGATGGCGTGATGGATGAGGCTGTCTGGCGCGACGCCCTGCTGATCGAGGATTTTCACCAATACGAGCCACTGGAGTACGTAGAGCCTACCCAGAAAAGCCATGTGTGGATCTATTTCACGGAAGACGCCCTGTTCGTCGCGAGCTTCTTCGAAGAGCCCGACATGTCGAAGATCTCCGCCAACGTGCTGCGGCAGGGGCAGGGGCTAAACAGTGACGACATTTTTGCCCTGATCCTCGATCCATACCTCGATCGCCGCAGTGGCTACCGCTTCGAGGTCAATGTCAACGGCGTGCGCTGGGAAGGCCTGTTCCAGAACGTGACTGAAATCGAGGGCAATTGGGACGGTATCTGGCAGGCCGATGCGCAGCGCACCGAAAATGGCTGGTACAGCGAGATGCGTATTCCCTTCCAGACCATTGCCTTCAACCCGGATTCCGATACCTGGGGTATCAATTTCCGGCGTGCCATTCGGCGCAATAACGAAAGTATTGGTTGGGTATCCCGCAATCGGCAGGTCAATCCGGGGGTGGCAGGCACCGCCACCGGACTCTCCGGCATGAACCAGGGGATCGGTCTCGATGTCGTTCCTTCGATGGCACTGCGCGCCAATCGTGTGTACGGACCCGCCAGCACCTCAGCACAGAATTATGAGCCGCAGATCGACGTCTTCTACCGGCTGACCCCGCAGCTGAATGCCTCGCTCACCGTCAACACGGATTTTTCGGCGGCCGAGGTGGATGGCCGGCAGGTCAATTTGACACGCTTCAATCTGTTCTTTCCGGAGCAGCGGGATTTCTTTATTCGGGAGGCCGACATTTTCGAATTTGGCCTGATCGGCACCAGCGGCTTCAATCAGGGCGGCGGCGGGGGCAGCAGCGGCAACCCGGCGGTGCCCAACGCTGCCGCACAGAATGCCCGGCCGTTTTTCTCCCGCAGGATTGGTCTCAGTGCCCGAGGCGCGCCGGTGGGCATCAACGTGGGTGGCAAGATCAGCGGCCGCATCGGCGACTGGAACGTCGGGTCGCTGGTGATTCGGCAGGACGAAGATGTAGCTACTCGTCTCGATAGCCGGGACATCTTCGTGGGCCGCGCCGTGCTCAACGTCCTGTCCGAATCACAGCTCGGTGTGATCACGACCTATGGAGATCCGCAGTCGAATCTCGACAACAGCATGACGGGTGTGGATTTCCGATACCGCAATTCCAAGCTGCCGGGCGGACAGACCTTGCAGGGGGTCGCCTATTTTCAGCAGTCCGACAGCCAATTGCTGCGTAACGACAATGCGGCCTGGGGTGTCGGCGTGGCCTATCCGGCCAGTCAGGGCTGGCGCGCTGCCTACAACTACAAGCGCGTCGAAAAGAACTTCAATCCTGCCGTGGGGTTCGTGAACCAGTCAGACATGGATGAGCATGCGTTGGATTTCGGCTACCGGCGTTTTTTTCGACCGGGTGCGCTTCTCCGCTCTACCTATGTGGGTTTCGACGGCTACCGTGCCAACTATCTCGATACGGGCACCCTCAACAACCAGAACTACGGCATTCGGCTGACCAACAACACGAATTATGGCGATGCGATGTTCGCCCGTCTCATTCGCAACGAAGAGGTGTTGCGAGTGCCTTTCACGATCAACCGTTCCTCCGATGGGCGCCGCCGCACCGTCTTGCCCGCCGGGAACTATCAATTTGACGAAGTATTGATCGGCTTGGACATGGCCAATCAGCGCAAACTGAGTGGCCGGCTGTCGACCCGCTTCGGCGAGTACTACGATGGTGAGCGGATGCAGCGTGGTGTGGACCTGAACTGGCGACCGACGGCCCGCTATGGTTTTGGGGCCAGCTATACGGAAAATGCAATCAAGTTGCCATACGGCAACTTCACCGTCCGTTTGTTCACGTTGCAGACCCAACTGGCTTTTTCCAACACGCTTTCGTGGACCACCCTGTTCCAGTACGACAATGTGTCGGAAGTGCTGGGCTTCAACAGCCGCCTGCACTGGATCCCGGAGGCCGGCCGGGAGGCCTTCCTCGTGTTCAACTACGGCATGAATGACCTGGACAAGGACAATGATTTCACGTCCACCACGGCAGACGTTTCCCTCAAATTCAATTACACGCTGCGGTTTTGAGTGGTTTATAGTCCCGAACTGTCCAACCAAGCGGTGAGCACATGAAGCGAGGCAATTTCACGCCGGGCAAAATGATGGTGGCGGCGCTGCTGTTGCTGTCCGGTTTCGCTCTGGCCCAGCGATTTCCCTTGCGTGATTCCGCCTCCCTGCAGGGCGATGTTCCGGCTGACGCCGATGGCGCGGAATTCAATTTTGCCCGCCTGATCTACGGTGGTGATGGCTACAGCGACCGCTATGCCGGTAGAGGGCGCAGCTGGACCACCGACATGCCTGAGGCAGAGCATTTTTTCATGGAGGGACTGCTGAGACTCACGCTGGTGGATGGGCAGTCCGTGAGCCTGTACAGCGGTGCCGGCAGCCACTTCATCAATCTCAACGAAGACAATGTCTTCGATTATCCTTTCCTCTATGCAGTGGAAGTCGGCTACTGGCGATTGAGCCCGGAGGAGGCGGCCATCCTGCGGGAGTATCTGCTCAAGGGCGGCTTTCTCATCGTGGATGATTTCCACGGTTCCCAGGAATGGGCTGGTTTCATGTCATCGCTGCAGAAGGTCTTTCCTGATCGGCCAGTCGTGGATATCGAAGATGGTGACGAAGTGCTGCACGCCCTTTACGACCTCGACGAGAGAATCCAGATCCCGGGTCTTGCCGCGCTCTACAACGGAGTGACCTACGAACGGGACGGCGTAACCCCTACCTGGAAGGGGGTCTATGACGATCAGGGGCGGCTCATGATGGCGATCAACCACAACATGGATCTCGGTGATGCTTGGGAACATGCCGACACGCCCGACTATCCGGAAAACATGACGGCGATGGCCTACCGCTTTGCGGTCAATTACGTGATTTATGCGATGACGCACTGAGGCGTTTGCCTTCAGGCGCAGGAGTTTGTCGATGCAGTTTCGCTGTCTGCTGGCGCTGGCAGTCCTGTTGGCCGGTTGGTGCTGCTCTGCGTCCGCGGCAGATGATGATCTGGCGCCAGCCCGTGCTATCCACGCGCGGGTCTTTACCATCGACACCCACGATGACATCGATCTGGACTTCGCCACCAGCGCCTATATGCCGGCCGATCACGCCGAGGCCCAGGTGACGCTCGATGGTATGCAGCAGGGAGGCCTCGACGCTGGCTTCTTCATCGTTTACGTGGGCCAGGCACCGCGTACGCCTGAGAACTATCTGAAGGCACGCGCAGATGCACTGGCCAAGTTCGATGCCATTCACCGCATGGTGGCGTTGTATCCGGAACGCATGGCGCTTGCTACGACAGCCGCCGAGGCGAGGCAAATCCACGGTCAGGGCAAGCTCGTGGCACTGATCGGCATCGAGAATGGCTTTGCGATTGGCAAAGAGCTCGCCCTGCTGGCGGATTTTCGCCGGCGCGGAGCGCGCTACATGACGCTGGTACACAACGGTCACAACGACATTGGTGATTCGGCACAGGCTCGTCAGGAGTTTGGCGATGCAGGCCCCAGCGAACACGGTGGCCTGAGTGACTACGGGCGAGCCGTCGTAGATGAGCTCAACAGGGTTGGCATACTGGTGGACGTTTCGCACGTTTCCAAGGCAACCATGCTGCAAGCCACCCGGCGTTCGAGGGTGCCTGTGATTGCCTCCCACTCAAGTGTTGCCGGTATCTTCAGCCACGCCCGCAACATGGATGATGAGCAGTTGGCGGCGCTCAAGGAGAATGGCGGCGTCATTCAGATCGTTGCCTTCGCCAGCTATTTGAAGCAGGGCGGAGCCGCCACCGTCGCGGATTTCGCCGACCATATCGACTATGCCGTCGGTAAAGTCGGTATTGGACATGTGGGCATCTCCTCAGACTTCGGCGGGGGCGGCGGTGTGGTGGGTTGGAACCAGGCCGCGGAAACCCTCAGCGTCACGGTGGAATTGTTGCGTCGCGGCTATTCCGAGCAGGATCTTGACGCCCTATGGGGAGGCAACGTCCTGCGCATCATGGAAAGCGCCGAGCGCTTTGCGGAAGCGGCCGGGGTTCCCCAGGACTGAGCCCATTCCCGCTGCGGCCTTGACAGCTTGCTTGGCCTGCCGCTAGGCTGCCCCCCGCTTGGCGTGTGGAACGGCCGATTATCCTTCAGCCATTTTCCGTAACGACTTCTGCGGCAGGTTGCGTAGACGTTTGCGAGAGAGCCACGCACTGGCGGACAACCGCCAGCTGCAGTCAACGACCCGCGTGAATCTCCGGTACTTCGCGTATCGCATCGGATTCTTCCTCTGGCGCATCACGCCAAGGGTCACTGGTTCGACCAGAACCTGCATTTAGTTGGCCCGCAATCGCTCTGATTCGCACATCCTGGCTCACCGTGCTTCTCCGGTGCGTAGGGCTTTGTGGTTTTTTGGCCAGACCGGTGCGCTGGCCCCCGGGACCTTTTTGGAGGAATTTGCTCATGGCACTGCTCAGCGGTGGTGAAATGTTACTCAGGGCTCTGCACGATGAAGGTGTGGAGTTCATTTTTGGCTACCCCGGCGGGGCAGCCTTGCACATCTACGATGCGATCTTCACCCAGGACAAGGTGGAGCACATCCTGGTACGCCACGAACAGGCAGCCACCCATGCCGCGGACGGTTATGCCCGTGCCACTGGCAAGCCCGGCGTAGTGCTCGTGACCTCCGGTCCCGGCGCGACCAACGCCATTACGGGCATTGCCACCGCCTACATGGATTCCATTCCGCTCATCGTCATATCGGGTAACGTACCGCGCGATTCACTCGGCACCGACGCTTTCCAGGAAACCGACATGATCGGGGTGTCGCGGCCGATCGTTAAGCATAGCTTCATGGTCCAGAATCCCCAGGACATTCCGGCCATCGTCAAGAAAGCTTTCTTCATTGCAACGACGGGGCGTCCGGGCCCGGTCGTCATCGATATTCCCAAGGATGTCACCGACCCGGCTGTCAAGTTCGAGTATGCCTATCCCGAGTCCGTAAAGATTCGTTCTTACGTGCCTCCGGCCAAGGGCCATGGTGGCCAGATCAAGAAGGCTGTCGAGATTCTCCTGTCTGCCAAACGCCCCATCATCTACACCGGGGGTGGTGTGATCCAGGGCGAGGGCGCAGAGCTGCTGACCACGCTCGTACGCAAGCTTGGCTATCCGGTGACAAATACCCTGATGGGCCTTGGTGCCTACCCGGCTCCTGACCCCTTGTTTCTGGGCATGCTTGGCATGCACGGCACCTACGAAGCCAACATGACCATGCACGAATCCGACGTGATACTGGCGATAGGTGCCCGTTTCGATGATCGGGTCACCAATTCCGATGTCCGGAAGTTCTGCCCGGATGCCACCATCCTACATGTCGATATCGATCCGGCGTCGATCTCGAAGACGGTGACGGCCCATGTACCCATCGTGGGCCCCGTTGTGCCCGTCTTGCGTGAGATGCTGGAACTCGTCGAGGCGGGCAAGTCGCGCATCGACAGTGCTGCCCTTGCAGCCTGGTGGGCGCGCATCAGTCATTGGCGTCAGCGTGATTGCCTGAAGGTGGTCCCGGGTGATGACGAGATCATCAAGCCGCAGCAGGCGGTCCAGGCCGTCTACGACGTGACCCGAGGAGAAGCCTACGTGACCTCCGACGTGGGTCAGCACCAGATGTTTGCTGCCCAGTACTACCACTTCAACAAACCGCGGCGTTGGATCAATTCCGGCGGTCTCGGCACCATGGGCTTTGGTCTGCCAGCTGCTATGGGTGTTCAGCTTGCGTTTCCCGAAGCCACGGTGGTCTGCGTGACTGGCGAGGGCTCCATCCAGATGAACATCCAGGAACTGGCTACATGCAAGCAGTTCGCTCTGCCGGTAAAGATCGTAAATCTGAACAATGAGGCCTTGGGAATGGTCAAGCAGTGGCAGGACATGCAGTACGGTGGTCGTCACTCCCATAGTACCTATGCAGATTCGCTGCCGGATTTCGTGAAGCTCGCCGAAGCCTACGGTCACGTCGGAATCAGGATAGAAAAAATCAGCGAACTCAAGGAAAAGTTGCAGCATGCTTTCGCGATGAAAGACCGATTGGTCTTCATTGATATCGCCGTGGACCGTGAGGAGCATGTTTATCCGATGGCAATTCGTGGTGGTGCCATGAGTGAAATGTACCTGAGCAAAACGGAGAGGACCTGAGCATGAGACGCATCATTTCCGTCCTTATGGAGAATCAACCAGGTGCGCTGTCGCGGGTCGTGGGTCTGTTTTCCCAACGCAACTACAACATCAATTCACTAACGGTTGCACCGACCGACGACCCGACGCTGTCGAGGCTCACGCTCACTACGGTAGGCGACGATCGCAAAATTGAGCAGATCATCAAACATCTCAACAAATTGGTGGATGTCACAAAGCTGGTGGACTTGACCGAAGGCAATCATATCGAGCGCGAGCTGATGTTGATCAAGGTGAAAGCCACGGGCGCACAGCGCGCGGAGGTCAAGCGCGTTGCCGATATCTTCCGAGGCGTCGTGGTTGACATAACTCCGACCATGTATACCATTCAGGTCACTGGAACCAGCGACAAGCTGGACGGATTCATCGGTGCATTGGCAGGCACGCCAATTCTCGAAGTGGTTCGAACCGGTGTTTCGGGTATAGCGAGAGGGGAAAAGGTACTTAGCCTCTAAGCGTTGATCCGCCGCGGCAGTCAACTTCAAAGCAGTTGAGACGGCTGCTTGTAGAAGTTGAAAGGAATCGCTCAGCTAGCAAGTCAGGTCGTTAGTGACGTAGTAAGCGGCGTAGGAAACGACGTAGAGAGCGGCAGCGGTGTTGGAAATTCTCAACGATCAATGAGTCGATTCAGCGAATAAAAGAGGCCGGTACACGACAACTATAAAGACTGCTGCAGATTACCAATCTGCAATGGGACAGATAGAGCCAAGCCAAAAAGCTTGGCTTTTTTATTGGTGCAAGGACTGACTGATAGTCTTGATTGGAGCAGGTGCTGATCCGCACCTGCCATCACATCGGAGCGGCGTCGATACCTTCAGACCACCTTCTTCATGTCGGTCATGTGGCCTCGCAGCAGCTCTCCGATTTTTTCGACGGAGTGCCGGCGGATAGCACTGTTGACCGCGATCAATTCGCGATCATCCACACCGCAATCCTTCAACGCGAGACCTTTGCCGATTACGTTGGTATCGAGCTTCGCCATGAAGGGCTTGAGCAGGGGCACAGCGGCGTGTGAGAAAAGGTAACATCCATATTCCGCGGTATCCGAAATGACTTTGTTCATCTCGTAAAGCTTCTTGCGCCCGATGAGGTTCGCAATCAGCGGGACTTCGTGCAGCGATTCATAGTAGGCCGACTCGGCGATGACCCCTGCGGCAACCAGTGTTTCGAAACACAGCTCCACACCGGCTTTGATCATGGCCACCATGAGTAGGCCCTTATCGTAGTAGTCCTGCTCACTGATTTCGCCGGCTGAGTCCTTGGAGGCGCGTTCGAAGGCAGTCTTGCCGGTCTCTTCTCGCCAAGTCAGTAGCTTGCGATCATTATCCGACCAGTCCGCCATCATGCCCTCGGAGAAACGGCCCTCCATGATGTCATCCATGTGTTTCTCGAAGAGCGGGCGCAGTATGGATTTCAACTCCTCACTGAGCTGGTAGGCACGAATCTTGGCTGGATTGGACAGGCGATCCATCATGTTGGTGATTCCGCCCTGCTTCAGCCCCTCGGAAATCGTTTCCCAGCCGTGCTGAACCAGCTTGCACGCATAAGCACTCTGGATCCCCTGTCCAACCATCAGGTCGTAACAGAGAATCGAGCCGGTTTGCAGCATGCCGCACAAAATCGTCTGCTCACCCATCAGATCGGACTTCACCTCGGCGACGAAAGAAGATTCCAGCACACCTGCGCGATGCCCACCTGTTGCTGCAGCGTAGGCCTTGGCAAGCTCGAGGCCATCACCTTGCGGGTCATTCTCACGGTGGACCGCAATCAGAGTCGGAACACCAAAGCCGCGCTTGTACTCCTCGCGGACCTCTGTGCCCGGACATTTGGGCGCTACCATGATGACTGTGATGTCCTTGCGGATCTGCATGCCTTCCTCAACGATATTGAAACCATGCGAGTAGGCCAGACAGGAACCCTGCTTCATCAATGGCATGACCTTATTGATGACACCTGTGTGTTGCTTGTCAGGAGTAAGGTTCAACACCAGATCTGCCGAGGGAATCAGTTCTTCGAAGGTGCCGACCCTGAAGGCGTTTTCGGTGGCACTTTTCCAGGACTGCCTTTTTTGGGCGATGGCGTCCTCGCGCAGTGCATAGGCAATGTCGAGACCGCTGTCTCGCATATTGAGGCCTTGGTTGAGCCCCTGAGCGCCGCAGCCGAGGATCACGATCTTTTTACCGCGCAGACGCTCAACGCCATCTGCAAACTCTGCTTTGTCCATAAAACGGCACTTGCCGAGCTGATCAAGCTTGAGACGGAGCGGTAGCGTATTGAAGTAGTTCATGCATATTCCTCGGTAGCGTCCTGATAATGGCCGCCATGGTATTCCCACCTGCTCGTTGCGTAAAATGAAATTACTGCAAGTAATCATTCTGAAAAATGCAATGTAGTGACCATGAACCTTCGTAACCTGGAACTTTTTTTACACCTGTCCAACTCCTTGAGCTTCGCTAAAACAAGTGTTGCCTGCCATGTCGTGCCATCCCGTTTAAGCCGAGTCATCCAGAGGCTCGAGCAAGAGGTAGGAGAGCCACTATTTGAGCGGGACAGTCGCCATGTAAGGCTTACCGATGCCGGAGAGGCATTTCTCCGCTTTGCCGAGCACGCCATGGCCGGTTGGGCTTCGTTTCGGCAGTCTTTGCAGAGCCGCTCCGCTCATTTAGAGGGTGAACTGAGTCTCTTTTGTTCAGTGACCGCAAGTTACAGTTTTCTGGACGAGTTGCTAGGCGAGTTGTGTCGTCAGCATCCGGGCATCGAGATCAAGTTGCACACGGGCGACTCTGCCGAGGCGCTGGAGAGAATAAAAGCCGGAAGAGAAGACATTGCGATCGCTGCTCTGCCGACCAGAGTCTCGCCTGTCTTTGCCGTACAGCCGCTGACGCAGACGCCGCTCGTGTTCATCGCACCGAGAAAAAATCGTCTCGGATTACCTGAATTCCGTGACGGCAGCATGCCAGACTGGAACGGGGTTCCTCTCATCCTCTCCGAGCGCGGTCTTGTGCGGGAGCGCGCAGATCGCTGGTTTCGTGAGCGAGGAATCAAGCCGCAAATTTACTCGCAGGTGGCAGGGCATGAGGCAATCGTCAGTATGGTGGGTCTTGGGCTAGGCGTAGGATTGGTTCCCAGGATCGTCCTCGAGAACAGTCCCTTGGCGGACAGGGTGCAGCAGCTGCCTCTGCAGCATGGAATGGCGCCCTTCTCGATTGGTCTTTGCGTCCTGAAAAGAAAACTTCGAAATCCCCTGATTGCAGCCCTGTGGGCGACAGCCGCAAGCTCAATTCGTGCCGGCAAGTCGGTATAATGCGGCACCCAGCGACTCAGAGGCACGCATGTCAGCAGATCCCAATTCCGGTGAGCAACCAACCGAGTCTCAAAATGAATTGCCAACCGACAATGCACTCATCGATGAACATGAGGAGGTTGTTTCGCAAAATGGCAAACAAGTGCGGCGAAAAGGCATTTACCTACTGCCGAACTTGCTCACGACAGGGGCATTGTTCGCAGGTTTTTATGCAGTAATCGCCGGGATGGGTGGTGACTTCCACAGCGCTTGCATCGCGAGCGTGGTGGCAATGTTCTTTGATGGAATGGACGGCCGTGTAGCGCGTCTGACCAATACCCAGAGTGCCTTTGGTGCCGAATTTGACTCGCTCTCGGATATGCTGGCCTTTGGGGTTGCTCCTGCGCTCATTTCCTTCAGTTGGGCACTGTCTGGCTTGGGAAAAATCGGTTGGACAGTGGCGTTCGTCTATGTGGCCTGCGCTGCACTGCGGCTCGCTCGCTTCAATGTGCAGCGGGCGTCCGCGGATAAGCGCTTTTTCGTTGGGCTGGCAAGCCCCTCCGCAGCCGGACTCGTGGTCTTCATGGTCTGGGCTTTCTCTTCGTTTGGTGTGGTAGTCACGATGCCAATGTCGATCGTCGCGGCCGTGGTCACAGGGATTGCTGGTGTCCTTATGGTCGTCAACGTTCGCTATTACAGTTTCAAGGAGTTGGACTTCAAGAATCCCGTACCCTTCTTCTTGACTCTCGTAACTGTGTTTGTAATCGTCGTTGTGTCTTGGGATCCGCCCACCATGCTGTTCTTGATGGCGGTTACCTACGCGGCGTCGGGTCCTTTGATGGCAATCTACCTGAAACGGCGAAAGCCTCGGACCGCTGGGGCCCCACCAAGTTCAACAACCTGATCTTCTTTGGCGTCATCGACCTGCGCGGAGCATGACTAATGCTGATCCGAACAAAATCGTCCCTCGATATTCCCTCCTCGGAGATTACTCCTGAGGCCGTCTATCATAGTCGCAGGAGCTTCATGGGCCTTGGCTTGGGTATTCCGGCTGGAGTCTCGTTGCTTTCCTCCGCCGCCACCGTGCATGGACAGAACTCTACTGCGCGCACCGCCGCGGATCTCAATTTGGCAGCCAAGCCACGCTGGCTTCAGCAAAAACTGCAGGGAGAACCTGTTGTAGCGGCATCAGGATCTTCTCTGGCAAAAGAAAGCTTGACCCCATTTGAAGATGTTTCGACCTACAACAACTTCTATGAATTCGGTACGGACAAGACTGACCCCTCGACACGTGCAGAAAATTTTTCCGTCGATCCCTGGTCCGTGGAAGTCACCGGCGAATGCGTCAAGCAAGGAAAAATTGCTCTCGAGGACTTGATTAAGCCGCATTTCCTTGAAGAACGAGTCTATCGCTTACGCTGCGTGGAGGCTTGGTCTATGGTGATTCCGTGGATTGGAGTTCCTCTCGGTGAAATCCTCAAGAAGCTTGAGCCCAACGCTGACGCGAAGTTCGTTGAGTTCGTCACTCTTGTGGATCCGAAGCAGTTTCCGGAGCAGGGATCGCGGTTTGCGACCATCGATTGGCCCTATCGCGAGGGTCTGCGCATGGATGAAGCCATGCACCCGCTATCGATCTTGGCGTTAGGGTTGTACGGTGATGTGCTGCCTGCTCAAAATGGCGCGCCACTGCGACTTGTCGTACCTTGGAAGTACGGATTCAAGAGCATAAAGTCGATTGTTCGGATCAATTTTCGTAAGGATATGCCCCGAACTACCTGGAGCGACTTGCAGCCGAGCGAATATGGTTTCTATGCCAATGTCAACCCTGCGGTCGATCACCCGCGTTGGAGCCAGGCAGCAGAGCGTCGGCTCCCTACCGCAGGTCTGATTCCATCACGCGTCCCAACACTGCCCTTCAATGGATATGCGGATGACGTCGCAAGTCTTTATGCGGGTATGGATCTGCGGCGTTTCTATTAACGGCCCTGACGGATCTGGTGATTCAGCGTTGGTAGCCACAGCAAAGTTTCTTAAACCACTTGTCTTCTTGGTGAGCTTGCTGCCGGCTTTGTGGTGGGGTTGGCAAGCCTACTTGGTTGCTATGGGGGACTTCGGCCGATTGGGTCCGGATCCTGCTAAAACGCTTGCGCTTGTATCCGGAGAGTGGTCGATAAGGATGTTGGTGCTCGCTCTAGCCGTAACTCCGCTCCGCTACTTTTTGAATATACCTGCGTTATGGCGGTTAAGACGGATGATCGGCCTCTACGCCTTTTTCTATACCTTGCTGCACTTCTTTGTCTTCCTTTTGCTGCTTCTGCAGCTGAGCTGGGCAGACTTGGGCGTGGAGATCGTGGAGCGCCCCTATATCACGGTCGGATTTTTGTCTTTCCTGATTTTATTGGCGTTAGCTGCTACGTCTTTCGATGCGGCTCAGAGACTACTGGGTCGTAGTTGGAAAACGCTACACCGACTTGTATATATCGCCGGTGTATTGGCAATTCTTCACCTTGTCTGGATAGTACGCTCGGACTTTGCTGATGCCCTTCTCTATGGAGGGTTGGTTTTCTTGCTGTTAGCCTATCGGGTCTTGCACGCCAAGAGTTCAGTGGTTAGGCAGTTCTCCCCGAGGTGGGCCTCCGCTTGGAGAAAAAAATAACCGCCTCCACGCTTGCGTCGCGCAGTTGGGTGTGTACAATGCGCGCTCTCCCAAGGCGAGGGTTTTGGGGGGGATGCTGGGGGTAAGTCCTTGGCACAGGTCTTTAACAAGTGGATCAAGTAATAGAAGTGGGTGCTTGTGTGAGGGTTCGTAGGTATACGATCTTGATCCAAGCAACA
>CANGUU010000017.1 GCA_947457195.1 Gammaproteobacteria bacterium
CGCAACATCATCGTGCTGGAGACCAATGCCAACCCGACGCTGCAGCCAGTCGAGTCCACCAACTGGTCGCTCGGCTTCGACTGGGATGTCACCGACAACTTCTCGCTCGGCATGAACTACGTCGACATCAAATTTGAAAACGTGATCCGCAACCTGCGTCCCTACGACCAGTTGCTGGAATTGCCCGAGTGCCGCTCCGGTTTCTCGCCGGATGGTCTGTTCCCCAGCAATTACCCGATTGCGTCTTTGCGCGGCCAGAACATCTTCACTGCCTGGGGTGGCATCAATACTTTCCCGGGCAACCCGGCCGGTTACCGCTTCCCGATGTACCTGCCGGCCCAGGGCAACGGCTCGCAGTGCTTCGAGCTCGATTCCCTCGGCCGCCCGCAGAAGGGTTACCAGAAGCCGGTCAATATCGCCGAGCAGCACGTGAAGTCGGTGGACTTGCGCATGTCCTACACGCTGGATACCCGTTGGGGCCAATTCAACATCAGCCCCAACGCCGCCATCCTGCTGGAGTGGAAAGAGCAGGCATCCCCGACGCTGCCCGCCATCGATTTCGTGGGCTTCCGCCCGACCTTCGGAGGCGGCTATCAGGAATACCGCGTGAACATGCCGATCCGCTGGACCATGAACGAGCACACGGTGATCCTCACGCCGCGCTACCTCAGCAAGCTCGACAACTTCCTGAGCGGCCTGCCCGAAGACGATTTCATCTATTACGACCTCAACTGGCTGTGGCAGTACAACGAAGACCTGCGCGTGAGCGTGTTTGCCAACAACGTGTTCGATCAGTTCCCGACCATGTTCCAGGTGGCCAACTTCGGCAGCGGCATGTTCCCCCGCGATGGTCGCATCATCGGGGCCAGCGTGGAGATGAACTTCGGCTTCTGATTCCGTCCGGGGGTTCATGATGGAAGACAGCGACAAGAGCACGCTCACGAGACGTGGCTTCCTTGGGGGCACCGGGCTGGCGGGTACCGCGGTCGTGTTGGGTGGGATGGCACCAGCGGCCGTCGCCCAGCCGGCAGCCGCCGCCTCGGCCTCGGCGCAGCCGCCCAGTGCGGCACAGCTGGCGCGTGACACGGAAGTGGTCGAGCCGCCGGCAGTCAGCGGCATCACCCGTCGTCCCGGATCCGACCTCATGGTCGAGTTGCTGCGGGACCTCGGTGTGGAGTTCGTGGTAGCCAATCCTTCCTCCAGCTTCGAGGGGCTGCACGAATCCATCATCAACCACCCGGCCCAGCCCAATCGCAACCCCGAGCTCATCACCGCCCTGCACGAAGGCTCGGCGGTGGACATGGCGCACGGTTACGGCAAGGCCACGGGCAAGCCCATGGTAGTGATGCTGCATGCCACGGTGGGCCTGCAGAACGCGGCCATGGCGATCTACCAGGCGTTTGTCGACAAGACGCCGATCGTGCTGTTGATCGGCAGCGACGACGGCTTCATCCAGGCGCACATTGCCGACGATCTTGCTGCGCTGGTACGTCCCTACACCAAGTGGGACGCAGCGCCCCGCACCTTGCCCGAGGCCTTGGACGCCATTCAGGAGGCCTGGATCCAGGCAGTGACGCCGCCCTGTGCGCCCACACTCGTGGTGGTGGACTCCCACTTGCAAAAGGCCTCGGCAGAGGGCGTTGCGCTGCCGTCCCTGCGCCAGCCGCAGTTCCCTCTGATCTCCACAGCCGATGCCGAGCTGATCGCCAGCCGCCTGCTCGGCGCCAGCAACCCGAGACTCGACGTCGGGCGCCTGCGCACCCCGGCGGGTGTGGAGCGCGCCGTGCGTCTGGCAGAACTGACCGGCGCCTGTGTGGGCACACGAGCCAATCAGGGACCCATGAGCTTTCCGCAGTCGCATCCGCTCTGTGGTCCGGGCGCGAGCACCGACTATGACTTCGTCCTCGGTCTCGAACTGCCTTCGCCTCACTTCTCCATCAGCGGCCCGGAACTGGGGTCGCTGACCGGTCGCGACGAAGCCGGTGTGGGTTTTTCCATCGTGCGTGGCAGACCGGCCGCGCCGGGAGCGGCAGAGCGCCGCAGTGCCGACGCCGAGGCGTCGCTGGCACTGATCCTCGAGGCCGTGCTGGCCGCCGGCAGCGACGCCGCCCGCACCAGCAGCATCCGCCAGCGCAGCGAAGCCCACGGCACCCGCAACCGGGAAGCCAGACTGACGACGCTGCGTGCCCAAGTGCAGCGTCGCCTCCGCGGTTGGGACGCGAGCCCGGTGAGTACGGCGCGACTCTATGCCGAGCTCTGGCCCTTCATTGCCGACGAAGACTGGTGCATCGGCTCGCAGACCAATTTTTCCGGTGGTCACCATGCCGACCTGTGGGCGCACGACAAACCCTACTCTTGCCTCGGCAGCAGCGGTGCGGCCGGAATCGGCTACAGTCTGGGGGCCTCGGTGGGCGCGGCGCTGGCGGCCCGGGACCACGGCCGTCTCGTCGTCGATTTCCAGGGCGACGGGGATTTCAACTTCATGCCCGGTGCCCTGTGGACCGCTGCGCATCATCGCTTGCCGCTGCTGATCGTGATGCACAACAACCGTGCCTGGCACCAGGAGCTGATGTTCGTGCAATACCTCACCGGCGCGCGTGGCCGCGGCACCGACCGCGCCCACATCGGCACCACGCTGCGGGATCCCTTCGTGAATTATCGCGCCATTGCCGAAGGCTATGGCGTGGAGGGCATCGGTCCTGTGGCCGATCCGGCCGAGCTGGCCGCCGCCTACCGGCGTGGTATCGAGGTGGTCAAGTCCGGTCGACCCTTCCTGGTCGATGTGCTGACCCAGCCGCGTTGAGGACTACTGCATGCAGATCATGACGCATCTTTTGCCCCCGGCCGGATTCCCTCCCGCCCGCCGCTCCCTGGCGGCGACACTGGGGTTGGCGTTGCTCAGCGTGTGGTTGCCAGCGCACCCCTTGCTGGCGCAGACCGCCGGTGCCAGTCTCTACTTGGAGCACGGTTGCTACGGCTGTCACGGCCATCAGGGCAAGGGGACGCATGTCGAGCAGGCCAACAACCTGTTCCCCAAACCGCCGGTGCTGCTGGCGGGCAGGACGCCCTTCCTGGTCAGTGAGGACGTGTTCCGGGCCTACTTGCGGCTGCGTGCCGAGCAGCAGCCCCAACAGCCCAGCGTGATGATGCCGCACTACAGCGCCGAGGTACTCGACGATGCCGAGGTGTCGGTGCTCTACGCCCACATCATGGATTTTCCCGTCGACGAGCCGGCGCTGGAGGAGACGGTGCTGGGTTGGTTGCTCGAGCACGCCCAGGCCCGTTGATCCCGCATTGCAGCAGTTGTCGCGCCTCGGCAGCCGTGGCCGGCCGGCGCCCCGCTGCCCGCGCTTGCTCGACCGCGAGGCGCACCAGTGCGGCGTTGTCCGCCACCGGCCTGCCGTCCGGTCCCAGCACATTGTTTTCGAAGCCCACGCGTGCGTGGCCACCGGCGTGGGCCACAGCGCCCATGATGCTGCTCTCGGCCTGACCGAAGGCGCAGCACATCCAGTGCTGCCCGGCACCGAGGTGGTCGAGAAATGCGCCGAGCCCGCCGCTGTCGGTGGCGGGCTGGTCGAAGCGCCCCAGAACGAACAGCAGGAAGTGCGGGCCTCGCGGCAGAACACCGTCGGATACCAACTGGTTGAAACGCTGCAGCTCGGCCGGACTGTAGAGGATGTACTGCAGCAGGGTACCGGCCGCGGCGAGCTGCGACAGTACGGGGGCGGACACCGCGACGTCTTCCGCATTGGCCAGCAATTCCCGCAGCGCCAGCGAGGCCGACTCCGGTTGCAGGGCCAGCAGCGACTGCAGTTGCTCGTCGCGCTGGTAGACGCGGGCCGCTTCGGATGTCACCTGGATCAGCAACGCGTCTCCGACTTCGGCGCGGATGGCAGCCAGCGCGGGCCGGTAGTCTTCGGGCGCCAGACTGTGTCGCGCCTGCGCGTCGCGCACGTGCAAGTGCAGCAGGCAGGCCCCGGCATCGAGGCAGGCGCGGGCCGTTCGCGCCAGTTCGCGCGGCGTCAGCGGCAGGGCCGGGTGGTCGGCACGCTGGCGGCGCGCCCCGTTCGGTGCCACCGCCACCAGTATCGGCTGGTCAGCGCTCACGACGAAGTGCTCCCCTGCAGCAGCCCCACCGGGCCGCGGTTGCCCTGCGCCAGAAAGATACGCTCGATGTGCCGGCGACTGATGCGCCAGCGACCGTCGGAGCCGCGGCGATACTCATCGACGAAGTCGGCCACGAGGTGCGGTTCGGCCGGTACGATCGGTGCGGAGCCATCGCAGGCAAACGTCAGGCACACGCTGCTGCCACTGCCGCTCCCGTCCGGCGCCCAGCGCAGCCGCAGACAGGAGTAGAGGTGGCGCGCCGTGCGCGGGCCAGCCGCGCTGCGGCGGCTGAACAGGTCGCGGATCTCGGCGCGCCCCACCGAACGGCGCGTGCCGTGGGTATAGATGGCATCCTCCGTGAACAGTTCCACCAGTGCCTCGATGTCGCCGTGATCGAGGAAATGACAGAAGTCGGTGTTGAGTGCCTCCAGTGCCAGCCGGGTTTCCAGCTCGCTCAGGCGTTGCGCGTCAGTCGCCATCGGCCCAGTGCTCCTTTGCATCGTTCCACCGGGGATACCTGCCGGCCCAGTCCACTGATGTCGATCTCGATCGGCCCTGCCACGGTCTGCAGGTTGGCGTGGTGGATCGATTTGCGTGTGGCGGAAGGCTTGAAGGCCGTCCCCAGCGCAATCACGTCACCGGGGTGCAGCGTGAGGAAGTGGCTGATGAAGCTCAGCACCTCGGCGACCTTGAAGTTGTAGTAGCGGGTACTGTCCTCGGCGACCAGTTCGCCACCCACCCGGCAGACCACATCGAGGTCGTCAGGATCCGGCACAGCGGCCGCGGTGACCAGCCACGGGCCCATCACACTGAAGGTGTCGCTGCCCTTGTAGCGCGCGGCATACGACAGGTGCTGCTCCACGCGCTGCAGACCGGAGGGCTCGTCAGGACGCGCGTAGAGCGCGTAGTAGTGAAAGCAATCCTCGGCACGCATGCCGTTGCCGGTGATGTCATCGAAGATGGTGTAGCCGAACACGTGCTCGAGTGCCCTTTCCGGAGCCACTTCGCGCGCGGTGCGGCCGATCACGCAGGCGAGCTCCGGCTCCGGGTGCACGCTGCCGTAGTACTCGCGAATCATGACGGGCTGCCCGTGTGCCACCAGCGAAGACGGCGGTTTCAGAAAGAACGCGGGATGCTCCGGCGCGCTGATCTTGCGCGCATTACTGGCGGAATTGTTCATGGCCACGCCACAGATCTTGCCGGGGGCCGGCAGGGGCGGCAGCCAGGTCACCTCCGAGACGGGGATCGGCTGCATGGCCGCCGGTGGCGCCGCCAGCAAGGCCTCCACCGCAGCGAGCCCCGCGGCACCGGCGTCGATGAGGCTCTGCAGACTGCCGGCGCAGGGCAGGCTGTCGAGCGGCAGCAGGTGGCTGTCGTCCAGCGCCACGCCTGTCAGCGTGCGCTGTTGGTACTGGAAAGTGGCGAGCTTCATGGCAGGGTCACCGGTCGGAAGGAAGGGAAGGCAAAGCAGCCACGGCGGTCTGCTGCAGTTCGCTGCGCAGCTGGCGCCTGAGGATCTTGTTGGATGCCGTGCGGGGCAGTGCCTCCACGACCCTGAGTTCGGCAATACGGTACAGCGGGCTCAAGCCGGTCGACAGCCGCTGCTGCAAACGATGCTGCAGCGCGGGGCTGGCAGTCGCCGGGGCATCCAGCACGGCAAAAATCACCAGCTGCGACGGTCCACCGCCCGCGGGCGCCCGGGACACCGCCGCACAATCCAGCAGGCCAGGCTCCGCCAGCAGGACACGCTCGATTTCTGCCGACGCCACCTTGATGCCACCGAGGTTCATGGTGTCGTCGGCGCGACCGAGCGCCCGGTAGTAGCCGTTGGGCAAGCGCTCCACCTCATCGCCATGACGGCGCAACGGACGATCGTCGCTGCCGTGCGGCGTGCCGGCGTAGTACTCGGCGTAGTGGTCGCGTCCGAGCAGATCGGTCGAGAGACCGATGGACGTACCGCCAAGAAACAGTTCGCCACTGGCGGCGGGTTGACCGCGCGCATCGGCAATTTCGCAGCGCAGCCCGAGGGCGGGCGTGGAGAACAACGACGGATAGGCCGGCTGCAGCAGGGTTTGCGTGAGATAGGCCCCGCCTATTTCGGTGCCACCGCAGTACTCGATCACGGGCCTGCCGCCAGCGCAGTCCATCAGCCAGCGCATGTCCGCCGCGTTGGAGCATTCCCCCGTGGAGGAAAAGCGGCGAATCGTTTGCCAGTCGAGCCCGTCTACGCAGCCTCCGCTGCGCCAGGCCTTGACGAGACTCGGCACGAGACCAAGCAAGGTCACCCGGCGCCGCTGCACGAAACTGGTGAAGGGCCGACCGGTGGGGGCGCCTTCGAACAGCGCCAGCGTGGCTCCGTTGATCAGGGTGGCGCAGATCAGCCACGGTCCCATCATCCAGCCGGGACTGGTGGGCCAGGCCACGACGTCGCCGGGTCGGATATCGTGATGGCAGTGACCGTCCATCGCGCACTTGAGCGGCGTCGTGTGGGTCCACGGGATGGCTTTCGGCGCCGCCGTGGTACCGGAGGAGAACAGGATGTTGAGCGTCGCCGAGGCCGGCAGGGCAGAGGCAGTCGGCGCACCTTCCGGAGGCAGGAAGTCCTCCCAGGCGACATCGCCGGCGCGCAGGGCGGCCGCTGTGGCGGGGGACTCGCGCCGCAGGACGACGCAGCGCGGCGCCGCGGCATCGCACAGTTTGCCGTACAGGGCATGCCGCTGGTTGCCACGCAGCACGACGTCCTGCGTCAGCACCAGCGAGCAGGGCACCAGTGCGAGACGCGCGGCCAATTCGCTGGCTGCCAGACTGTCGGGCATCGAAACCACCACGGCCCCGGTCAGCACCACACCCAACCAGGCCGCCACCGCCTCCGGTGTCATCGCCATCACCAAACCCACGGACGAACCGGCGCCCAGCCCGCGTTGCTGCAGACCGCGGGCGACTCGTCGGCTCAGGCGCTCAAGGTCGCCGTAACTCCACTGTGTCTGCTGCCCGTCCTCGCTGTCGTGCAGCAGGGCGAGGCGATCGGGTGGTGCCATAAAGCAGGACTCGGCGATGTTGAGACGGGCATCCGGCAACCAGCGTGCGCGCACCGGATCGGTGGCCTCTGCCAGCAGTTGCCGAGGCGCCCGCCGAAAGCGGATCTGCAGCCGGTCGAGCATGTAGGCCCAGAACTGCTCGGGCTCGTTTACCGACCAGCGGTAGAGCGCGTCGTAGGTCGGCAGCCCGCGTTCCCGCAGCATGGCGGCCAGATTGCTGTGCCGCAGCTCATCGGGGCCCGGCAGCCAGCCCGCGCTGTCATCACCGCGGCGCATCAGTCGCTGCGCTCCACGCACAAGGCCAGCGCTTCACCACCACCAATGCATAGCGCCGCCACGCCGCGACGCAGGTCGAGCTGCTGCAGCGCCGCAACCAGGGTAACGACGATGCGGGCACCAGTCGCTCCGAGCGGATGGCCAAGGGCAATCGCGCCGCCCCTTGCATTGACCCTGGCATGGGGAAGCGCGAGTTCCCGCATGGCTACCAGCGGAACCACGGCGAAGGCTTCGTTGATTTCCCACAGATCCACGCTGTCGCTGCGCCAACCGGCGCCGGCGAGCGCCTCACGGATCGCCGCTACGGGGGCGGCGCAGAACTGGGCGGGGTCTCCGGCATGGGCGCCCCAGGACACGAGACGGGCCAGCGGACGGAGACCGGCGGCTGCGACAGAATCGAGACGACCCAGCAGCAGGGCAGCGGCGCCGTCGCTGAGTTGGGAGGCATTGGCGGCCGTGATGCTACCCTCGGGCGCGAATGCCGGAGGCAGGGTTGCCAACCGTTCGGCGACAAAGCGCGCAGGACCTTCGTCCTCGCTCACAAGGTCAGCCGTGCCGCGGCGCGCCGGCAGGGCGACCGGTACCAGTTCGGCGGCGAAGCAGCCCGCCGCAGCCGCGCGCTGCGCACGCCGGAAGCTCTCGGCGGCAAAGCCATCCTGCTGGTCGCGGGTGAGGCCGTAGTCGCGGGCGCAGCGCTCGGCCAGCACACCCATGTGGCAACCGAGGCTGGCATCGTGCAAGCCGTCCAGGAGCAGCGAGTCGAGCAGGGAGCGGTCACCCGTCGGCAGACCGCCACGGGCATCCTTCAGCAGGAAGGGCGCCTGACTCATGCTCTCCTGGCCGCCCGCCAGGACGAAGTCGGCCTCCGCCAGCGCCAAGGCTCTGGCGCCACTGATCAGTGCCTGCAGACCACTGCCGCAGACCTTGTCGATGGACTGTGCGCCAACGCTGGTCGGCAGTCCGGCGGCCAGCGCCGCCTGTCGGGCCGGTGCCTGTCCAAGCCCGGCACCCAACACATTGCCGAGCACCACGTCGTTGACGCGGGAGGCGGGCAGTGCGGCTCGGCCGAGGCAGGCCGCCAGCGCCGTGGCACCGAGGCCGGTGGCCGCCACGCCGGCAAGGGCGCCCCGGAAGCGACCGATGGGGGTACGCGCGAACGCCGCGATCACGGTGTCAGACATCGGTGACCTCCTGCCGGTTGTCGACCGGAACACGCGCGCCAGGCGATTGCCTGCCGCTGCTGCAAGCACGGCAAATCCGGCGACAAGAAATACGGGGGGATCTGGTATACAAAACGCACTCGCTGAGAAGAGTCGGCAGAACACCATCGCAGAACAGCGTCGCTCGCGGCAGCGGTAGACAGACCCGGCTGCCGACCGCAAGCGAGTGCCACCTTAAGCGACACGCCGCGTAGCGACAAGCAGCCGCAGCGCGTAATTCACGGGGTTTTTCGCGGCGTTAGGCGATCAGCTATTGCTGGCATAGGTTTGGATTTATGTGTCGATGGGTTAAAGACGATCGACCGCGTGAATAGCGGGAATTTGCCGGGACGGCAGGGCAAAAGCGCCAAGAAATACGTTATGCTCCACGCACATTGCAGTGAAACGCGGTGTGGGCGCAGCCGGTGTCTGCGCCGCTGCTGAATAACAGGAACACCCGACCACCGGTGTCTCACGCATCCAATCAGTCACGTTGAAAGGGGACCTCACGCATGCTTCGCCAACTCGCTCTTGCGGCCATCGTGGCTGCAGTCACCAGTCTGGTTACCCTGCAACTGGCGGCGCCCGGCGACGGGTCGCCGGCAGCCGGAGCCGGGCTCGATGGTCTTGCCACCGCGCTGGCTGGGCATCCAGCCCTGCAATCCGCATTCGCGCCGGTGCAGCTCAAGACCACAGCCAAGCCGGAAATCGAGGCCTGGCTGGCCGGTGTGGGTGCCGACGGCCTGCCGCGTCCCGGTCCTGGCGATGACATCAAGTCGCTGGCGCCTGCCGACAACTCCGTCTGCTTCCTCACCGACGTCGAGATCCAGCACGTCAGCGATCCCTCCGATCAGCTGGCCTGCCGCGTGGCCGTTGATGAATTCACCGGGTATTGGGAAGTGCACGCCATCCAGGGAGAAGGCACCGACGCCTCCGTGCGCTGCAACGCCATGTGCCTGACCTGGTAAATCCCTTTTTCCTGCAACCCTCACCAGAGAGAGTCGATCATGAAGCATCTCACCTCCTTGCTGCTCGGCGTGTTGACCGGGCTTTGCCTGAGCCTTCCGGTGTTTGCCCACCACAACACCCAGACCGAGTACGGTGCCTTCGATTCAGCCACCATCGTCGTCGAAGGCACGATCGGTCGTGTGCACTGGGGCAATCCGCACATCGGTGTCGAGATCACCACCACCGGGGGTGACGTCGAAGCCGGCAAGAAGTGGCGCGTCAACAGCCATCCCATCCAGATCCAGATCGATCACGGCTTCAACAAGGAAGACTTCGTCACCGGCGCCAGCATCAAGGTCATTGGCTGGCAGAACCTGCGCGGTCTGCCGACCATCTGGCCGCGGGCGATCCAGGTGGGCAGCGGTCCGATGAAGTCGAACATGCGCTTCACCGACATGATCGACATCGCCAAGGGGACCTTCACGGCCATGAACATCGTGCCGGCCGCCAACCTCAATGGCTCACCCTCTGCCCGTGCCGGCGAACCCTACGTGGCCAAGCTGCGGGAAATGGGCCTGCTGGATGCCATGGGCAACATGATGTGGCCGGCCCCCCAGAAGTAACCCTGCGTCTCGCCCACTGCCGAGGACTCGAAACATGAACGCGCTTCGCCTGCTGCCACTCGCCATCGCCACCGCGCTGCTCGCCGGCGCGCCGGTACTGGCCCATCACTCGCATGCCACGCTGGACCCTGACGATGTGCGCGTGCTGCGCGGCGTGGTCAAGAAATACAGCTGGAGCATGCCGCACGTCTTTCTCAAGGTGGAAGCGCCGAATCTGCAGGGCCAATTGGTGGAATACAGCATTGAGATGCTGCACCCGGCGGCCATGGCGGAGCAGGGTTGGAGCCGCGACAGTTTCAAGCCCGGTGATGCCATCACCTGGGAGGGCGAACATGACAAGAACAAGGCGCGGGCCTACAGCTCGCTGAATTGGGCCGAGAAGGACGGCGTGCGGGTGGGCAACGAGGGCGAGGCGGAAAAGCCGATCCTGCCCTCCACAGACTTCACCGGTCTCTGGAACCGCGCACCCAATCAACCCACGTACTACCCGCCCAAGGGCTGGAAGCTGACGGCGAAAGGTCAGGCGTTGGTTGATGGTTTTCGCGAAGACCAGAATCCGGTGTTGAGCTGTGGCGACCCCGGCGTACCGAAGTCCATGACGCTGCCCTATGCGCACCAGGTCACCCGCCGCGATGCCAACACGCTGGTCATCGGTCGCGACCTGATGGACGGTGAGCGCCTCATTCATCTCGGCGCCACGCCACCGCCCCCCGGGGCTCCCAGCAAATTCGGCTATTCCACCGGTCGCTACGAGAATGGCGAACTCATCATCGAGACGCGCAATTTCAGCGCCGACCGCTGGGGGACACACACCGGCATCGATTCCAGCGAGCAGAAGCAGGTTGTGGAGCGCTTGCGTCTCACCGACGGCGGTCTGGGAGTCGAGTTGACCATCACTGTCACGGATCCCGAGTACCTCGCCGAGCCGACAACCTTCACGCATCGCTGGAACAAGGTGGCGGATCGTGACCTGGTGCAGACCGCCTGCACGGCCGAGTCTGCACAGCTATGGATCGAGGCCGGCTACCAGCAGTGAGTCCCTGCCGCGGAGGCAGGCGCAAAAAAAAACGCCGGGGTCTGCACCCCGGCGTTTTTGCATGGGCCCCGACAAGGCGGCTCAGAAGTCCATGGTCAGGCTGAGCTGGTACCGACGGCCGAGGATGTCATGGCCGGCGATCACACTCTGCCCGTTGGCACCGGCCACGATCGACGGGTCACGGTTGAACAGGTTGGTGATGTTGAACGCCGCCCGCCAACTGCTGCCACTCGCTGTCTCACCCTGGTAGGACAGCGCCGTGTTGAACGCTGTCTGTGAGGCGATCCAGTTGTCGTCTACGTCGCGACCCTCCACCCACAGGTTGTTGTTCATCACGCTGTCGTAATAGCGCGCCTGCAGCATCAGACCCCAGGCCCCGAGTGTGTAGGTACCGGACACCACGCCCGAGTACTCGGGACGCGTCTGGCTCTGCGCAGCATCCTGGTAGGTGCCGGCCGCCGTGGTGGTGGAGTTTTCGCCCAGGTAGCCCACCAGCGCCCGCAGTGACAGCGTTTCCGCTTCGCTCGCGAAGAAGTCGGGCTCGAAGCGGTAGCTCGCCTCCAAGTCCACACCGCGCGTCTGTGCCAGGGCCGCGTTGATGTTCTGGTTGAGGATACGCGACAGCGGTCCCAGGCTGCCGTCGGCGGTCGGCAGGCGCTTCAGCAGGTTGCAGGCGCTGGCCGCGCGGGTGGCGAAGCAGTCGTCGACGATGCGCTGTGGCCCGTAAGGCGTAATCGCATCCTTGAGGTTGATCTCGTACCAGTCGAGCGACACCGACAGGCCGTCGATCCACTCAGCAAAAGTGGGCTGCCACACGAACCCGGTGGTGATGGTATCGGCGATCTCGGCGCTCAGCGTGGAGTTCGACGTGGCCAGTACGGTCAGGCCGTTGCTGTTCTCGTTGTTGCGGAAGGGGTCGGTGACCGCGCCACCACCCGTCCCCGTGAGGAAGGTTTCGGCGAAGTTGGGCTCGCGGATGTCACTGGACTTGGTCACGCGCCAGCGCAGGGACTCCAGCAGTTGGGCATCGAGACCGATCTTCCAGCTCTCCTGCCGACCCGACAGCGAATAATCGGAGCTGCGGTAGGCGAAGGACGAACCGACGCTCTGCCCTGAGCCGCCTTGCCAGAGCGGAACGTTCAACTCGGCATACCATTCCCACACGTCCTTGCTGCCGCTGCCGGCACCGATGCCGGAGAACGGATGCAGTTCGCGGTTGCCGTCGTTGGCGAAGCCGTCGGGGATGGAGCGGATGCCCAGCGCTGGTGCGTTGAGGATGCCGCGCTCGCCCCAGGACGGCTCGCTGAACTGCTCGAACCACTCGTCACGCCAGGTGAGACCAGCGGCCAGCGACACAGGGCCTGCACCCCAGCCTTCGTATACCACACCGGTCAGCAGCAATTCGGCGAAGTCCTGCGTAAGTTCGCGCATCTGCTTCTTCTCGGGGTCGAGGATCCAGTCCTTCGCGGCCTGGTTGACGTTGCCGAGACCGAAGGGATTGAAGGGGACGCACTCCTTGGGATTCATCGGACCGATCGGCGAATCCGCCGGTACCCCGAGCGGGTCCAGCGGGCTGGAGATCAGCTTGCCTGCCATGAAGGCCTTGAGTTCTGCCGGCTGCGGATTGCGCTGGGCGATGTTGCAGACGATCTGGCCGGTAGCGGGATCACGCACGGCGTCCATCGCCAGGTACATCTTGTCGGTACGCGGCACGTTGAGAATGCCGGTGGCGATCTTCGATGTGCTGGTCTGCAGCGAACCGGTGAGGTTCCAGTTGTCGTCGATGGCGTAGTCGAACCCGAGCGTATACAACTGCTGCTGCTGGATGCTGCGGTCGCCGCGGTTGTCGTAGATGTTGATGAGGCCAGGGCCATCGATCACGCCAGTCGTGGACAGGCGGATCATGTCGAGTTTCGCGCGGTCCATCTCGGCAGCCAGTGGCGCCGGCAGGTAGGGGTTATCGCGGAAGATCTTCCACGAATACACCACGCCGGCGATCGAGGCATTGGCATGCTGCCCGTAGAGGCTGGATTCGCTGCGACCGGCAGCGGCCTGCGCCGTCAGTGTCAGCCGATCGCTGGCCTCGTACTTGAACCCGAGGAAGCCGGAACGCTGTGCCACATCATTGGCCCGCGGGCCGCGAAATACGGCCTGGTCGTAGTACTTGTACTCCTGGCCACCCGACTGGTTGTTCTGGGCGCCGCTGCCGCTTGGCGAAGGATACTGGCCGTAGGAGTAGGGACGAATCCCCTTGCCGTCGTCGGTGAAGGTCCAGTTGGTGTAGCCGAAGTTGGGGGCCGAGGTGATGATCAGGCCCTGAGGCGCCGACTGGGTGCTGAACACGTAAGGCACCGTGATGCGCTGTGGCACGCCGGGCGTCAGGGTGGCCGAGCGCCAATTCGGGTTCCGCACCAGGCCCCAGTCCATCCAGTTGTCGAGACGGTCCTTGCTGTTCGGCCCGATCTGGTCGATCTGCCGTGCATCCATGGAGGCAATCACGTGCAGGCGCTGGTCCATGAAGGCCTTGCCGCCGGCGATGCTGAGGTTGTAGTTCTCGCCGTCCATCTGTTCGGTGATCCCTGTCGACACCGAGGTCTTGAGCCCTTCGAATTCGCGATCGAGGATGAAGTTCACCACACCGGCGACCGCGTCGGCACCGTAGGCCGCCGAGGCACCGCCGGTCACCACGTCGATACGCTGGATCAGGGCACTCGGAAACAGGTCGACGTTCACGGCGCCCTGGGCATCAGAAGGCGCCACGCGGGTGCCGTCCACCATGACCAGTGTCCGGTTGAGACCCATGCCGCGCAGGTTCAGATAGGACCCGCCGGCGTTGCTGCTGATGGCGTTGCCGCCACGCTGGGCGTTGGGCGTGTCAAAGAACTGCGGCAACTGGTCGAGCTGGGCGGCCACGGTGGTGCCGGGGTCGAAGTCGCGCAGCTCATTGGTGGTGATGGCTGTCACGGGTGTGGGCGCACTCATGCCGTCGACGACGCGCACGCGCGAGCCGGTGATCTGGATTTCTTCGACCGCGGCGTCGGCTGGCACCTGCTGGGCGCTGGCGTAGGTGCCCGTGAAGGCGGAAAGCGTGGTGGCGATGGCCAGACAAAGCTTGGTCCTTGACCTCTGCAATGCAGTACTTCTCATGGAGATTCCCCTGATACTGACGTGTTGTTGGAATTTTTGGTGCGTGAGTTACGTGTGGAAGGAACGGCACGACTGGCGGCCGCCGATCCAACCGCAGGCAAGCTACAGCAGCGCGGGCGAGCTGGACAAGGGCGGAACTCCAGTTAACCCCGAGTTCCCGATTTGCTGCATCGACTGCCGCTTCGGTCGGGGGACCTGATGAAGAGTCGGCGCCCGACCCGGGGCATGGTCAGCTGTTACTGGATATGGCGACCTGGTCTCCGCACGCTGCTTGCCCCTTCGCTTGCCTCTACGGTAGCGACGCAACCCCGCCGGGCAGTGGCAAGCCTTGTTGTCAAAAGGTGCTTTCGATCTGGCCCTTAGCGCAGTTACAGTCATCTCCGGGCCCTGGAGCCAAAGCCCCCGGGAAGCGGGCATGGATGCTACCCGATGGCAGAGGCCTCACCGCCGCAATACGAACTTCACCAGTGAGAGACAGACGTGGGCGATATCAACCAACTGACCTACTTGAAAACACATGTTCCAAATGTCGACGGCCCCGTGGTCGAAATTGGCAGCAAAGACTATGGCAGCACGTCGAGCTACCGGGATTTCTACCGGGATCGTGAGTATGTGGGGGTCGACATGGAGGAGGGCAAAGGCGTAGATGTGATCGTCGACCTGACGCTGCAAACGGAACCGCTGCCAAAGAACCACTTCGCCTTGGCCATCTGCTGTTCGGTGCTTGAGCACGTGCGCAAGCCGTGGATCTTCGCAGACAACTTGTCGAGCATCGTCGCTCCAGGCGGCAAGCTCTACATGTCAGTGCCCTGGGTATGGAGATACCACGCCTATCCTGATGACTACTTCAGATTCTCCTGGCGTGGCATCATGGAGCTGTTCCCCGAGTTTTCATGGGAACAGATCTGTTACTCAACCAACGTGCCCAACGAATTCATCGCTATCGATGCAAAGGCTCCCACGGCAGACAACGCCATGGCTGCGCACGCAGACACCCCCAGTGGCGTCAAGCGTAAGTACCTGCCCTACCTGATGGTAAACATGCTGGGTACCCGGAAAACTGGCTGACTACTGCAGCAAAGACACGCTGATGAATATTCTCTGGTTCGTCCCGCCGTTCGATGTTCACGACGGAGTCATCTCCTCCCCAGTGGCAAGCGCAAGACTGCGTGCCATCTTGCCGGCCAAAGAAATGCTCAAACAGCAAAGTGGTCTGGGGATTAGGCTGATTCCCCTGATGAACGGCACCAACATCACCGAAGAGGTCCTGCAAGAAACGGATGTCGCCATTTTCGGAAAGGTGCTGCAGCGCTTTCCCGGCCTGTCCCGCGCCCTGAAGGAGCGCAACATCCGGGTGATCGTCGATCTCTGCGACGATGTGTTTTCACTGCAGCATTTGCGAACGATCTACCAGGAATTGCTGGCAGATGCCGATCATCTCGTGTGCTCCACACCCAAGCTGGCCGAGCTCATCGAGACAACTCTGCAGCGCACGGCCACGGTAATCCCAGACTGCGTCGAAGGCGAACGTCTGCCAGTCAAGAAACTGGAGAATTACCTCTCGAGCCGCATTTCATTGTTGTGGTTTGGACACGAGTTGCATCTGGAGAAAACGGTCGGCCCCCTGATTCCGCGGCTGAATGAAGTCGACCGTGCCACTGTCGAGTTCACCATCGTCACCGGACAGTCGGCCGCAACAGACTCTTGGCTGAGCCAAGTCAGGGAGACTGCGCCGTTCAACGTGACTTTACGCATGGAGCCTTGGTCGATTGCAGCCATGAAAGCAGCCTATCGATCAGCCGACATCGTGGTGATCCCGGGCCTGTCCGACGAGCAATATCACGTCAAGTCGCCGAATCGATTGGTGGAATCCCTTGTCGCGGGAGTGCCGGTGTCTGCGTACACCATACCCTCCTATATGGAATTCAGCGATTTTGCCGTCATCACTGACGACGTCATTGATGGTGTGAACCGGATACTCCGGAGTCCAGCCACGTACCTGCAGCGTCTGGAACACGGCCAGCAAGTCATTCTGGCTTCGCTAAGCCCGCGCGCTATCGCGTCAAAGTGGTTGGACATGGTGGCTGCTGTCATGGCTGAACAGCCGTCGGCGGTGACCCGGCAGGGACAAGGAACCGCTTTGGGGCGACCCATTCGGCTGAATCTTGGCTGCGGCGACAAAAGCTTGCCGGGGTACATCAACGTAGACGTCGTCGATGAGCGATCCGGTAATCGGCCGGATGTCGTTTGCGACATCCGCAATCTTGCTGCATTTGAGTCCAACTATGCGGATGAAATCCTGTCCGTCCACGTGATCGAGCATTTTTACTACTGGGAAGTGAAGTCGCTGTTGCAGGATTGGATACGGGTCCTCAAGCCGGGCGGCACACTCATCACCGAGTGCCCTAACTTGTTGGCCGCGTGTCAGGAAATCGTCAACAATCCCGAAGGCACGACCTACGCCGACGCGCGAGGCCAAACCACGATGTGGGTCTTCTATGGAGATCCGGCCTGGAAAGATCCGTTGATGTGTCACCGATGGTTGTATACACCGCAAAGCCTCGCGCGACTCCTCGCTGAATGTGGTCTGGTCAATATCCGGCAGGAACCGGCGCAGTTCAAATTGGGAGAGCCCCGCGACATGCGGATTTGCGCGGACAAGCCGTCCCTATGAGAAACCGTGTGCAGGGCAAGGATCCCCGCTGCAGCGACCGCGCAACTTGTTGATCAATCCCACCTGACAAAGCGATTTACCACCATGACCGAGCCTGTTCGAATCTTCATCGGCTACGACCGCAAACTCGCCGCGCTATTCAACGTGCTCAGCCACAGCATCCATGTCCGCGCTACGTTGCCGGTCAGCATTACACCGCTGTTGCTCAGTCAGTTGGACAGCGTATTCCAGCGTCCGCTGGATCCGCTGCAATCCACAGAATTCTCGTTTTCGCGTTTTCTGGTGCCCTACCTCTGTGGGTACCAAGGCTGGGCATTGTTTGTCGACAACGACATGATCGTGCGAGATGACATCGCCAAGCTCTGGTCCTTGCGCGACGAGCGCTACGCAGTGATGTGTGTGCAACACAACCATCTGCCATCCGAAGACTCGAAGTTTCTTGGCGCTGCGCAAACCCGCTATGCCAAAAAGAACTGGTCGAGCGTGATGCTCTTGAACTGTGCTCGCTGCTCTGCACTGACGCCGGATTACGTGAACAGTGCCAGCGGGTTGGCCTTGCACCAGTTCAAGTGGTTGGCAGATGAGCAATTGATCGGTGCACTGCCGTCCAGCTGGAACCATCTCGTGGGCTACGATGCACCCAACCCGGCTGCCCAGTTGGTGCACTACACCAGCGGTGGTCCCTACTTCAACGAATACACCGACTGCGAATTTGCCGCCGAATGGTTCGCCGAACGTGACGCCATGCTGCAGGTGGCACAACGCCGCAATGCGCCGGGTGGCGGTGGTTGAGTTGCGCCCAGACAGTATGCTGTCAAGCCATCGTCGGCATCCGGTGGCCCTGGTCATGTACGAGACGCAGAGTGTGACCGCTTGAAGACGCTCCTTGAACAGGTCAAGTCCTTGCGGGAGGCGGTGCGTCTCGACGAGGCGGAGGCCTTGTTGCTGCGCGCATTGGACGCCGCTCCGCAATCGCGCGCACTGTATCTGGAGTTGGCTTCCATCTACGTCGCCTGCGGCGACCACACCTCTGCAATTGCGTCTTTGGAGGTAGCGCGGAGCGAAATTGGTGATGACTTCGAACTGTTGTTCCATTTGGGTACCCATTACCGAACCATTGGCAACCACGAAGCAGCCTTGGACGCCTTCCTGCAAGCGCTGCGCCGTGAACCGGAGCACCCGGGGCTCATCAAGGGGGTGGGTGCAGCCTTGCTGGACTTGCAACGCCCCGCGGAGGCAATCCAGTTTTTCCGTGCAGCGCAGCAGAAACTGCCCAACGATGTGCAGACCCTGAATCTGTTGGGGTCCGCCGCAGTGGGTCTGGAGTTGTTTGAACTCGCGGAAACCAGCTTTCTGCGCGTCACCCAGCTTGCGCCGGAACTGGCCGATCCTTATGTCAATCTCGGCTATATACGCGAGTTGCTGGGGGATACCGAAGGTTCGATTCGATACTGTACCGAGGCGCTCGCAGTCAATCCGCTCCATTTTCGCGGCCGCTTCAACCGCGCCAGTCTGTATGACCAGACCCTGCAGTCCGAACTTGCCCGGCGCGAGTACGGGATTCTGCTGTCGCAGGTCCCACATGCGCAGGAAGTCCGCCATAACCTGGGTTTGCTGGCGTTACGCTGCAACCGTCTTCGCGAGGGTTGGGACAACTACCAATGGCGCAACATGCGTTACAACTTTGACCGAGGCTACCTCGGTTGGACCCCGCAGACTCCACGTCTGCCTGTTGATTTGGCCGGGCAGACCCTGCAGCTGCTTGGCGAGCAGGGTCTGGGGGATGAGCTGTTTTTCCTGCGCTGGTTGCCGTTGCTGCGCGAGTTGGGTGCGCGCACCGTCTTTCACCCCCGTAACGCGCGTCTGCTGCCACTACTGGAGCAGCTCGATTGCATCGACCAGCTGGCTCCTCCCATCAGCACGCTGCAACTTCAGCCAGCCAACCAGTACTTCATTGGTGACTTGCCCTATTTGTTGCTCGACCGCCATGGGCAGGCGTACCCACCAAGCCTGCGCTTGTCGTCGGATCCACAATGGACGACGAGGCTGCGCGCACAGAGGTTTGGCGGCCTGCCGGCACGCCCCTGTATCGGGCTCACTTGGCGCGCCGGCATGGTGATGGAAGGCAAGGTCGCAGAACGCCACAAACTTCTCACAAAGAACGTGCCCCTTGACCGCCTGTTGGACCTCATGGCCCCGCTGGATGTGAACGTGGTCATCCTGCAGCGTGACCCAACGCCAGCTGAACTGGAGCATGTTGAAGCGCGGCTTGGTCGAACAGTCTTGCAGGCGTGGGATCTGGCAAGCGATTTGCAGGCTACTCTGGCGGTGCTGGATCTGCTGGACGATGTCGTCGGGGTAAGCAATACCAACCTGCATTTGCGGGCCGCGTTGGGAAAAACGGCGCTGGTGCTGGTGCCGCGTCCCCCCGAGTTCCGTTGGCTCGAACATGGCAACCACTCGCCATGGTTTCCAGGCTTTGGCGTGTTCCGTGAAACCTACGCGCAAGGCTGGGACGAGGCCTTGCAAGCATTGGCGGAAGTCCTGCAGCAGCGCTACGCGCCCCGATTACCTGGCTGAGGGGGGCATGCAGGGTTTGGGGGTGTGGTGAAGCATCATCTGCCTTTACATTCTCCCTGTTATCCCTATGCTTCGGCTGGCAAGGCGCGTGGCAGGCTTTGCGGAAAAAAGCGTTTTCACCACCATGAAGTTCCTCCATGCATGCACGATTGCTCTTCCGTGGTTTCACCAAGTTCCTGATGGCAGCCCTGCTTGCCTGTCTGTCAGCCCTCGCGCTGGCGCAGAACAATGCCGGTGTGCCAAACAAAGCGATAGAAGCGGTCCGTATTGAAACCGCCCCTGTAGTCGACGGCCTGCTCGATGACGCTGTCTGGGCCTTGGCGAAACCCATTACCGACTTTCACCAGATTCGCCCGGGTGACCAGACCGCAACCTCCGAGAAAACCGAGGTGCGCATCCTGTACACCCGGGATGCGATCTACATCGCGGCGCGCATGGACGACAGCAATCCGGAGCTGATTGCTACCCCGACTCTGCGTCATGGGCAGGGGCTTGGACCGGATGACCGCCTCGTCATCATTCTGGATCCCTTCAACACCCGTCGCACCGGCTATCGTTTCGAGACAAACCTGAACGGCGTGCGCCATGACGCCCTCTACACCACGGTCAGTGATTTCAACGCCGACTGGTCGACCATCTGGGAAGTCAAGACCAGCGTTTACGAGAATGGCTGGATTGCGGAAATCGAGATTCCGTTCAAGTCACTGCCCATGGATCCCAACACTCAGCAGTGGGGCTTCAATTTCGGCCGGGGCATCCGCCGTCGCAATGAGGAAATGGCGTGGGTGTCATTCAACCGCGTCTTCAACCCGAGCATAGCCGGTACCCTTACCGGCATGCGCGACATGAGCCAGGGCGTGGGTCTCGACATCGTGCCTTCGCTGGCCGTAGTGCAGCGCAAGAACCATGTAAGCGGAGCGACCGGCAACCAGGTCAATCCCTCGCTGGATGCTTTTTACCGGCTGACGCCATCCTTGAATGCCGCGCTTACCGTCAACACGGATTTTTCGGCGGTCAACGTGGACAACCGACAGGTCAACCTCGACCGCTTCAATCTGTTTTTTCCGGAGCAGCGAAACTTTTTCCTCAATGACGCCGATCTCTTCCAGTTCGGCAACATCGGCAACACCGGCAACCAGGCCACCAATGACGGATCGGTGCAGAATGCACGCCCGTACTTTTCGAGAAGAATAGGCCTCGGGCCTGGCGGTGTCCCTGTCGATATCGACTATGGTGGCCGCATCAGTGGTCGTGTCGGGCGCTGGAACATTGGCACCCTCGCCATTCAGCAAGGCGCTTATGGTGCCCTTGACCCCCGCACCTTGCTGGTGAGTCGTGTGTCGGCCAACGTACTGGCGGAGTCCAATGTCGGCTTTGTCATCACGGACGGCGACCCGACATCCAACCGCGACAATACCGTGTTCGGGACCGACTTCCGCTATCTCAACACCCGCCTGGCCAGTGGTAAGGCGCTGGAGGGGGATGCCTGGTACATGCAGTCGCAAACCCCGGGACTGGTGGGTGACGATGCCGCCTGGGGGCTGGGGCTGCGCTCCCCGAACAACCAGGGCTGGCGCGGAGGCTTTGGCGTCAAGGAGGTTCAGCGGAACTTCAATCCCGCCATGGGCTTCGTCAACAATGCCGGCATTCGTGATTTCGTCTTTGATGTTGGCTATATCCACTTCTTGCCCCCGGGCGGGCGGGTGCAGCAACTGCTGTTCGGCTTCGATGCACAGCGTGTGAACTTCATCGAGGGCGGTCTGCAGTCGGAAGCCCTGCGTTATACCTTCCTCGAAGTCACGACCAATACCCGGGACTTTTTGCGCATCCGCGGTGCTTCCAACAAGGAAGTGATCAGGCAGCCGTTTGCGGTGTACCGCAGTGGCGGCAGACAGGTGGTAATCGAGCCCGGCGCCTATTCCTTCCATCGCGGAGGCTTTCGCATCCAGACCGCCGACCAGCGTCCTGTGTCATTTTCCCTGAATGCTTTCGGCGGAGGCTTTTACACGGGCTCACGGGACAACTACAACGCACAGCTGCGCTTCCAGGCCCGCCGGTTCATCATCGAAGCCGGCTACGAATACAACGGCATTTATCTGCCGCAGGGAAATTTCATCACCCGGCTGATCACGCTGAATACCCAGTATGCCTTTACCAGCAACTTCTACTGGGTGACCAACGTCCAATACGACAACGTGTCGGAGATGGTCGGCGTGAACACGCGCCTGCAATGGATTCCGAAAGCCGGCCAGGAAGGCTTCATCGTGTTCAACTACAACCTGGAAGACGTCGACAAGGACAACGACTTCAGGGCCATGACCGGCGACGTGAGTATCAAGTTCACCTATACCCTGCGCTATTAGTCAGCCTACCCACAGCAACCGGGGCCTAGAACAGAAGGATGAAGCCAACCCCGACTTCGGCTTCATAGTGGCTGCGCGCCACCGGGCTGTCGTCAATGTCGTTGCTGTAGCGCTCGTACAGTGCCTCGCCAAATACCTGGCAGTTTTCGCTGAGGTAGTGGCGATAGGTGTAGTTCACGCCAATCGAGCGAAAGCCGCCACCGAGATCGGTTGCCCTGAGCCCGGACGCCAGTGACTGCTGTGCATTGATGCCGAAGTTATTGTTGGCGCGCATGCCATCATGAAACACCGCCACGATGGACAAATCAGAGCCGGTGCCATCCACCCGGCTGCCAAAGCGACGCCCCACGCCGAAAAGGCCAAGACTGCCGTTGTCACCGGTGACGACCCGCGCATCCAGCCAGTACCGCCACTCCGCCGTCAGGGCGCGTCGTGCCTGCAACACGAGTTCTGTCCCCTCGCCGGTAGTGCCGAGGCCCTTGAGTCGGCCGTCATCGGAATCCCCTTCCTCGCGCCCCTCATCAAAGCCGACGGTGGCCTCGAGCAGCCAGATATCATTGCGAAGACTACGCCAGCCCAAGGACTCACCGGCCCAGTAAAAAATGTCATTGCCTCTGCGCCATTGGGCTGCGCCCGCAGGACTGGCTTCGAAGCCGAACTCGTCAGACCCTTCGTAGGCGGATTCGTATTCGATACCCAGACCCAGGCCGAAGCCCCAGCCATCGTTACCCTTGGTGAAATCGTCAACGGAGGGCAGAGGCACCAATGCTGTTTTGCCAGCTTGCGCTGACGCTGTTTGGAACAGCAGTGCTTGGGTAATCAGTACTCCGATCAACGTGGACAGTATTTTCATGCTGATCGCGCTCATGCAGGGGTACTTGTCGAACAAGGGTGCGGCCCGGGACTGGCCCGGGCCGCCGGGATCACTTGGCCTTGGTGCGCCAGCTGTCTGCGTAGTTCTCACGGGCATCTTTCGCGTAAGGGGTCGGGGCGACCTTGACGCGAATCTCCACCTGGCGATGCGGTTCGATGGACGTCTTGCCGCTGTTGACCGCTTCGCCCCACTTAAGCGTCAGGACGTCGCCGACCTGCACGCTCTGGTCCACGACGGCCAGCGACAGCAGGCAGCGCTCGTTGTAGGAATAGCCGTTGAACATGCTCATGCCAACGCGCTTGCCGTCGCGCAGCAGTTCGTCGGCGTTGCTGGAGCTGTAGTTGTGGTTCGGGAAATCGATCCACTTGGCCGCCAGGCCTGGTTCGAAGGCGGTGGCGATGGTGGCAAGCACGTCTTCGCGGTTCCACTCCAGCGTGACTTTCTTGCGCTGGTTGCCGGCAGCCTTCATGGCTTCCAGAGCGGCCTTGCCGATGAAATCGTCCTTCTTCCAGCCGATGTAGAAGTCATAGCCGAGTTCGAAGGGGCTCACGTAGTAGTCGGCGATGTTCTCGCTCACCAACGATCCACCGAGCGAGCCGACAGCTTCGTAGTGGTCGGCACCCAGCCAGTCGCGGTAGTCCTTGAGCATGCCGTCGCCGGAGTAGATGCCGGGCAGTGGGCTCGGGATCCAGCCGGATTCCAGCGTGTTGGAGGAGTAGGCGCGGGCGCCCACAAAGCGCAGGTCCACGCCGGCGTCTTTGGCTGCTTGCGCTATGGTGCTCTGAATATAGCTCTTGTCGGCGTAGGGGCCCCACACTTCAAGGCCCGGTGCGCCAGCCATGCCGTGGCGCAGCGCCATGACTTTGCGCGAGCCGATGTTGATCTTGTCGACGTGGAAGAACTTCACTTCCGGGATCGGGCCGCCGTGCAGCTTTTCGAAGATCTTGTTGGCATCCGGACCCTGGATCTGGAAGCGGTAGTGGGTACGGTAGATGGCTTTGCCGTCCGGGCGCGAGTCGGAGCGCGGGTCGTGGAACAAGCGCACGTTCCATTTGCCGTAGGAGGCCTGGAACCGGATCCAGTTGGCGGTCGGCGCGCGGCCGACCAGGATGAACTTCTCGTCGGTCTCGCGGAAGATGATCATGTCGCCGATGACGTGGCCGGCCGGGGTCACCGGCACGAAGTGCTTGGCCACATTGAGTTTGAAGTTGGCGAAGCTGTTGATGCCCACGTAGCTGAGGAATTTCTCGGAGTCAGGGCCTTCGACTGTGATCTCGTCCATGTGGTGGGTCTGGTCGAACAGCACGGCGCTGTTGCGCCAGGCGATCTGCTCGGAGCGCCAGTTAGAAAACTCGGCGGCAACCACGGGGTAGACGTAGATTCCCGCTTTGTTGTTGCGCAGCAGGTTCACGGCGCCGCCGGCGGCGTCGATGGCGGCGGTCAGGCTGTTCTTGCTCATGGTGTGATCGCTCCTGAAGGGTTGACTGAGAAAAAAGGCGGGGCATTCTGCCACGGCTGGCGGGCAAATAGGAAGTTAATCCGAACCGTGTGGTTCGGCTTTTCAGGGCACGATGCGGGAGTCGCCCTGGGTCTGCGCCTTGGCGACGAAGGCGTTGTAGTCGCCTGCCAGCCGCTGCACGTCCTCCAGCAGTGCCGTCCGGCGCTCGCTGTTCTCCTCGACCTCCTGCAGTATGTTGAAGGCTTCCATCACGTCGGCCTGCACGTTTTCGATGTGGCGATAGATGCCTTGGCTCTTGCGCTGGTTCGGCAGCAGGTAGTAGTTGAGGTTGGGCACTTCGTAGGCCTCACAGACTTGCTGTACCCGACCGTCGGGCAGGCGCAGGGGCAGGCAGCGCATCTCCCGCACCGTCTGGGGCCCGCTCGGATCGAAATCGCTGATGGGCATGCTCCATAGCACGTTCGCCTGCTGCAGATCGGTTTCCGCCTTGTGAAGGTAAAGGGTGGCGAGCTGCAGTGCGTCTCGCTGCCCTTCACCCAGTGCCTCCAGCGCGGTGATTTCCGACTGGTAATGGCGCAGCAGCTCCTCCACGCCGAGTTCCGTGGGGGCCAGCAAGGCATCGTCTGTGGCGCGGCGCTTCCAGTTACCCAGCTCCACCAGTGCTGCGAAGCGCGCGTCGGCGCCCGCCGGCAGGTGGCGGGTTGTCATGAAATGGCGCTGGTGCTGCAGGGCATCCACCTCTTTCCAGGCTGCCAGTGCCGACTGCGAGTCGATCATCGCCTGCAGAACCGGCAGTTGGCCGAGGTCGAGCAGGCCGAAGTGAACGCGCCGCGCCTGCAGGGCCCGGTCCAACACTGGCAAGGCCTCGGCATGCTCCCCGAGCAACTGGAGCTGGCGGGCGAGGGCGAGTTGCGTCTCACTGAGGGTGGCGGGGTCGGCATCTGCCTCTGCCGACAGCGTCTCGAGCAGGCCCTGCAACCGCGCGCGCTCGGCGGTGGCGCGGCTGCTCAACCCGGCGTCGGCCTCTGGGGACGACATCGATCCGCCCGCAGGCTCCGCTCCGAGGCCAGGCGCCGCCGCAAAGATCAGGCAGAGCAGGCGAGCGGGCAAAGCAAGAGCGCGAAGGCAACTCAGCGGGGAAACAGCGTGGCATGACGCTGGCAGTAGCAGTCGCTGTCTGTACATGGTCGTCGTGCAAGCAATGCCAAGGCAACACCGGGAGTCGTCGCGACTATAGCACGCTCGAGCCTGTCCGCTTGGCGACCATGGACAAGCTGTATATGCTCCGGGCACTGCCTGCGCGAGCTTTTTCCATGGTCCCTGCCTTGCTGCGTCTGTTGTGCTGGAGTGGTCTGCGCGCTCGTCCTCTGCGCCGGTGCCCGCTTGGGGGCCTCGCGGCCCCGGTCGACATGGCCGCTCGTTTACGCACGGCGCTGCTGCTCGGCAGTCTGCTGGTGCTCGGTGCCTGCGGTGGGGAGCCCACGCGAGTGGAGCAGGGCAACCGCGACGGTGTCCTGCACGTGGGCAATGGCACGGAGCCGCAGGGCTTGGATCCCCACGTCACCACCGGTCTGCCGGAGTCCCGCATCCAGGACACGCTGTTCGAAGGTCTGGTGAGCAAGGACCCGGCGACGCTGGAGCCGGTACCCGCCGTCGCCGAGTCCTGGGAACTCAGTGCGGATGGACGCACCTACCGCTTCCATCTGCGGGCCGATGCCCGCTGGTCCGACGGCACGCCGCTCACTGCCGAGGACTTTCGCTGGAGCTGGTGGCGCGCACTGCAGCCTGCCATCGGTAACGAATACGCCTACATGATTTTTCCGATCAGGAATGCCGAAGCCTACCTCACCGGCAAACTCACCGACTTCGATCAGGTCGGTGTGCGCGTGATCGACCCCCACACACTCGAGGTGGAGTTGAACGAGCCAACCCCCTACTTCCTGCAGATCGTCGACCACCACAGCTACTATCCGGTGCCGCGTCACGTGATCGAGCGTTTCGGGTCGCCGACGGACCGCTTCACCGGCTGGACACGGCCGGAAAATTTCATCGGCAACGGGGCCTTCACCCTGGCCGAATGGCGGCTCAACAAGCACGTGCGCGTCGAAAAAAATGCGCAGTACTGGGATGCGGACGCCGTACAGCTCAACGCCGTGATGTTTTACCCCACGGAGAACATCGTCACAGAAGAGCGACTGTTCCGCTCCGGCCAGTTGCACGCCACCAATGATCTGCCCACCGACAAGATTCCGGACCTGCGCCAGACCATGCCCGCGCAGCTGCGGCTCGAGCCCTACCTCGGCAGCTACTTCTACAGCCTGAACATCCGGCGCGAGGGGCTCGATGATGTCCGCGTGCGCAAGGCACTTTCGCTGGCGATCGACCGTGATGCCATCGTCGACACCGTCATGAAGGGCGTGGTGAAGACGGCCTACAGTGTGGTGCCTCCCGGCACCATTGGTTATGAGCCGCCCGAGGGCCTGATCCGTTTCGATCCCGTGGAGGCGCGGCGTCTGCTGGCCGAGGCCGGCTATCCGGAGGGACAGGGCCTGCCGCCGCTGGAAATCCTGTACAACACCCACGAGACGCATCGCAAGATCGCGGTGGCCATCCAGCAGATGTGGAAGCAGCACCTCAATCTTGATGTCACCATGCTCAACCAGGAGTGGAAGGTCTACCTGGATACGCGGGAAAACCGTGACTTCACCATCAGCCGCTACGCCTGGGTCGGGGACTATGTCGACCCGAATACTTTCCTCGACATGTGGACGACGGACAGCGGCAACAACAAGACCGGCTGGGGCAACGCCGAGTTCGATGATCTTGTCCTTCGGCAGATTCCGGCCATGCAGAGCCACGAAGAGCGACTGGCCGGCTTCCGTCGCGCCGAGACCATTCTGCTGGAGGAATTGCCGGTGCTGCCCATTTACATCTATGCCACCAAGCATCTGGTCAGCCCGAGCGTGCAGGGGATGCCGCAGAACATCATGGATTACATCTCCTTCAAGCGGGTTTCGCTGGAGCCGTCCGACTGATGTGGCGTTTCATCGCTTCGCGGCTGCTGCAGGCGGTTCCCGTGCTGATCACCGTGGTGACGCTGACCTTTTTCCTCGTGCGCTTTGCGCCGGGCGGACCCTTCGACGGTGAAAAGACCGTGCTTCCGGAGGTCAAGCGTGCGCTGGAGGCCCAGTACCGCCTCGACCAGCCACTGTGGTCGCAGTACCTGTCCTACTGGGGCGATCTGCTGCACGGTGACTTCGGCCCGTCCTTCCGCTACCCGGGGCGTAGCGTCAACGAACTGATTGCAGCGGGTCTGCCTGCCACCACCGAGCTCGCCTTCTACGCCTTGTTGGTCGCCGTGGTGGTTGGCATGGGGGCCGGACTTGCAGCGGCGCTGCGGCCCAACAGCTGGCGTGACTACCTGCCGATGGCGCTGGCCATGATCGGCATCTGCATGCCGACACTGCTGCTCGGACCTCTGTTGGTGCTGGTGTTCGGTATCGAACTGGAGTGGTTGCCGGTGTCCGGGTGGGGAGATCTGCCGGGCGACAAGATCCTGCCAAGCCTCACGCTCGGTGCCGCCTATGCCGCCTACGTGGCGCGCCTCACGCGCGGCGGCATGCTGGAAGTGTTGTCGCAGGATTACATCCGTACGGCGCGGGCCAAAGGTCTGCCCGAGGCGGTGATCATCGGCAAGCATGCGCTGCGGGGCGGTGTGATTCCGGTCGTGGCCTTCCTCGGCCCGGCCTTCGCCGGTCTGCTGTGTGGTTCCTTCGTGGTGGAGACCGTCTTCCAGATCCCCGGTCTCGGCCGGCTGTTCGTGCAGGCCGCCTTCAACCGCGACTACACCATGATCCTCGGCAGCACCGTGTTCTTCGCCGTCCTGATCGTGGTGTTCAATCTGGCCTCTGACCTGCTGGCAGCCTGGCTGAACCCGCGCGTGCGCGGCGCCCTGCGAGGCCAGTCGTGACAGAACCCGTCGATGCGACTCAGGAACAGGGAACCTCGCTGTGGCAGGACGCGTGGTGGCGGCTGCGGCGCAATACACTCGCCGTGCTGAGCGCCTGTCTGCTGCTGGTGATGGCCCTGGCCTGCATCGCCGGTCCGTGGCTCTCACCCTATGGCTACGAGGAACAAAACCTGCTGCTCGGGGCGGCACCTCCCTCGGCCGTACACTGGCTGGGCACCGACGGCTTCGGCCGTGACCTCCTCACCCGCATCCTCTACGGCGGGCGCATTTCCCTGATGGTAGGGCTCATCGCCACCGGTGTGGCGCTTTGTATCGGCGTGACCTGGGGTGCGGTAGCCGGCTACTGCGGGGGTCGCATCGATGCCGTGCTGATGCGTATCGTCGATATCCTGTACGCACTGCCCTTCATGATCTTCGTGGTTCTGCTGATGGTGGTGTTCGGGCGCAACCTGCTGCTGCTGTTCTTTGCACTCGGTGCGGTCGAGTGGCTCACCATGGCCCGCATCATGCGCGGTCAGGTACAGGCGCTGACGCAGCAGGAATTCGTGGAGGCCGCGCTCTCGCTCGGGCTTTCGCAGCGCGTGATCCTCTTCCGTCACCTGGTCCCCAATGCCCTCGGTCCCCTCATCGTATACACCACCCTCACCATTCCTTCGGTGATGCTGCTGGAGGCCTTCATTTCGTTCATCGGTCTCGGCATCCAGCCGCCGCAGTCGTCGTGGGGGTCGTTGATTGCCGACGGCGTCGAGACCATGGAAGAGTATCCCTGGCTGCTGATCTACCCGGGATTGGCCCTCAGCGTGACCCTGTTCGCGCTGAATTTCCTCGGTGACGGCCTGCGCGATGCACTCGATGTGCGGGCAGCGAAGGACTGAGGAGGCAGCCGCCATGACCTTGCTCGACGTTCGGCAACTGCGGGTGTCCTTCCACACCCGCAACGGGGTGGTGCAGGCTGTCGACGATGTGAGCTTCGCGGTGAGTCAAGGCCGCACGCTCGGCATCGTTGGTGAGTCCGGCTCGGGAAAATCCGTGTGCTGTTACGCGCTGCTCGGCCTGATCCCGATGCCCCCCGGCCGTCTGGACGGCGGACAGGCGCTGTTCGATGGCCGCAACCTGCTGACACTGCCACCGGCGGAGTTGCGACGCGTGCGTGGTAACGAAATCGCCATGATCTTCCAGGATCCCATGACCTGCCTCAATCCGTTCCTCACGGTTGGCGAGCAGATGATGGAGCCGCTGCTGTACCACCGGGGTGCAAGTCGGCTGCAGGCGCGCGAGCGGGCACTGGCGCTGCTCGAGGAAGTCGGTATCCGCGAACCCCAGCGCAGCATCGACGCCTACCCACACCAGTTTTCCGGCGGCATGCGGCAGCGCGTGATGATCGCGATGGCATTGATTGCCGAGCCGAGGCTGCTGATCGCTGACGAGCCCACGACGGCGCTGGATGTCACGGTACAGCAGCAGATCCTGCAGCTGATCGCCGACCTGCGCGAGCGCCGCAATCTGGCCCTGATCTTCATCAGCCACGACCTCGGTGTGGTGTCCGCGCTGGCTGACGACGTCCTGGTGATGCAGCGCGGTCGTGCGGTCGAGCAGGGTCCCGCGACCCAGCTGTTCGCGGCGCCGCGCAGCGACTACACGCGGCAGCTACTGGCGGCCATTCCGCGCGGGGCAAAGACCGCGCCCAGTCTGGCGCAGCCGCAAGCCCTGCTGGAAGTGAGGGGACTGACGGTAGAGTTCCGCAGCCAGCAAGGCACGCTGCGGGCAGTCGATGACGTCAGTTTCGATCTGCAGCGTGGCGAGGTGCTCGGACTGGTCGGCGAGTCCGGTTCCGGCAAGTCCTCGCTCGGGCGTAGCCTGCTCGGCCTGGTGCGTGCCGGCGGGTCAGTGCGCTACGCCGGCGAAGAATTGCTCGGCAAGTCCAGTGCGCAGTGGCGGCCTTGGCGTCGGCGCATGCAGATGATCTTCCAGGACCCCTATGCCTCGCTCAATCCGCGCATGACGATCTTCGACACGCTGGCCGAGCCACTCCTTTGGCACGGACTGGCCGATCGCAGTACGGTGGAGCGCAGTGTGCTGGCGCTGATGGACGACGTCGGACTGGCGCGCGCCCATGTGCGCAAGTATCCGCATGAGTTTTCCGGGGGACAGCGCCAGCGCATCGCCATCGGTCGCGCGCTGGCGACCAAGCCGGAGTTTGTGGTGGCCGACGAGCCGGTGTCGGCGCTGGATGTAACGATCCAGAAGCAGATCCTCGAGCTGTTGCAGCAGCTGGTCGCCCGCCACGGGCTCAGCATGCTGTTCATTTCCCATGACCTTGCCGTGGTGCGCTCGCTCTGCGACCGCGTATTGGTGCTGCGCCGTGGCCGCCTCGTGGAGCAGGCCGCCACCGAACGGCTGTGGGCCGCACCCGAGGCCGACTACACACGGCAGTTGTTGGCCGCGGCCGCGCCAGCGCTCTAGCCAACGCCGGGCCCGGTGGCCGCTGCGCTAGCGGTAGGCCTGCAGGGCGCTGGCAATGCGGGCGTCGTCCGGAAAGCGGCGGCCGGCTTGCTCCAGCACCTCGAGCGCGGACGCCCGCGCACCGGTTTCCAGCAGTGCCAGACCGTATACCAGCGCGTATTGCGCGTTGTCCGGCGCCAGTTCACTGGCGCGTCGCAGGGGTTCCAGCGCGGCGGCCATGCGCCGGCTGCGGGCCAGCAGCAGCCCCAGCGCGTGCTGGGTCTCTGCAGAATCCGGGTACTCGGCCAGCGCCTCGCGCAACAGGGGTTCGGCCAGATCATCGCGCTGACGCGTCCGATAGAGATCAGCGAGGTTGAGCATGGCCGGCAGGTAACGCGGCGCCAGCGCTCTGGCCCGAATGAAGGCCTGCTCGGCGTCGGCCGGCCGCCCCTGCGCGAAATGGAAGAGCCCGAGTTCGCTCTGCGCCTCCGGCATGTCGGCGTTGAACTGCAGTGTGCGCTGGTATTCATCGAACAGTTGCGTGAGTGCCGGGCGCTGCGCCAGCGGCCATTGACTGGCCGGCAGGCCGATCAGCTGCCGCGCCACTGCTTGCCGCACGGCGCCGGCCGGATCGTCGATGGCGTCCTGCAGGTAGGCGAGGCGCTGGTCCGGTGCAAGGCGGGTGAGTGCCCCCACAGCATGCAGCCGCAGCAGCGGATCCGGCGACGCCAGGCCCTCCAATGCGGCAGCGAGCTGCTGCTGTGAACCGAAACGCGCGCTCTCCAGCAGCGCGCTGCCGCGCAGGATCGGCGGCAGGTCCGGGTTGCGTGCAAGTGCCAGCAGATCCGGCGCCGCCGAGGCCAGTCCGGCGCGTGCGGCGGCCAGCGGCGCTGTGTGGGGGTAGCGGGGTCCGCGTGCCACACCGCGGGCCGTCAGCACCTCGACCGCCCAGGCGGCGTCGCGATCGCGGTGACACGTCGTACAGGCGTTCGGCACGCCGAAGTCGAGGCTGGCCTGCGGATCCGGCACGCGGAACGAGTGGTCACGGCGAGCATCCACCCCCATGAAGGTGGTCTGCGGCATGTGGCAGTTGACGCACTCCGCACCAGCCGATCCGACGGGGTGTAACTGGTGCTGCGCGGTCTGGTAGTTCGCTTCGGCATGGCACTGCAGGCACAGCGCATTGCCGGTTTGCAGCAACTGACCGCTGTGTGCGTCGTGACAGTTGCCACAGCTCACCTGGTTCCGGTGCATGCGGCTCTGCAGGAACGAGCCGAATTCGTAGGCCTCGCCCAGCAGTTGGCCGTCCGGGTGATAGAAGCCCTGCTGCAGGGGTGCTGGCGCGAAGTTGTCGAAGAAGTCACCGTCGACCTCGCGCTGCTGCAGTTCCGTGCGCAGGGCGTGGCAACTGAAGCAGACCTGGGACTGGCCGCTCAGCGCTACCGCCGGCGTCGGCGGAATGGCGAGTCGCCCCTCGTCTGGCCGCCATACGGTGGCCAACTGCGTGCTGAACCCATGCTCGTCGCTGCGACGGTCGCCGGCGGCCCAGGCGAGATGGGCTGCGCCCGCGCCGTGGCAGGCCTCGCAACCCACCGTCAGTTCCGCAAAGGTGGTGGCGTAGCGGTCATTCACGGCGTCGTAGCCCTTGGCCAGATCGGTGCTGTGGCAGCTGGCACAGCGCGAGTTCCAGTTCTGGAAGGCGCCGGTCCAGTGCAGCGGGTCGTCGGCGGTGATCTGCTGATCGGGATAGAGGTGAAACCAGCGCTGGCCGCCTTCGCTGGCCGGGCGGCTGTCCCAGCTCACGCTCAGTGCCTGCAGTCTGCCGTCGGGGAAGGCCACCAGATACTGCTGCAGCGGGTAGAAACCGAAGGTGTAGGCGATGCGGAATTCCTGCAGTGTGCCGCTGGCATCATCGGTTTCCACATAAAACTGGCCGTCGCGCCGGTAGAAGCGTGAAACCACGCCGAAATAGTCGAAGCGAGCACCGCCGAAGTCGCCCAGCACCGACTCGGTCGTGGCCTCGGCCATGGCACGGCGATGATGACTTTGCTGCCAGGCATCGAACTGGGCCTGATGGCAGCCGGCACAGGCGGCACTGCCGACAAAGTCCTGCGCTCTCGCGGCGTGGGGAGTTACCCCGACCAGCACGCTGCACAACAGGACCAGCAGGGTCAGCAGCGCGGTGGGCCGGGCGGTCAGGTCAGGAGGCGGCAGCATGGTGGGGCGATGACGGGCCGGGAAAACACGTGCCGCCATTATCGGGTCCGACGCTGGTCTTGCAAGGCGGCGCCCCGTCGGCCACTCCGCGCTCAGCGCTGCTTGCCGAGCGCCGACAGCATCGAGCCGGCCACCACCAGTCCCGCTCCAGCGTATGCCCACAGGTTGAGGCCGCTGGCCACGAACAGGTTCGGCCACAGCGCCACCGCTGCCTGCATGGTGACGATGGTGATCACCGGTGCCAGCGCGATCACAGCGCTTACTTTGGCACCCTGCCAGACGCGCAGCGCCTCGGTAAAGGCACCGTAGCCGATTACCATGTTCAGGCAGCCGAAGGCCACGGCAAACGCTTGTGGACCATCCATCGTCAGCAGGCTACTGCTGTCTGCCACCAGCACCAGCAGCAGGGCGCCGCCACCGTAGATCAGCAGCGTGAGCTGCACGGAGCCGACGCTGCGCAGCAAGCGCTTCTGTAGCAGGCCGTACAGACCCCAGGTGAGGGCAGCCAGCAGGATGTAGACGATGCCCAGTGTTTCGCCACCAAAGCTGCGCACGATCAGCGGCAGGCGCTCGTTGAAGAATAGCAGCAGACCGATGAACAGCAGTGCCGCCCCCAGCCAGTCGAGCGCCGTGAAGCGCTCGCCGAACATCCACACGCTGCCGAACATGAGGATGAAGGGTGCCAACTGGATGATCACGGCGGTGGCTTCGGGGCTGATATGGTCGAGTCCCAGCAGGTAAAGCACGAAGTTGCTGGTGAGAAACAACGTGGCCAACAGCAGCGCCAGCCAGTCCTGCCAGCCCCAGAGGCTCAGCGCCGGCAGTTGCCGGCCCCGCCACAGCAGGACCGCCACCAGCACACTGGAAAACAGGAAACGCACGAAAGTCACCGCCAGGGGATCGGGTCCGCCACGCAGCAAGGTGAAGGCCACGGGCAAGGTACCCCACATGAGGGCGGTGACGAGGGAGAGGACCAGACCGTAGAGCGGGCGTTGTGTCATGGGCGGGCTTCGGGAAAAACGCCAGTGTAGTACGGCAGCGTGGCCGGCGGGCAGCCCTGGCGAGGTCAGCGCTGCCTGCCGGGCAGGGGGCTCGCAGCGGCGCGTACCCGGGCTCTCGCCGCGCCTCAGTCGCTGCTCTGGCGCAGCGCACCCTGTTCGGCATCGCGCTGCGTTTCGAGCCGCCTTAGCACCACGTCCTCCGGCGTGCCGAGCAGCTGGAGCACACGACCGGCCATTTGCAATCCCGCCTCGAGGGTTTCCGGCACCACGGCACTGGCTCCATCCTGTAGCAGGCGGCGCGCCTGGTTGCCGTCGCGGGCGCGGGCCACCACGCTGCTGCGGGGAAACTCACCTTTCAGCGAACGCAGCACGGCACCGACCTGCGTGGGGCTGTCCATGGTGAGCACGACGACGCTGGCTTGCTCGGCGTGGGCCCGCTTCAGCAACTCCAGGCGAGAGGCATCGCCGTAGTACACGGGCAGGCCGTTTTGCCGCGCCGTGGCGACCTGGCTGGCGTTGGTGTCGAGCGCGAGCCACTGAATGTTGTCGGCATCGAGGATGCGCGCCAGTAATTGCCCGACACGGCCGAAGCCGGCGATCACCACATGGCCTTCCAGCGTCCCGAGTTGCTGCAGGTCGGCGCCGGCGTGGCCGGGGGTCGTTCCGTCGATGCGCAGGGCCAGTCGGCGACCGACGAGCGCCAGCAGTGGTGTGACCAGCATGGTCAGCCCGGTCACGCTGATCATGAATCGACCGGTGTCGGTGTCGAGCAACTGGCCACTGATGGCGAGACCCACGACCACCAGCGCGAATTCTCCGCCCTGGGCGAGCAGCAGGCCCGCCTCCACGGCGGTGCCGCGTCGCAGACCGAAAAGCCTGACCAGCGCGGCAATGATGAGGGCCTTGATGGCGATCAGACCCAGCATCGAGGCCAGCAGCCAGGCACCGTCGTCCAGCAAGGCCCGCGCGTCTATGCCCATGCCGACGCTCATGAAGAAGGTGCCAAGCAACAGGCCCTTGAAGGGCGCGACGTTCACTTCGATTTCGTGGCGGAATTCGGTATCGGCCAGCAGCAGCCCGGCAAGGAAGGCACCGAGGCCCATCGACAGCCCGCTGGCCCCGGCCACCAGTGCCGCACTCATCACCACCAGCAGCGCCGCCGCCATGAACATTTCCGGTTCGCGGCTGTGGGCCACAAGGTTGAACAGCGGGCGCAGCAGAATGCGGCCGCTGACATAGATGGCCGCGATGATGAGCACCCCTTTGAGCAGTGCCAGCAGCAGGGCAAGCCCGACCGCTTGGTCGCTGCCAGCCCCGAGCACGCCGACCAGAAACAGGATCGGCACCACCGCGAGGTCCTGCATGAGCAGGATGGCAAAGCAGGTCCGGCCGAGCGATGAACCCAGTTGGCGCTTGCCCGTCAGCAGTTGCATGACGATGGCGGTGGATGACAGCGCCAGGCAGGCGCCGAGCACCAGGGCGGCTGCGGGTGTATTGCCGAACACCCAGGCGATCAGGGCGATGACGAATGTCGTGGTGAGCACCTGCAGACTGCCGAGACCGAACACCAGTCGGCGCATGGCCCACAGCCGGTCGAGCGAAAGCTCGAGACCGATCATGAACAGCAGGAACACCACGCCCAGCTCACCGAGGATCTGCGCGCCGGCCAGGTCGGTGATGATCACGTGCTCGAGCCAGGGGAGCGTGTCGACCAGCAACCCGAGGCCGAAGGGGCCGATCAGTACACCGGTCAGCAGGTATCCCAGCACGGGGCTGAGCTGCAGCCGCTGGAACGTCGGCACGGCGATGCCGGCCGCCACCAGAAACAACATGAATTCCTGAAAATGCAAATAGGAAGATTCCGGCATGGCGCCTCGCTCCGCAGGTCCTGCTACGATGATGGCAAAAGCGGGTCGGCGGCAACCCCCTGCGCAAGGTCGGTTGCGTGGCGACCGCCCCGCACATCCAGCGGAGGAACTGCCCCATGACCCGTGCCCCATCCAGCAGAATCAGCGCCCGCCTGCGGGCAGTCGTACTCTGGACAGCTTCCCTGCTGCTGGGTGGCACCCTGCAGGCGCAACCCGTTGTCGATGCTGGATGGGCAAAGCTGCCGGAGGGCAGTCACTGGGACGGATCCACCACCTGGATCACGCCCGACGGCCACGGCAACGTGGTGGTTCTGGTGCGCAAGGCGCCGTATTTCCGTGTCTTCACGCGCGAAGGCCAGCCGGTGCGCAGCTTCGGCGACGAGGGACTGTTCGAAACGGCACACAGCCTGAGCTTTGATGCCGAAGGCAATTACTGGGTCAGTGATTCCACCGCGCACGTGGTGCGCAAGATCAGTCCGGATGGCCGCCTGCTGCTCACGTTGGGGCAGCCGGGCGTGGCGGGTGACAACGCCGCCACCGATCGTTTCAACCAGCCGAACCATGTCGCCTTCGCCGCCAACGGCGATGTGTACGTGTCCGACGGCTACGTGAATGCCCGCATCGTCCATTTCACCCCCGACGGCAAGTTCGTCCGCATCATCGGCGGTGTGCAGGGCGGTGCGGCAGGACAGTTGCAGGTGCCGCACGGTGTGGCCCTCGACTCTGCGGGACGCATCCTCGTCAACGACAGCGACAACAAGCGGGTTTCGGTGTTTGCCCCGGACGGTCGCTTCGTCGAAAGCTGGCCATTTCCGTCCCGCGGTGGCATCACCGTGCTGCCCGATGACACGGTCTATGTCAGCGATGTCAACGAGGGGATCGTCAACGTGCTGAGGGACGGCAAGCTGCTGGACTCGATCCACGTGGATCGCGCGCACGGCCTTGGCGTAGACCTCGACGGCGAGATCTACGTGTCGGGGGCTTCGCGCATGACGGTCTACAAGGTAACCCGGCCATGAAACCGTGGTGTCGTGCCGTCACCGATAGCAAGAGGAGAGGTTCATGAAACAGGGAATTCTGCTGGCACTGCTGTTGGTCGCTACGCCGGCGCTGGCGCAAACACCGGCGTCAGAGACCGAACTGGCGGCACTCGCTGAACGAGTCGCGGTGCTCGAAGGTACGCGTGCCATCAAGAAACTGCAGCGCGCCTTCGGGTTCTACGTGGATCGCGGGCTCTGGGGTGAGGCGGCCGATCTGTTCAGCGATGACGGTTCGATCGAACTCGGGCTGGACGGCGTCTACGTCGGCAAGGAGCGCATCCGCGAGTACCTCAAGCGCCTGCATGGCGGCCAGGAGGGGCTGTTGTATGGCCAGCTCAACGAGTGGATCACCTTGCAGCCGGCGGTCTTCGTAGCCAAGGATGGCCGCAGCGCCACGGCGCGCTGGCGCGATCACGCCATGCTCGGCCAGTACAAGCAGCATGCCGAGTGGCGTGACGGTATCTACGAAAATCGCTATGTCAGGGAAGATGGCGTGTGGAAGATCGCCTCCCTGCACCTGTACGTGAACTTCCAGGTGGCCTATGAAAAGGGCTGGGCGCGGCTCAGGCCCGGTGAGGGATTGGCGCCGAGTGCGACCTCGGTCAGCTACCCGCCGGACCGTCCCCCGACCGAGACATACCGTCCGTTTCCCGAGGTGCAGCTGCCGGCCTTCCAGGCTCATCATCCCGTGACCGGCCAGCCGGTACGAGGAGGGCGCTGATGCGGCTGTGCACACTGATCTTGCTGCCCCTTCTGGGATGGTTGGCTGTCGCTCCCGCTGCCGCACAACTACCCTCTGCAGAACGCGTGGCTGCCCTGCGTGAGCGCGTGGAACTGCTGGAGTCGCACGATGCCATCGAAAACCTGCAAGCCACGTTCGGCTATTTCTTCGACAAGGGCCTCTGGGACGATACCGCTGACCTCTTCGCCGAAGACGGCAGCTTCGAGTACGGGTTGAGTGGGGTCTATGTCGGACAGGAGCACATCCGTCGCGCCCTGCTGCTGTACGGGCCGAGCGGACTCGCGCAGGGCTATCTCAACAACCACATGCAGCTGCAGGCCGTCATCACCGTGGCCCCGGATGGCCGCACAGCCTCGGGTCGCTTCCAGGGCATGGTGATGCTGGCCGAGCCGGGCACCAATGGAATCTGGGGCGTTGGCATCTACGAAAACCGTTACGTGCGCGAGGACGGGGTGTGGAAGATCAGCAGCCTGCATTTTTACCCTTCGGCGTTCACCGACTACGACAAGGGCTGGGCACGGTCTGCGCTGCCCATGCGCGGGCCGAGCGCCCTGTTGCCGCCCGACCGGCCCTCCACGGCGATCTACCGCAGCTATCCCGGCAACTTCATTCCACCCTTCAGTTACAACCATCCGGTCACGGGCGCGCCCCTCACCAACCTGCCGCAGGCGGTCGACAGCGTGCTGGGAGAACTGCCATGAACAAGACCCTCTGGCTCGGTACCGTGGCGCTCATTTGCAGCGCCGCGCTGCAGGCGCAGTCCGTCGAGGAGCGGTTGGCTGCACTCGAGCAGCGCGTCACGCATCTGGAAGACATGAACCAGATCGAGCGGCTGCAGCGCACCTACGGTTATTTCGTGGACAAGGGGCAGTGGACCCAACTGTCTGAGTTGTTCACTGACGATGCCACGCTGGAGATCGGCGGCAAAGGGCTGTTTCTCGGCAAGCCGCGGGTTCTCGAGTACATGCAGACTGCCTTCGGACCGGACGGCGCCAAGGAAGGGCTGCTGGCCAATCACATGCAGTTCCAGTCGATACCGGACGTGGCTGCCGATGGCACGCAGGGCTGGATCCGCTCACGCGCCTACGTCATGAGCGGCGGCGGCTGGGGTCTGCCGCTCTACGAAAACGCCTACCGCAAAGACAATGGCGTGTGGCGCATCAGCCGGCTCACCGGTCCATTCACCATGTACTCGAGTTGGGACGGCTGGGCGAAGAATGCCCTCAACAACAC
>CANGUU010000018.1 GCA_947457195.1 Gammaproteobacteria bacterium
CACCAGTCACACTGCTGCTGCTCGCGGTGACGACTGCCATCCTGTTGCTGGGCAGCGGTCGCGCCAGCCTGTGGCGGGGCGACGAAGGCTGGCTGGCCGGCCGGGACGGTGCCTGATGCGGCGCGCGCGTTTTCTGCTGCTGCTGTTGTGGTTGCTGGCACTGGGCCTGACCGGCTGGACACTGTCGCGGCTGCCGCTAGCCGAACTGGGGCAGTCGCTGCAGCAGCTCACGCTGCCCCGCGCGCTGCAGTGGTTTGCTCTGAACGCCGCCATGCTGGTGGCCAGCAGCCTGCGCTGGTCCCTGCTCTGCAGGGGTGTCGGCTGCGAGCGCAGTTGGTTTCAGCTACTGCCGCTGCGACAGGCTGGCGCCACGGTCAGCTTTCTGACCCCCGGTCCCAATTTCGGCGGCGAGCCCCTGCAGCTCTACTGGCTGTGCAGCCGCCTCGGCCTGCGTCTGCCGGACGCGCTGCTGGCGCTCGGTCTCGACCGTCTGCTGGAAGTCGGCACCAATCTCGGCGTGGTGCTGCTGGCCGTGCTCTGGCTGCTCGCTGGCGACTCTGCTGCCGGCGGCGTCGACTGGCGACGGGTGGCCCTGCTGTTGGCGCTGGCGGCACTGGCGCTTGGCGGTGTGCTCTGGCTGCTGCTGCAGCGACCGCAGTGGCTGGCGGCGCGACTTGCGCAGCTGCCGGCGCGCTGGCGTGGGCATCCGCGCCTGCAGAACCTCGGCGCCAACTGGCAAGGTAGTGAGCAGCGTCTGCGCGGGCTGCTGACCGAGCAGCGGCAGCTCTTGTGGCAGTGCCTGCTGCTTAGCCTTGCAGGCTGGGGGCTGCTGTTGCTGGAGCTGCAGCTCTTGCTGCATTGGTTGCAGGCCAGCCTCGACCTGCAGTCTTTCGTGCTGTTGGTGGTTTCTCTCCGACTGGCGATGCTGCTGCCCACGCCGGGCGGACTGGGTAGCGTGGAAGCCGCGGTGGCGGCAGTGTTCCAGTGGCTCGCACTGCCGGCCGCCGCGGCACTCGGGCTGCTGGCGCTGATGCGACTGCGGGATGCGCTGCTGCTCCTGCTCGGGTCCGGCTGTTTCACAGCGCTACAATGGGCCGGCCGCCCGCCACCGCCCCCTCGCTAGCGCATGCTCTCCCTGCGTCCTGCCACCGCCGCCGATATCCCGCTTATCCGCCGCCTCTGCTTCGCGGTCTGGCCGCAGACCTACGCGCCCATGCTGCCGGCGGCACAGATCGACTTCATGCTCGACTGGATGTACAGCCCGTCCGCGCTGGCTGCACAGCTGGCGGAGGGCGTGCAGTACGCCATCGTCAGCGAGGTCGGTGAACCTGTGGGTTACACCGCATGGCGCTGCGGCAGCGAGGTCTGCCTGCTGGAAAAGCTCTATGTGCTGCAGTCGCAGCAGGGCAAGGGCAGGGGGCGCGCACTGGTCGCCCATGTGGTGGCCGCCGCTGCCGCCGCGGGCTGCACGGCAGTGCGTCTGCAGGTCAACAAATGCAATCCGGCACGCTCGTTCTACGAGCGACTGGGTTTCGTGGTAGCCGAGGAGAAAACCACCCTCATCGGCCCCGGTTTCGTGATGGACGATTACGTGATGCAGCTCACGCTGCCCCCGGCGCCGGCGACTCAGAACGACTGACGGAAGGCCGCCCAGCAGCTGTCGTTCTCCCAGAGCTTGACGTGGAAGCTACCATGGCCGGGAGGCTTGATGCGGGCCAGCAGGCGCTCGCAGAGGATGCGGCTGAAGTGCTCGATACTGGGATTCAGTCCGGCAAACTCCGGCTTGTCGTTCAGCATGACATCACGGAAGTAGGCAACCTGCTCGTCGAGCGCGGCCTCGATGGCCACGATGTCCACGAGGTAGCCATGCTGGTCCAGCTGCGTACCGTCGATGCTGAGTTCGAGTACGTAGTGGTGGGCATGCGGAAAATTTTCGTGACCCCAGTCGCCGCCGATGAGGAAGTGGTTGGCGATAAAGTCGCGGGTTACGGCAACGGTATGCATGGTGGAGCCTCTGTGGGTGGAATCAGGAGGGGGTTAGCGCCGCGTCGAATACTGCCTGCACGAGATCCGCGGCGCCGAGGTCGAGCTGCCGGTACAGGGCAGGTGCATCCTGCAGGGCGACTCGGTGGGTGATGAGCGGCGCGGTCTCGAGTGTGCGCAGCTGGGCCCAGACCTCGGCAAAGCGGCGCGCCTTGTTCCAGCGACCCAGCAGCTGCGGATCGATGCTGCTGACCTGGCTGGTCAATATGCGCAGGCGGTTGCGATGCGCCGCACCCCCCAGCTGCAGTGGCGCTGCCTTGCTGCCGTACCAGCTGCCGATCACGAGGCGGCTGGCGTAGCCGCTGAGCGCCACGGCGTCGTTGAGTACGGCCGGGCTGCCACTGACTTCGAACAGCAGATCCGCCCCGGCAGGCTCGGTGGCCTGCAGGCGCGTACGCAAACCCTGCATGGCAGCCGCATCGGCGGGATCCAGCGCCTGCGAGGCGCCGAGGCGCAGCGCCTGCCGCCGCCGCGCAGGCTGGGCATCGACCACCACCAACTCCTGCAACGGGTGCCGTGCCAGCAGGGCCGTCAAGAGCAGTCCCACGATACCCTGGCCAAGCACGACCACGCGCTCGCCGAGGCGCGGGTTGCCGTCGTGCAAGAGATTGATGGCCGTTTCCATGTTGGGCAGCAGCAGGGCCTGATCGCCTGTGATGTCGTCGGGCACAGCGACAAGCTCGGTCGCGCTGCAGAGGAAGTGACTGGCATGTGGCTGGAAGGCAAACACGCGACGGCCCAGCCAGTCGGCATCAACCCCGGGGCCCAGCGTCGCAACGCGGCCCACACTGGAATACCCGTAGCTCAGCGGATAGGCCGCCTGCTGCTGCAAGGCGGCGAGCGACGCATCGAGGCTGAGGTTTTCCGGTAGCTCACCGCGGTAGACCAGCAGCTCGGTGCCGGCGCTGAGTGCCGAACTCTCGACAGTGACGAGAACGTCTCCCGGTCCGGGAGCCGGCAGCGCGATTTGACGGATCTCCAGCTGCCGCGGACCGAGGAACCAGAGCTGCCGTGCCAGTGTCGTTGGCGCGCTCACGCATCCACCCCGTCGAAGGCCACGCGGCCGCGGATGATCACATCTCCCGAGAGGCTTTCGCTCTCGGTGTCGATCAGCATCGGCAGCCGCGGCACGGTCGCTGCGAGATCTCCGATGGCGCGGTAGCCACCCACGAAACGAGGGGCGATGGTGATGACCACGGCATCCACGAGGCGCGCCTGCAGGAAGGCAGTGAGTACTGTGGCCCCGCCCTCGACCATCAGACTGTGGATGCCTCGCTGCTTGAGCAGCTGCAGGGCGGCAGGCAGATCGACTTGGCCGGCACCGTTGTCGGCCCCGCTGAGCAGTTGGCAGGGCAGCGTGCTGCGGGCGGCGGCCGCGCGGCAGGTCAGCACCCAACAACCCCGCTCGTGCAGGCACAGGCGCGCCGTGGCCGGCAATCTCAGTTGGCTGTCGAGCACGATCGGCTGCGGGCTGGGACCGATCCAGTGGCGTACCGTCAATTGCGGATCGTCGGCGAGCACGGTTCCGATGCCCACCAGGATGCCGTCGTGCAGGCTGCGCAGCTGATGCGTGACCTGCAAGGCCGCGCTGCCACTGAGTTGCAGCGGCTCGCCGGCACGGGCCGCGAGACTGCCGTCGAGGCTCTGTGCGTAGCTCAGGGTAACGAAGGGGCGTGTGGGAGAACGTGGCGCGAGTGCCGTGCGGGTGTCGACCAGCCAGCGCTCAATTCGCTGGTTGAATGTCACGCGCGTCACCGGCAGCGGGTTCGAGGTGCAGCTGATGATCCATGCGCTTGAGCTTGGTCAGCAGGTAGCCGGCGTTGTCGGTATTGGCGGGGATCTCGACTGGCACCCGCTCCACCACAGAGACACCCTGGTTCTTGAGCGCAACGATCTTGCTCGGGTTGTTGGTCATCAACCTGACCTGCTGCACGCCGAGGTCCGCGAGAATACAGGCGGCCAGTGTGTAGTCGCGCTCGTCGGCTTCGTGGCCTAGCATGAGATTGGCGTCGACCGTGTCGTAACCCTGATCCTGCAGGTTGTAGGCACGCAGCTTTTCCAGCAGACCGATGCCGCGACCCTCCTGGCGCAGATACAGGATCACGCCCCTGCCGGCGGCGGCCACCAGCGCCATCGCATGCTTGAGCTGTTCACCGCAGTCGCAGCGCCGCGACCCCATGACATCACCGGTGAAGCATTCGGAATGCACGCGCACCAGCACGGGCTCGCTGCCGCCGATGTCGCCCATGAAGAACGCGAGATGCTCCTTGGTATCGACATTGTTGGAGTAGTAGCAAAGCTGGAAGTCGCCGAACTCCGTGGGAATTCTGGCGCAGGCTTTGCGGGACACGGAAGGTTTGGTCATGGAGGGAATGGACGACGTCATGGCGGCAGGATGTTACCCGATCGCCGAGGGGGTAAACAGCACTCACTGCTTGTGGGCGACCGGACTGCCCTTTACGCTGGCGGCCCCTCGCCCGCTGCGGAGCAACCGGTGGTTTCCGAGCTGATATTTGCGATTCCCGGCGACATTGCCACGCTGACCGGCGGCTATGGCTACGACCGTCAGCTGCTGGCCGGGCTGCAGAGGCTCGGCGTTGCCGTGCAGCATCACGCCTTGCCCGGCGGGTTCCCCGCACCGACGCCTGCTGCACTGGCCGAGACCGAGCGCTGGTTTGCCAGCGTGCCAGACGGCAGCACGCTGCTGATCGATGGCCTGGCGCTCGGTGTGCTCGAGGCAGCAGCGCACCAACATGGATCACGCCTGCGGCTGATTGCGCTGTGCCACCATCCGCTGGCACTCGAGAGCGGTCTCGATACCGCCACTCGCACGCGGCTGCACGCCAGCGAGCAGGCCGCGCTGGCGCAGTGCCGCGCGGTGGTCGTCACCAGCCCGCGCACACGCAGTACGCTGATCGAGCACTTTGCCGTGCCGGCCCGGCGCATCCGCGTGGCCGAGCCGGGGACGCAGCAGCGTGGCTTTGCCGCGTGCTGCGGCGATCCGCCTCAGCTGCTGACAGTCGCTACGCTCACGCCCCGCAAGGGCCATGATCTGCTCATCGCCGCCCTGAACCGACTGCGCGCGCTGCCGTGGCAGGCGCGCTTCGTCGGCGGCGGGCATTTCGACCCGCGGTGGGCCGGGCAATTGCGGGCGCAAGTGGCGGCGGCGGGGCTGCAGGACCGTATCCACTTCATGGGAGAACGCGAGGACCTGCACGAGGACTATCTGCAGACCGATCTGTTCGTGCTGCCCTCGCGGTATGAGGGCTATGGCATGGTATTCGCCGAAGCCATCGCCTATGGACTGCCGATCGTGGCGGCCCGCGCCGGCGCCGTGTCCGACGTGGTGCCGCCGACAGCGGGACTGCTGGTACCACCCGACTCCGTCGACGCGCTGCAGTCGGGTCTGCACAGGCTGCTCACCGACCTGCCGCAGCGCCGGGCCCTGCAGGCCGGCGCCCGGGCCGCAGCCGCCGCGTTACCCAGTTGGGCGCAGTGCGCCGAACAGGTCGCCAACCTCGTCCGTCAACTCCAGCAGGAACCTTTTTGACATGAGCGGATTTTCGATCGACTGGCTGAACCTGCGCGAAGACGCCGATCAGCGCGCGCGCAGTCACGCGCTGAGGGAGCAGGCCCTGGACTGGCTGGGGCTGACGGCGCCCGCTGGCGCGGCCCGACTGAGTACCGCACCACGGCCGGGGGAGGTCATCGTGACCGACCTCGGTTCGGGTACCGGCGCCACGCTGCGCGCGCTGTCGGCCCCCGGTAGTCAGAATCTGGTCTGGCGCCTCGTAGATCACGACGGGGCCCTGCTCGACGAAGCACTGCGTCGCCACCGGCGCGATTACCGCATCGAGGACCACCAAAACGACCTCGCCATCGTTGCTGAACTTCCCCTCGGTGGCGCACGTCTGGTGACTGCCTCGGCGCTCTTCGATCTGGTGTCGGCGGCGCTGGTGGACCGACTCGTCCAGCGCCTGGCAGGCCTGCGCAGCGGTTGGCCGAACGGGCTGTATGCCGCACTCAACTACGACGGCAATACCGACTGGGACCCGGTACACCCTGACGACATGGCTGTACTGGCCGCCTTCAACCGCGACCAACGGCGCGACAAAGGCCTCGGTCACGCCCTGGGCCCGGACAGCGGCACTTATCTGGCACAGGTCCTCGAGGCCGCCGGCTACCGGGTGCAGACAGCACCCAGCCCCTGGCAGCTCGATGGGCAGGATGCCGCCCTGGTGCGGCAATTGATCGAAGGCATGGTGGCCGCCGTGTGCGGAGCGGCCGAGATCGACCCGGCGCAGCTGGAGCGCTGGCGCGAATTCCGTCTGGACAGCGCGGCCACGGGTCGCTGCCGCGTGGGACACCTCGACGTGCTGGGACTGCCACCCTGAGGACCACCCCGGCACGACTGTGACGTGCTTACTTGAGGGCGGCGACTCCGGCCGCGGCGACCACGCCATCCTGCTCCGAGGTCATGCCACTGACGCCGATCGCACCGACGATGGCCCCGTTCTGCAGCAGCGGAATGCCGCCCTCCGCTGCCACGACGCCCTCGAGGGTCAACATGCGCAGACCGACTCCACCGGCAGCCACTGTGTCCTGCAGGGCCTTGGTCGGGCGCTTGAAGCCGACGGCGGAGCGTGCCTTGCCCTGGGAAATGTCAACGCTGGCGATCTGCGTGTTGTCCCCCTTGGAAAAGGCCACCAGATGGCCTGCCGTATCGACGATGGCGATGGCGACCGTGAAGTTCTGCTTGCTGGCCTCGGCTTCTGCAGCAGCCAGTACGGTCTTGGCCTGCTCAAAGCTGATGTTGGGGCCATAGTTCTGGGCCTGTGCCGGGACGGCCAGTGCGGCAGACAGCAGGGCAAGCAGTGCAAAAAATCGTTTCATGGCAAATTCCTCGGCAAGAAGTGGGGGTGGGGCGCGGGTCGCGGGCGGCGGGCCGCAAAATCGCCCGCACTATGCCGCGCCCGCCCCGACCCACGCAATGGTGGGCAGTGTCAGAGACTGGTTTCGCGCACGTTGTCGTCCGAGTTGCGATCGATGCGCTTGTTGTACGGGTCCACCCCGGCGAACAGCGGCCGCTCGCTGCTGTAGAAGACCAGGGTTTGTGGGCCGTCGGCCAGTGCCCGACGCTCGAGAAGCAGTACGTTTTCGCCGGTGAACTCCGCCGTGCCGGGCTCGGCGGTGAACAGCCCCACCTCGAAGCGGCCGTCGAGCGGTGTGGCCGTCTCTGCGCCAAGGCCATCCACATAGCGCTTGCGGGCCTCGATCTGCAGGGTGGTCTCCCAGCGACCATCGGGCAACTGCCGGCTTTCCGCCTCCTGCAGGGCCAGATCGTAGAGGGTGATGCGCTCGAACAGATCAGTGATCAGCTGTTCATGTTCGGCGCCGGCCTCTTCGCGCAACAGCCGGAGAAAATCCAGCGAATTGGCGTAGGGCGCCGGCTGGAAGGCGAATTCGGCGAGCAGTCGCTGCAGCGTGCGATCGACAACCTCGACGCCAAGCTCTTCCTTCAGCAGGTACATGACCAGCCCGCCCTTCTGGTAGTGGATGTAGGCCTGGTTCTCCACCCGCGCCAAGGGCAGCTCCTCCAGCCGCTCACTGCCACGCGCACGTAGGTACGAGTCGAGTTCGTACTTGAGGAACTTGCGGATCTGCGCGGGGCCGTACAGCTGCTCCATCACCCGCAGCGCCGAATACTGGGCAAAGGACTCCACCAGCAGGGTGGCCCCCTGCTGCCCGGAGGGGAGCAACTGGTGCGCCCACCACTGATGGCCAACTTCGTGCGCCGTCACGTAGGTGACCATGTCGATGTCGTCCTCATCGCGCCTGTGCTGGATGAAACCAATTGCCTCCGAGTAGGGCACGGTATTGGCAAAGGACTGCGCAAAGCTTGCGTAGGCAGGAAACTCCAGGATACGCAGCTGTTTGAACTGGAACGGACTGAAGCGCTCGGAAAACAGCGCCAGCGAGGTCTTCATCGCCTCGAGCATGGTGGCGACGTTGGTGTCGTGCGGCGGGTGGTGATAGACGGCAAGCTCGACGTCGTTCCAGCGATCGCGCACCACCGCGTAGCGCGCCGACTGGATGGAGAAGAAATTGTTGATCGGCGCATCGGTGCGGTAGCGCACGGTCCGCCGGCCATCTTCCACCGCCTCCGACACGAGGTAACCGGGCGCAATCGCCAGCTGATCCGCCTCGGTGGAAATGGTCACGTCGGCCGTCACCCAGTCGCTGTCGCTGCGCAGCACGCTGTTGGCGCGTGCAGCGTCATCTTCCAGCCGAGGTGCCCGCACTTCGGGCGCAAGGCCGTACTTGCGCCGCTGGTTGCGGTCCTGCAGGTAGGCGTCGCGCGAGGGACCCAGCCTCGGCGCTATTTCCTGATTGTCGAGAAAGGTGCCATTGCCCACCAGACGCGTATCGATACGACGATGACGGAAGCCACGCTGCTCGCGCAGCAGGTCGAAGTCGAGCGTGGTCTTGCCTTGCGGGGGCAAGGGTTCGGTGAGGCGGAAGATCCGGTAGCCCAGCGCCGGCCACTCGCTGGCAAGCGTCGCACCTTCTACCTGCAAAGCGCGCACTTCCAGCTCCAGCGGCACGTCCACGTGGATTTCGGAAATGGCATCTGCCGTGCGATTCTCCAGCGCGTAGCGACCGCGGATCGCCGCGCGCCCTTCGCCCGGAAAGAGATCGACGGTGAGTGTCACATCGGTAATCCTCGGCTGCGGCAGCGTTTCGAAGGCGGACAGCGTCTTCTCGTACTCGGCTGCCAGCTGCCGCTCTTCCTCGGCCGTGCGGTAGTCGTTGAGTATCACGGTGTTGTAGAAGATCCAGCCACCAAAGCCGGCCAGACCGAGCAAGGCAGTGCCGGCCACGCCGCCCGCGACACCGCGCAGCTGCTGCGGCAGCCGGGCCAGTCGGTAGCGCAGCGGATTGTGGCTGCCCCGACGCCAGAGCAGCGCAGAGATGACGGCCAGCAACAGCGCAAAGGCCGACCAGTAGGCCCGGAACCACAGCGCGGTGGCGGCATAGGTCCCCTGCCCGTTCATGTCGGACAGCGGCTCCGGTGGTGCGGCGGCGAACAGGTAAAGTGGATGCTCGAAGCCGAGTGAACTGAGCGTCGACTGCGCCACGAGAAACACCAGCATGGCCAACCAGCCCATCGGTTTGGCCGGCACCAGGGTTTGCACGAACACCGCCAGAATCGCGAACAGCGCCATGTCGATGGCGCCGGGAAGCACATACCACAGCAGGTATTTGCCAAGCTCGAGGTCGGTGTAACCCTTCAGCAGTTGCACGAGCACGGCGACCAGCGCCCCGCTGGCCAGCGTGACCAGTAGCACCAGCGTAATGGCCAGCATCTTCGGCACGGCAAAGGCCCAGTCGGGCGCAGGTGTGGCATCGATGATTTCGTGCATGCGCCGGTCTCGACTGCTCCAGACCAGTTCACCGGCGTAGTAGATGGCCACCAGCAGCGGGATGATGGTGAAGGACCCGCGCAGGGCGTCGATCATCACCCGCGTGACCGGCAGCGTGCTGGTTCCGTAGGACTCGTCGGCAAACCACAGGGCTGCAAGCGAATTGATGCCGCCGATGAACAGCAGTACCAGGAAGCCGGGGTGCTTGAAGGCAGCCACCATGTCGTAGCGCACCAGCATGGCCAGCAGCGCCAGCTGACGTCGCCAGAGAGGCAAAGCGAGAGACGGTGCCGCCAACACGGCAGGCTGCGCGTACGGGGCCTCCGACCCGACTTCACCCGCACGGGCCTTGGGCAGCCGTGAGGCCTGTTTGCGGTGCGCGTCGATGCGGTAGAAGCGCACGGCCAGCGCCAGCAGGATCCCGGTCACAGCGATCCACAGCAGCCGGTTGTAGAGCAGTCCGCCTTCGAGCGCCGGCATCAGCGTATTGCGCTCACTGGCGGTCCAGTACTTGGTGAGTATGGCCAGTGCCGACAGACCAAAGGGATCCGCCAACACCACCAGCGGCTCGTGGCGCGGATCGCTCAGCAGGCTCACTGCCACGAGATATGCCACCAGCAGCACCATCACGCTCACGTAGGTGAGCGACAGCGAGCGGGTGAAGAGCGCCACGGCAAACAGCACGGCCGACAGGATGAGCAATGTCGGTCCGGCCAGCACCCCCCAGGCGTAGAGATACCAGAGGGCATTGAAGGGCCCGACAGTATCCGGATCCAGCCAGGGCATGGCCGCGCCGAGTGCATTGCCGAGAGGCACGCTGGCCAGCACCAGCATGCCGGTCAACCAGGCACCGGTGAAGCGCCCCACCAGATAGTCGCGCACGGCCAGCCGCGAACTGTGGATGATGCTGCCGAAACCGGTTTCATCGTCCCTTACCACGGCCGAAGCCACGAACGCCGCCGCCACGAACAGGCCGAACAGCGACATGATCAGCATGGTCTGCGCGATCACGAACGGCGCATTGACCAGCACGTTGCCGCCCTTGCCACCGATGGTGATCTGATCGGACGCCGCCGCCCCGAAAGCCAGCAGGAAGAACACCAGGAACGTGATCCAGAAGGCGGGGGAACGCAGCTGGTAGCGCAGCTCGAAGGCAACCACATGTTTCAGCATGCTGTTCTCCCTAGGCTGCTTTGCGCTGTTGGGACAGCGTGGCGAAGTACACGTCCTCCAGCCCGGCGGCTGCCAGTGCGAACCCCTCGCCCGGCGCCACATCCGACAGCACGTGCACCACCGTGCGGCCGGCCAGCAGCCGCATGGCGATCACCTGCTGCGTACTGCGCAGTGCCTCCAGCTCCTCGCGCGCCACGACTTTGCGCCAGACACGACCCTGCAGCGCCTCCACCAAAGCCGCCGGCACACCATCGGCCACGATGCGACCACCCGCCAGAATCGCCATGCGCGGGCACAGCTCCGCCACATCCTCGACGATGTGGGTCGACAGGATGACTACCACGTTTTCGCCGACCTCAGCGAGCAGATTGAGGAAGCGGTTCCGCTCTTCCGGGTCGAGTCCGGCGGTGGGTTCGTCGACGATCATGAGACGGGGATTGCCAAGCAGGGCCTGGGCGATGCCGAAGCGCTGTCGCATGCCGCCCGAAAAGCCGGCGATCGCCTTGCGTCGTGCGTCCCACAGGTTGACCTGCCGCAGCAGGCGCTCCAGCGTGTCGCGCCGCTCACCGCGCGCTGCATAGCCCTTCAGCACGGCAAGATGGTCGAGCATGTCCCAGGCCGAAACACGCGGGTAGACCCCGAAGTCCTGCGGCAGGTAGCCGAGCAAGCGCCGCAGGGCGGCCGGCTCCGCGAGCACATCGATACCATCGAAATGGATGCTCCCGGACTGCGGGGCCTGCAGCGTGGCAATGCAGCGCATCAACGTACTCTTGCCGGCGCCGTTGGGCCCCAGCAGGCCGAACATGCCGGCCGGCAAGTCAAGAGACACGCCATCGAGTGCGCGCGTACCGTTGGGGTATTCATGGTTCAGGTTGCGGATGGACAGCACAGGGTTGCTCCTTGTTGTTCTTGATGGGGCTGGCTGGGGTTCAACGGCCCAATACGCGGGCCGAGACCCGTACGGATCGGCAGTCAGGCCAGCGGTCCCACCAGTCTGGCGTAGACGTCTCCGCTGCCGCGCAGGGTCCTCAGCAGCACCAGCAGTTCTGCCGCATCCAGCCAGCGTGGTGCGGCCAGCCGGTGCGACTCGCCCGGAGAGTACTGGTACTGATAGCGACCGAGTTGCTCCAGCCGCAGCACGCACTGCTGTGCCATCGGCAAGGCGGCCGCGATGTACTCGAACGACAGCGCTGGCAGCGGGCGGGACAGACCCTGCAGCACGGCCAGCTCGAAACCCTCTACGTCGATCTTGCAGAACTGCGGCATGCCGTGGCGGGCAATCATCGCGTCCAGGGTCGTCACAGCGACCTCTGCCGTCTTGTCCCAGGCCACGCGGCGAAAGGAGGCATCCTGCTGCACGCTGGCGATCCACTCGGAGGACAGGCTGGTCACCGTCGGCGTGCGCGTGCTGATGTGCAGCGTGGCGGTCCCGGCCGTGGCACCGACGGCCAGCGGCAGCAGGGTGAGGCCAGTCTCATGGCCAAAGCGCCGCTCCAGGTAGTCGAACAGCCTTGGCTGCGGCTCGAAAGCCACACAGCGGGCACCGAGTGACTGCCAGACCTGCAGGCGATTGCCGACGTGGGCGCCGACGTCGAAGCAGAGATCTCCGGGCTGCATGAACTGGGCATAGAAACGCTGCAGCCGGCCGAAGCGCCCCGGAATGGCGTAGTACATGAGCAGGGAACGCAGCAGGCCGAGTTTTTCACGCAGGGCACTCACGGGCTGCCGGCTCCGCAACTGCCGTCGGCCGGGCGGCAACCGGCGAAGGCCGCGAGCAAGCGGTCACGCAGATCGCTCATCGGCCACACGGGGGCGGTGGCGGCGGGCAACAGGCTCGGCGTCCACTGCCAGTCGGCGATGGCCGCGATCACGGCCGGATCGCGGGCAATCACGTGCACCGGAACGTGGGCATTGGGCAGATCACCAGCCACCAGCGGGGCCGGCTGATGGTCGCCGACCACCAGCAGCACCAGCCGGTCATCGCCGAAATTGATGGCGTAAGACGCCAGCGCATTGAGCGCATATTCGATGGACTGCGCATACTGCGTGCGGATGCGCTGCGGGCTCTGCCAGACCTCCTCGGGCGTAGGGCCGGCCAGCGTCTGGGCATTGAAGATGCTGCCATCGCCTACCTCCGACCATGGCAGCAGTCGGGGCGTGGGCGTCCACGGCGCATGCGAGGAAATCATGGCGATTTCCGCCATCACCGGCGGCCGCTGCACAGGCTCGCGCTCGAAGCGCTGCAGGGCGGACAGCACGTACTGGTCGGGCATGGTCACCCAGTTGAACGGTAATCCGGCATAGCCGGAGTTATGCGCATCGTAGACCTGGTCATAGCCGAAATACGCGGCTTCCGGCCACACCATGCTGATGGCCGGCATGAACGCCAGCGTCCGCCAGCCTGCCCGTTTGAACAGGCGGTTGAGGGTGGGTCGCTGGCTGAGCATCAGGCTGTCGTAACGGGTCTGGCTGTTTATCCACAGCCCGGACAGCAGCGTGCCGTGGGCGAGCCAGCTGATGCCGCCGACCGTGGGTGACTCCAGCCAGCCACTGCGCACGGCGAGGCCATTCACCGCGAGTTGCTGGTCGGCGCGCTCAAGTGCGGGCCGCACCACACTGGCGAGGCGAGCATCGTCAAAGGCCACGCGGCCGTAGGATTCGAGGAACACCAGGACAACGTCCTTGCCGCGCAGACCGGCCAGAAGCGCCTCGCCCGGCACGGCCGCATAGCGGTCGTCGTCGACGGTGGCGCGGAACTGCCGCAGGTCGACCACGCTGTCGCGCGTGGCCCGCGCGTGCAGCACCAGTTCGTCGTAGAAGTAGTGATTCACGCGGGCGAATCCACCGGCTTTCAACAGGATCCACAGCAGCAGCAGGGCCAAGAGGCCGGGCAGTGCCAGGCGGCGTTCGCGCTGCAAACCGCGCTGCACGCGACCGAGCACCCCGACCGACAAGAGCAGGATGCCGGCGAATAGCAGCAGCATCAGCAGCGCGACCACCAGCGCGCCCCACCGGCCGAGTGCGCCGTTCAGCAGCCGCAGCGCATCGGCCAGCAGCGACAGATCGAACACCGGATTGAAGGGTCGTGAAAACACCTGGTAGGCGAAGAGATCCGCCACCTTGCAGAGCAGCCCCACGGCCAGCAGCGCAGCGCAGCCCCAGCGCAACAGGATCCCGGCCCGCCCCGGTGCCAGCAGCGCCAGGCCCACCACCAGCAACTCCAGCGGCAGGAAGCCGAACGCCGTGGGCTCGATCCAGCCGAGACGGTTGGGCAACAACAAGAGGAGGAACAGGGCGAGCAGGGCCGCCAGCTCCGGTAGCCAGGTCGCCGCAGGTGCTGGCGACGCGGACGGCGGGTTCAGTTCAGGCGGCACAGGTCGCTCCCGCGTGCCGCATCGGCAATGGCGAAGAAAAACGGATTGAGCAGTTCGGCCCTGCCGTTGTAGCGGAGGATGTTGCCCGTGTCATCGAGCAGCGAGCCGCCGGCGGCCTCCAGCACCGCCTGCGCGGCGGCCGTGTCCCATACCGAGGTCGGGGCCAGCCGAGGGTAGAGGTCAGCCTGGCCCTCAGCCACGAGGCAAATCTTCAGGGAGCTGCCCATGCTCAGCAACTCCACCGCGGCGAAGCGCTGCCGTACACGGTCCAGCCAGGCATCGAGCTGTTCACCGCGGTGCGTGCGGCTTGCCACGACGCGCAGTGTTGCTGCGGAGCCTGGCAGCGGCCGCCCCTGCACGGGGCTGCACTGTCCTTTGCCGAGCTTCCACGCACCGAGACCCTGCACCCCGAGGTAGCTGGTACCGGTCAGCGGCACGTGCACCACGCCAAGCACCGGCACGCCGTGGGCGATGAGGGCGATGTTGACGGTGAATTCGCCATTGCGGCGCAGGAACTCCTTGGTGCCGTCGAGTGGATCCACCAACCAGTAGTGACTCCAGTGGCGCCGCTCATCCCAGGCGATGACGGCAGACTCCTCGGACAGCACAGGCAGCGACGGCCGCAGCGCCCGCAGGCCGGCGTCGATGACGGCATGGGCAGCGAGGTCGGCCGCGGTGAGCGGTGAGGCGTCCGCCTTGTGGGTCAGTCCGTGGTCGGCACGCTGGTAAACCTCGAGGATGGCAGCGCCGGCGCTCTGGGCGGTCGACAGTACGGCAGGCAGCAGCGCAGCGCAGGACAGCATGCAAAACACCCGGTAAGGCAGGCCGCGCCCGTTGCGCGCACCCTCTATAATGCCCGGCATTATGGGACCTGCTGCCCACCCCTGCCAGCGTCGGCAGTGGCGATGGCGCGGTCCCCTTCCACGAGGTTGCCATGCTGGACTGGACTGCGATCGACACGGTGCTGCTCGACATGGACGGCACCCTGCTCGACCTGCACTTCGACAACTTCTTCTGGCTGGAATACCTGCCAGGCCGCTACGCCGAGCAGCACGGCCTGCCCCTGCCGGAGGCCAAGGCCCGGCTCGAGCGTTTTTCGGCCGCGCTGCAGGGTAGCCTGAACTGGTATTGCCTCGATCACTGGAGCCGCGAACTCGCGCTCGATGTCGAGGCCATCAAGCGTGAAGTGAGTGCGGGTGTGAAGTTCCGCCCCGGCGCCGAAGACTTCCTGCGCTTCCTGCGCGCGTCCGGCAAACACTGCGTACTGCTCACCAACGCGCATCCCAAGGCACTGGAAATCAAGCACGTGGCGAGTGGGCTCGGTACCTATCTGCACGCCATGTACAGCACGCATCCCTTCGGACTCGCCAAGGAGAACGAGGGTTTCTGGCCTGCCTTCGCCTACGCCACCGGCATCGACTACCACCGCTGCCTGTTCATCGACGACAGCCTGCCGGTCCTGCGGCGCGCCCGCGAGGAAGGCGTGGCGCGCCTGTTGCAGGTCCTGCAGCCGGACATGTCGCTGCCGCCGCGCGCCGCCAGTGAATTTCCGGGCATCCTGCACTTCAGCGAGTTGCTGCCCGCGTGAGGAACGACGACGGCCAGGCCGGAGGGCCGCAGCGCGTACGCATCGACAAATGGCTGTGGGCGGCGCGCTTCTTCAAGACCCGCTCACTGGCTAAGGCCGCCATCGAGGGGGGCAAGGTGCACTGCAACGGCGAACGCAGCAAACCCAGCCGTGAACTGGAGACGGGCCAGATCCTCACGATCCGGCAGGGTTTCGACGAACGCACCGTCGTGGTCAAGGCCCTCGACGAGCAGCGCCGTGGCGCGCCCGAAGCGGCCAGGCTGTACGAGGAAACGCCGGACAGCATCGCGCTGCGCGAAAAACTCGCGGCCGAACGCAAGTCCATCCACGCCCTGATGGAAACGCCCAGCCACCGTCCGACCAAGCAGGACCGGCGGCGCATCCACCGTTTCAAGCGAGAGATGAACGAAGCCAGCGGCGACTGAGGAGGGCGCCGCGCCCGAGGGGTCGCCCGACCCCGGGCGCGGCTTTACTTTCCGCCAAACTCCTGTGGCATAATCCCGGCACCTGCTTGGGGCAGGGCAGTCGAAAGGTTAAAATTTTGCTTGTTTTTTGCATACTTACGCGAATCTGGTCTGTAGAGAAATTCCTGTCCGGCAGCTCCTCAAGGCACCTCTGACTGCCCGCCGGAGTGCCCGCCCCACCCAGTCAGACCTTCGTAGCTTTTGGGACCTTCGTTTTGCTGGCACACATTCAAAGCACCCTCGATGTGCTGGGGCAGCCTGCTGGCCTCAGTGCGCTGGCCAACCTCAGGCACGGGGTGGAAAAGGAGAGTCTGCGCATCGACCCGGAGGGTCGACTGGCCCTGACGTCGCACCCGCAAGGCCTCGGCGCGGCGCTCACCCACGACTGCATCACCACCGATTTTTCCGAATCCCTGATGGAGTTCATCACCCCGGTCGCCGGGGACCCGGCCGCCACCGTGCGCACCCTGGAGGACATCCATACTTTCATCTACTCGCAGTTGCCGCGCGAGGAACTGCTATGGACTTCGTCGATGCCCTGCGTGCTGCCAGACGGCAGCGAGATCCCGCTTGCCCGCTACGGGTCGTCCAACATTGCCACGTTGAAGACGCTGTACCGCCGCGGCCTGGGCTTTCGCTATGGCCGCACCATGCAGACCATCGCCGGCATCCACTTCAATTTCTCGCTGCCGGATTCGCTCTGGCAGCTGCTGCAGACCCGGGAAGGCAACGACGAACCGCTGGAGGTGTTCCGCACGGCGCGTTACTTCGCCCTCATCCGCAACTTCCGCCGCAGCGCCTGGCTGCTGCTGTACCTGTTCGGCGCTTCGCCGGCGCTATGCCGCAGCTTCGTGCGCCACACGCCGAATCACGGACTGGAGCCGTGGGACGAGGCCAGCCTGTACCTGCCTTACGCGACTTCCTTGCGGATGGGGGATCTCGGCTACACCAGCAAGGCGCAGGCTGGTCTCGGTATCAGCTACAACAGCGTAGGCGAGTACACCGACGGGCTGCTGCGCGCGATCCAGACGCCATACGAACCCTATCTTGCCTTCAGTACCGACGATGGCTCGCCGGCCCAGGTCAACCCGAACATCCTGCAGATGGAGGCGGAGTTCTACAGCACCATCCGCCCCAAGCGCATCCCCGCCAAGGGCGAGCGCCCCGTCACCGCCCTGCGCAAGCACGGCGTGGAATACATCGAAGTGCGCTGCCTCGACCTCAACCCCTTCCTGGCGGTGGGCATCGACGAGGAAACCATGCATTTCCTCAGCGGCTTCCTGCTGTACTGTGCCCTGCAGCCGAGCCCGCCGTCGCACGGGGGCGAGTACGCCGAGATCGACATGAACCACAAGGCCGTGGTGCGCCGCGGGCGGGAACCGGGTCTGATGCTGCTGCGGCAGGGACAGGCCCTGACGCTGCAGGGCTGGGCCCACGAGATTCTGGACGGGGTCGCCGCCATTGCCGAACTGCTCGACAAGGCCACGGGCAAGCCCTTGCACGGCGCTGCCACCGCCATCCAGCGTGCCAAGGTGCAGGACAGCGTCCTCACGCCGTCGGCGCGGGTCCTCGAACGCATGCGCGAACTGAAGACATCGTATTTCCGCTTCGCCATGAACCAGTCCCTGGCCAACAGCGATTTCTTCCGTGCACGGCAGTTGCCGCCGGAGCGCCAACAGGATTTCCTGCAGCGCAGTGCCCGCTCGATCGAGCAGCAGCGCGCCATCGAACAGGCCGACACCGTCGACTTCACGTCGTTTCTGCAGCAGTTCAACGCCCACTGAGCCGCCCCACCGGAGCCCGCCATGAGTCTGTCTACGTTCTGCAACCAGTTCAGCCAGCGCCAGATTTATCTGGGCATCTTCCTGTTCTGCAGTGGCCTGCTCGGCATCGCGCTCTACATGGAACACGTGCTGCTGCTGGAGCCATGCCCGTTGTGCATCATGCAGCGGGTGTTCTTCCTGGCCACCGGGCTGCTGGCGCTGGCGGCGGTGCTGCACAACCCGGCGGCGCGCGGCCAGGGCGTGTATGGTGTGCTGTCGGCGGTCACGGCGCTGGCGGGTGCCGGCTTTGCCATCCGCCAGATCTATCTGCAGCACCTGCCGAAGGATCAGATTCCCGCCTGTCTGCCCAGCATCGGCTACATGCTGGAAGCCGACTTCCCGCTGAAGGACGTGCTGAGCGTGATGTTTTCCGGTGACGGCAACTGCGCGGAGGTCACCTGGCGTGACCCGCTGTTCGACCTCTTCACCATCGCCGACCTTTCCTTGCTCGGCTTTCTGCTGCTGGCCGCGACCTGCCTCTGGCAATGGCGCCGCTCGCGCTGAATGCTCAGCCGCGCTTGCCGCGCCGGTAGAGGCGCAGGGCGCGCGCACGGATGTCCTGCCAGAGACCCGCTTCCTCGGCCAGCACGCGGCGCCACGGTTGCTGGCGGTAGCGCGCCACGAAGCGCAGCAGATCGCGACGCGTCAGGCCGGCCTCCAGGGCAGAAAAATACAGGCTGCCCAAATCCTTGACGATCCAGCGCCGCGCCAGCGGGCTGCGGATGAGGGCGCGGTGCAGGTCGATGAGTACCAGGGGTTCCTGCTCGCTGGTCTGTAGGAAGTGGCAGAGATAGAAATCCCGGTGACAGATGCCGGCTGCATGCAGGCGGCGGGCGATGTCGGCCACCTCCTGCAGCAGGGTACGCTTGCGCGCTACCGAAGGCGGCTGCTGCGGCCAGTCGCGGCAGAGTTGCTCCAGACTGCGGTGCGGCCCCACGTCCTCGGTGATGAGGAACGACTGAAACCGCGAAGGCAGCCAGCCGCGGCGCCCATAGCCGGCTACCACCGGCACGCGCAGACCGAGCGCACGCAGACGCTCCAGCGCCAGATACTCGTTGCGGGCGCTCACGACCGGTAGCCGGCCCTGCAGCAGGTTCTTGAAGACGTCCTTCCAGCTCACACCGCGATGGCGCTTCACGAAGAAGCGCCGTCCCTCGAGTTGGAAGGCCAGGGTCTGTCGCTGCTCGAGTTCGCGCGCCACCGGGCCGCTGAGGGCAAAGGCGGCGCTGAAGGCGTCGCAGCCCTGCCAGTGGCAGGCCAGATCGGCGCGCAGCATCAGCTCTTCCCGCCCCCAGGTCATGGCGAAGACCGCCGGGCGGCCAACAGCAGCTCCGCCACCACGCCCGGCATGTCATAGAGCGACTGGGTGCGCCCATAGTCGATGCCTTGACGGCGCCAGAGCCCGCGCTGTTCCTCTTCTTCCAGCATGAGGCGCAGGCTGCGGTCGAGTTCCGGCTGTCGGAAGGGCTCGGCACACACCAGCCCGGCGCCGGCCCGGCTGACGTGTTCGGCATAGCCGCAGGCAGCGGTAGTCAACACCGGCAGTCCGGCGACCACGGCCTCGAGGATCACGAGGCCGGCACTTTCGTGGCGTGACGGGTGCAGCAGCAGGTCGGCACCCTGCATGGCCTCACGGATGCTCTGGCCCGGCGACAGGAAGCGCAGGCGCTCGCCGAGACCGAGACGGCTGGCACGGCGCTGCCAGTGCGCCACCCGGCGGTCGCGCCCAAGCACCAGAAAATACAATCGCTCCCGCAGCGCTGGCGGCAGCGCAGCGATGGCGGCCAGCGAGCGGTCCAGACCCTTGGTGTGGTAACTGGACCCGATCTGCAGCACGACAGGGGCCGCCGCGGGAATGGCGAGTGCCTGTCGGAACGCCAGCCGCAGTGCCGGCGCATCGGCGCCGGCGCAGTGCCTGCGGTCGATGCCGGGCGGCAGGTCAAGCAGTCGCGCGGCGGGGGTGTGGTAGACCGCCTCGTACTGCTGGCGCTGACGCCCGCTCAGCAGCAGCGCCACCGTGGTGCTGTCGGCACCGAACACGGCGGCCTCGAAACGCAGTTGCTGGCGCGCCCGCGGCGCGAAACGGTACCACCACGGGCGCTCGTGCAGCGCCTTGTAGGCGAAGCAACTGTCGGCGGCAAAGTAGTAGTCGAGGCCGGGCAGCCGATTGAAGCCCAGCAGCAGGTCCACGGCGGGCCGCACGCGCTCGAGGAGATGGCGGGCGAAGGCACGCTGGCGCCCCTCCCGCGTGAAGCCGGCCACTGATACCACCTCGACCTGCACCCCCTCCGGCAGCGGTCCCTCCCACTGCAGGCAGTGAATGCTCACCGTCGCCCGCGTTCGGCAGGCAGCCGCGACCTTGAGGAGGTCCTGCTGCAGGCCGCCATAGGGAAACCAGTGAAACAGGGCCAGGGCGAGACGCATGTCAGCGGGCGTAGAAGAGGCCGTCGAGCGTGCCGGGGCCTCCACCGATCAGGTCGGCGAGCTGCTGCCAGACCAGCGCGGGTGGCTGGGCACGGAAGCAGGCAGGCGAGACAGTGAAACGTCTGCCGGCAAACTCGTCCTCCAGCGCTGCACCCTCATAGGTACACAGCCGCTGGCGGCAGGGTGCGCAGGCCAGTGGGGACCGGAGATGCCGCTGGCGGCGGCCAAAGGTGCCGGTGCGCGTGGGATCGGACGCGCCGTACAGCGATACGGTCGGTACCGTCAGTGCGGCGGCCAGATGGGCGAGCCCGGTATCGACCGCTACCGCTCCGGCACTGTGTAGCAGCAGGCCGGCGATGGCACCGAGGCTCTGGCGGTCGAGCACCTGCACGTTGCCGCTGGCACCGGCGATGGCTTGCGCCCGACTGAACTCTTCATCGTTGCCCCACAGCACCTTCACGTCGTAGCCGTTGCCGTTGGCGAGCCGGGCCAGTTCCTGCCAGTAAGGCAGCGGCCACAGCTTCGACTCCCAAGTGGTGCCGTGCAGGAACAGCAGGTACGGGCGAGCACCCGGCACCGGCGCGGCCGAGGCTGCCCGCAGGCGGCGCGTGTCGAGCCCGTAATCGCAGATGTGGTGGTCGAGCGTGTAGTTGAAGGTGCGGGAAAACAGGTCGCGCACGCGCTCCACCGCATGCTGCTGCCACGACACCGCGTACTTCACGTTGTAGAAAAGCGTCGCCAGCGGTTCGCGGATCGTGCGGTCGCTGAGACCTATGGTGAGGCCGCGGGCGATGCGGCTGATGAGCCCGCTCTTCAGAAGACCCTGCGCATCGATGACAAGATCGTAGTGCTGCCGCTTGAGGTTATCTCGGAACGCGGCGTACTCGCCGGAGCGCCAGGTCTTGAACGGATGCTTGCGCCAGCGTCGGAAGGCGACCGGGATGACCTTGTCGACGGCCGGGTGCCAGGCGGGAATCTCGGTGAAGGCTTCCTCGACTACCCAGTCGAAGCGCAGGCCGCGCCGCGCCCGGCTGGCATCTGTCACGGCCGGCAGGGTGTGGATCACGTCACCCAGCGAGGATACCTTGACGATCAGTACGCGCATCAGAATTTCCAGTTCAGGGCCGTTTCAGGCCTGCTCCGCCGCCAGCAGATCCTGCAGGGCTTCCCACACGCGCGTCGGCGACAAGCGTCGCAGACAGTCGAGGTGTCCCAGCGGACACTCACGCTGGAAACAGGGGCTGCAGGCCAGGGATTCCGAAAGGACGGCCACGCGGGCCGCAAGCGGCGGCGTGAACGCCGGCGACGTGGAACCGTACACTACCACCAAGGGTCTGGCCAGCGCGGCGGCCACGTGCATCAGACCAGAATCATTGCTCACCACCGCCGCCGTCACCGCCAGCAGATCCACCGCCTGACCCAGCGTGGTCCGCCCGCAAAGATTCACCGCGCGGGGTGCCAACCGGCAGATCGCTTCTGCCGCCGCGCCGTCGCGGGCCGACCCGAACAACCACACCTGCAGCCCTGCCGCCGCGGCACGCTCGGCGACCTCGGCAAAGTGCATGGGCGGCCATTGCTTGGCCGGGCCGAATTCGGCGCCGGCGCAGAGGGCGAGCACCGGCCGTTCCAGCGAGAGCCCGAGTTGCTGGAGCAGCGCCGGCACCGCCTCGGCGCGGGCCTGCAGTCGCGGCCGCGGCAGCGGCTCGGGCAGCAGCGCGCCCACCGGAAAGCCCAGCGCGGCGAAGCGCTGGACCATGAGCGGATAGCGGGACTTGTCCAGACGACGGCAGTCGTTGAGCAGCCAGCCACGTGCCTCCCCCCGCCAGCCGCTGCGCTCGGCGATGCTGGTGAAGCGGGCCAGCAAGCCGGTCTTGAAGGAGTTGGGCAGCACGATGACCTGCTCAAAACCCTGCCGCCCCAGCGCCCGCGCCAGTCGCCAGCGCTTGCCGAGCGCCAGTTCTCCGTGCTGCAGCGGCAGCTCGAGCGCCTGATCGACGTCGGGCATGCGCTCCAGCAATTCCAGACTCCAGCGTGGCGCCAGCACGGTGAGCTGCAGCCCGGCGTGGCGCTGGCGCAGACACTGGAACAGGCTGTGCGCCATGACGAGATCACCCACCCACGAAGGACCGATAACGAGGATCCGCTTCATGCTGCGCCCGTCCCCGAGGCGTCCGGCAACCAGGCCTGCCACAGCGTCCGCACCTCGGCTCGTTCGGCGCGGAAGCGCTCGGCCGGCACCTTGCTGTCCTGCAGATTGAGCGCATGCCGATGCAGTTCGGCACGATAGCGCAGGTACAGGGTCTGCAGACGCTGCGCCATGGCCAGTGGCATGGCGCCAGTGGCAGCGAGCGTATCCAGCAGGCGCATGTTGTCGCTCCAGCGCAGCAGCTGCGGGTGGGCGGCGGCGTGGGCCAGCACGCCGTACTGCACGAGGAATTCGATGTCGATGAGGCCGCCGGCGTCCTGCTTGACATCGAACACGGCGGGATCGCGCGAACCGTGCTGCTTGAGCATGCGCTCCCGCATGGCGAGGATGTCGTGACGCAGCTTCGCCTCGTCGCGCGGCTGGCCCAGTACACGGTTGCGTACGTCGAGAAAGCGCGCCGCCAGGGCGGGCGACCCGGCCACCACGCGGGACCGCACCAGCGCCTGATGCTCCCAGGTCCAGGCCTCCTGCTGCTGATAGCGCTCGAAGCCATCCAGGGTCGTCACCAGTGCGCCGCTGGCCCCCGACGGTCGCAGACGCAGGTCGATGTCGTAGAGCCGCCCCATCAGTGTCTGAGTCCCGAGCAGCGCCAGGATTTTCTGTCCGAGCTGTACATAGAACGCCGAGCTGTTGAGGGCGGCGGCGCTGCCCAGCGTGTCGAGTTCGGCCGAGCCATCGTGCAGGAACACCAGATCGAGATCCGAGACATAGTTGAGTTCGAGCCCGCCGAGCTTGCCGTAGGCGATGATGATGAAATCGCACTCACCCGCCTTGCCGGCTGCATTGACCGGTTGGCCGTGGCGGGCCGTGAGCTGCTGCCAGGCCAGACCGAGCATCTCGTTGACCACGGTTTCGGCCAGCCAGGTGAGGTAATCGCTGACTTTCATGAGCGACATGCCACCGGACAGCTCGGCCGCTGCCACGTTGAGCAGCTGCTCCTGTTTGAAGGTCTGGATCACCCGTAACTGCTCTTCGAGGTCACTGACCGGGCTACGCAGCAGTTGTTGGCGCAGGCGCTGTTGCAGATCCTTCAGGGGCGGTGGCTGCTGCAAGGGCCGCAGCAGCTCGTCGAGCAGCGCCGGGTAGCGTGACAGCAGCTCCACGACCCACGGGCTGGCGGCGCACAGCAGCAACAGCTGCCTCAGCGCCAGGGGATTCTCGAGCAGCAGCACCAGATAGACGGTACGGCGCAGCACCGCCTGCACGAACAGAAACGTGCGGGCGAACGCCAGATCCGGCGCCGTTTGCCGCGCAGCGGCGGCCAGCAGGCGAGGCATGAACTGGTCGACGCGCTCGCGGCTCCAGCGATCCAGTGCCAGCAACTGCCGACTGCTGCGGAACTGCTCGAGTCGCTGCAGCAGATCGGCAGCCCCGAAGCCATGGGTCGTGAGCAGCGCGTGGACGGCCTCCGGCTCGAGCGTCCCCAGCCAAAGCTGCTGCCAGCGCGTATCGTCGGTCTGCTGCTCGGCTTCACCCGAGGGCTTGATCACCTCGGCGAAGATGGTGGCGACTTCGCTGCGCACGTTCTCGAGTGCAGCGCGCAGTGTCGCAATCTCACTCTGGCCGAGCACGGCGGCGATGCGTGCTTCGGCAAACGGCTCTGCAGGATAGTCGTGGGTCTGCTGGTCACGCAGGGCCTGCACAGCATTCTCCAGCCGGCGCAGGAACAGGTAATGGCGGCGCAAGGTGGCGGCATCCGCGGCGGGCAGCAGCTGCAGGCTGGCCAGCGTGTCGAGTGCGGCCAACAGACTGCGCTGCTGCAGCGCCGGCTGTCTGCCGCCGTGGATCAGCTGCAGCACCTGCGCCACGAATTCTATTTCGCGGATGCCACCGCGCCCGAGCTTGATATTGGCGTCGAGACCCTTACGCCGCACCTGCTGCTCGATCTGCCGCTTGAGATCACGCAGCGAGGCCACCGTGGCAAAGTCGAGATAGCGCCGGAAGGTGAAGGCGCGCAGCATGGCCTCCAGCTGTTGCACCACCGCCGGATCGCCGGTCACGGCCCGTGCCTTGATCATGGCAAAGCGTTCCCAGTCGCGGCCATGGCTGTGGTAGTACTCCTCCATCGCCGCCACGGAAAGCGCGAGTGCGCCGGCGCTTCCGTGGGGACGCAGCCGCAGGTCCACGCGGAACACGAAACCGTCCGGGGTCTTGCTGTCGAGCACGGTCAGCAGGGTTTGCCCGAGCCGCGTAAAGAAGTGCTGGATGGTGTGGGCGTCCTGCCCTGCTGCCGGTACCTTGGTCTCGCCGTCTTCCGGAAAGGCCAGGATGAGATCGATGTCCGACGAGAGGTTGAGCTCGAAAGCGCCATATTTGCCGAGCGCCAAGACGATCAGTTGTTGCTCGTGGCCATCGCTGCCGAGCGGTGCACCCAGCTGCCCCACCAGCACCCGCTGCAGCCGTGGCAGCACGAACTGCAAACAGGCATCGGCCAGCAGCGAGTGCTCCCGGCAGGTCTGCATCACGTCGGTACGACCGCTGACTTCCCGCCACACCAGGCGCAGCCATTCCCGTTCCCGGAAACGACGCAGCAGACGCTGCAGGGCGCTGAGCTCGCCAGCGTGGACGGCGGCGGTCAGTGCCGGCTCACAGCGGGCGAGAAAGCCGCACAGGGCAGCGCCAAAGTCGCCGCAGTCGCGCTGCAGGTCACCGGTCTCGACGAGGTCATGCAGCAAATCCGACTGTGCCAAGCAGAGTTCGCGCGCATGATCGCTGGCGAGCCACAGGGCGGTCAGTTCGTCACGCAGCAGGGGTGCCTGCGACGGGTCCACCGAAATCTGGACCAGGAGTTTTTCGATATCGCCAGCACTGCGCTGGCGGAAATCCATCAGGGACTGCATGCGACAGGGTTCCGCTACAACGACCGGCACGGTAAGGCACTGTGGAGCAGCAGACCACCCGGCAACGGCGCGTGCGGGCAGTCTAGAGGCGGCCCCTGTGGCGATGCAAACTGCAGGGCTGCTGCGTCGTCAGCGCGTTGCAACCAACATGGCACGCAGCGGGGCCGGCAACCCTTCGCAGGTACGCCGGGCATCGGCCGGGTCCAGTGCCTGCGCCAGCGAATCGAACGTCATCCATGGAGTGCGGCGCTGCTCTTCGGTGGTAGTGGGCGTGACATCGACGAGGCGAACCTCGCGGAAACCGGCCCGTTCCAGCCAGCGCTGCAGCGTCGACGGGCTCGGCAGGAACCAGACGTTGTGCATGCGGCAGTAGCGCTCCGGGGGTACCAGTACCGTCCCCTCGGCGCCATCCACGACCAGGGTTTCCAGCAGCAGTTCGCCTCCGCTGCGCAATTTTTTCCTGAGCAGGTCGAGGTGCTCGAAAGGCGAGCGGCGATGGTAGAGCACACCCATCGACAACACCGTGTCGAACGCGGGCAGCTGTTCCGGTAGCTGCTCGAGGGTGAACGGTAGTACCCACACCGGCGGCCCCGGCAAGAAGTGTCGCAGTGCGAAATACTGCAGCACATACACCAGCATCGGTTCCACACCGATGACGAGGCCGGCGCCCTCGCCGGCCATACGCCAGCAGTGGTAGCCGCTGCCGCAGCCCACGTCGAGCACGCGGCGGCCTGCCAGCGGGCTGATGTGGGGCAGCACGCGATCCCACTTCCAGTCGGAGCGCCATTCGGTATCGATGGAGAGACCGAACAGCTCGAAGGGTCCCTTGCGCCATGGGTGCAGCTGCAGCAGGACGTCGCGCAACGCAGTGCGCTGGTCCTCGCTCATCTGGTCGGCCGTTCCCACGCGCACGGCCCTGGCGAGATCGACGCTGGCGGGTTCGAGTCGTGGCAGTTGCTGCAGCGCCCGCTGCCACCGGGGGAAGTCACCATGGACCACCTGCGCCGCAAGATCATCGGGCAGCAGTGCCGAGAGCGCCTGCAGCGGGGTGTCGACGAGCTGTTTCTTCAAGGCGGCGTAGCCGAGGACTTCGCCGCTCATGCCTTCACCGCGACCATCGAGGCAAAGTTGAAACACTGGAACCACACTGCAAAGCTGGCAAAGCCGGCTGCCCGGATTCGCTGCTCGTGGGCGCGCAGCGTTTCCGGCACCAGCACGTTCTCGATGGCGGCGCGCTTGCGGGCGATCTCGGTACCGCTGTAGCCGTTCTGCGCCTTGAAGCGATGGTGCAAATCGATGAAGAGCGCGTCGAGCGCGGCGTCTTCGATCTGCACCTTCTCCGACAGGATCAGCAAGCCGCCGGGCCTGAGCCCGGCCGCAATACGCTGCATGAGCGCGTCCCGGGCCGCGAGCGGCACGAACTGCAGCGTGAAATTCAGCACCACCAGCGAGGCGTCCTCGATGGGCAGTTCACAGAGATCGGCACACTGTACTTGTACGGGCACCGTCGCGTGGTCGGCGGCCAGCATCGCGCGGCAGCGCTCGATCATGGCCGGCGAGTTATCCACTGCGACGATCTCGCAGCCCGCGGCCCGAATGTGGTGGCGCAGCGCCAACGTGGCAGCCCCCAGCGAACAACCGAGGTCGTAGCAGCGACTGTGCGCCTGGGCGTAGCGCTCGGCCAGCGTGCCGATCTGGGTGATGATGGTGGCGTAGCCCGGCACTGAGCGGTTGATCATGTCGCTGAACACGGCGGCCACTTTGTCGTCGAAGACGAAGCCGCCGCGCGTGGCGTCCTGCTGCTGGTAAAGGGTGTCTTTCATGCGCTTGCTTTACAGCGGCGACCGGGCCGGAGGCGGGGCGTTGGGTTGGCGACCGCTTCAAACCATCCATGGCGCTGGCGCTCCGGGCATCCTGCCCTGCGAGCCTCGCCCACCCAACGCCCCGCCTCCGGCCTTCCCCCGGCTGTTGCAGGCCTCATGAGAGAGACGCCGCCTTGTGCCCAGCCGCCGCCAGCGTGGCGCGCAGCGTGGCGGCCATGGCGGCCAGTTCGTCTTGTGGCAGCGGCTTGGCGTGCTTGAAGTCGAGGTCGGCCATGCTGTCGATGGGGATGAGATGAATATGCGTGTGCGGCACCTCCAGCCCCACTACCATCACACCCACACGCTTGCACACCACGTTGGCCTTGATGGCCTTGGCGATGGTCTGCGACACCTGCATGAGGTAGGCCGCCGTGCTCGGTGGCACGTCGTCCCAGTGATTGACCTCGGCATTGGGAATGACGATGACATGCCCGCCGCGTATCGGCTGGATGGTCATGATGGCGAAGCACACCTCGTCCTTCCAGACGAAGTGGCCCGGCAATTCGCCGGCAAGGATGCGTGTGAAGATGCTGGCCATGGGGACTCCTGTGGATGCCGACGTGCTGCCTCAGTACCTGAACGTCCAGCGCAGCTTGGCGGTGAAGTTGGTGACCAGTGGCAGATAGCTGCCATCTTCGATCTCCCAGCCCTGGTTCATCACCAGGAACAGGATGTTGCCTGGCTGCACCTCCCAGCGCAGTCGGCTGTTCCATCCGAGGGTCTTGGTCACACTGTTGTGCTGCACGAAGTTCTGCCACATCAGACGCGGTGTCAGGTTGAAGTCGAGGTTTAGGCGGTTGATGGTGAAGTCGAAGTTGCCCTGTGGCAACTGGGCATCGACGATCTGGTAGTTCCAGCGGGCAAAGAATTTGGGCGAAGGTCGCAGATCGATGGTGCCGGCATACTCCTTGACCGTGCCCGTCCAGAAGTCGCCCCAGCGGAACATCACTTCCCCGGACAGCAGACGACCCGGGTTGGTCTGCACACGGAAGCGGTGCCGCACGAAGCGGTAGTCGCCGGCCGGGATGAAGATGCCACGCGATATCTGAAACGGCACGTCCAGCACCTCACGGATGCCGATGTAGTTGGTCTCCACGCGGTCGTTCACCTGATTCTGGATCTCGAAGAAGCGCATGATCCGTTCTTCGGTCTGTACGCGCCCCAGCAAGTCCTCGATGCGGGTGAGGCGGAAGCCCCAGTCGAGCAGGCGGAACCGCGCCTTGCCATCGTTGCGCTTGCGCAGTCGGCCCTCCGTTTCGTAGTGGCGGATTCCCGTGCGGTTGGCAAAGCCCAGCTTGGGACTGAAGTTCGGCTGGAATTCGCGCGCAAAGGCACTGAGCTGCACGCGGTCGTTCGGGTAGTTCAGCCTCAGACCCCAGGCGAGATCGTCATCTTCGACACCCGGATTTTCCGAGCGCTGCACCCAGGCATCTCCGACGACGACATTGCCGCCATTGATGTTGCTGTTGCGGTACTGGAAGTCGGTGCCATACAGGCGGCTGCCGCTGTTGGCGTTGGCATCACCATCCGTGTAGATCATGCCGACCCGCGACTCGCTGAGCACACCGGTGCTGACGCGCAGCACCGACAGGCTCTGGCTGTCGAGGCTGTGCTGGCCCTCCATCTGTGAATTGATCAGCCCTACGTTGAGCTGCCCCACCCGACCGGTCATCTTGGTGCCGAATTCCAGCGGCACCACGCTGCCGTTGTTGAGGATGCCCATCTTGCGCGAGAAGAACGGAATGCCGTTTTCCTGGTTGAGCCCACCAAACTGGAAAATGTCGGCATCGCTCAGGAAGAAGTCGCGGGTCTCCGGAAAAAACAGCGAGAAACGTCCGAGGTTGTTCTGTACCTGATCGACCGGCGCGTCGGAAAAGTCCGTATTGATGGTGGCCTGCGCCGTGAGGGAGGGCGTGATGCGGTAGGTGATGTCCCCACCGACCACACCGATCTGGTCGCTGTCGCCGATCGGACGATTTTCGGTGGTTTGCAGGGCAAAGGTCGGCACAAACTCGAGGCCCAGGCCCTGATTGAGGCCGCTGATGCCGTTCATGTTGCCGTAGGCAGCCACGTAGGCATCGTCGCGGTTCTGCGAAATGTTGGCCCAGCGTATGCGCTCGGCTCGGCGGCGGATGCGCCGCACGATGTCCAGCCCCCACTGGTCGTTGCCGGGATCGAACGACAGCGTCTTGACCGGGATGATCATTTCCACCGTCCAGCCTTCGGCGTCGATGCGACTCTGGCTGTCCCAGATGCCATTCCACTGCCGGTTGATGTTGTCGTTGTTTTCCACCTTGCCGTCGACCAGTGCACCGGAGGGATTGGTGGCGAACACGAAGGCGTTGCGACGGTCGGCAAAGGTATCGAAATAGACCATGATCTGGTCATTGGCCTCGATGTCGCCGTCGCGGCGGAGTTCCGTGGCGATGATGCCGTCGAGGTCTCGGTCGTAGGCACGCACGGCCACGTAGACGTTGTCGGCATCGTAGGCAAACCATGCCACGGTGCGCTCGCTCGGCTCGTCGTCGAGCACCGGCTGTGTCTGCCGGAAATTGTCGATGCGCGCCGCCTGCTGCCACACCGCATCCGACAGATCACCGTCGATGATGGGCGGGGTGTCGATGCGGGTGGGCGAGATTTCGGGCCGCGTGACGCGGGATTCGATGGCAGCCTGGTCGGACTCGGCCGCCTGCAGCGGCGGAGCAAGGATCTCAGCGCAGCCCAGCAAGGCGGCGGCCGCGCGCCATGTCTGCAACTGCCAGGATCGTCTGCTGTGGACCATGCACACCCTCGTACAAACTACCAGTCAGTAAACCGCAGCGCCGACCAGTTATCGTGGTGTTGTTGTGGATGGCAGAGGGCTGATGCGCAGCGGTAGCCGCCGCGTGAACGCCGGCAATTATACCTAGGGTAGCTGCAGTGGCCGGTAGCGCGTCGGCCGTGCCTGATTGTTTCCTCATTCACTTGCAGACGTGAATTAGCGGGGCGTCAGCACGCGCCACTGCACCACTTCTGGGCACTGCTGCCATTCATGCCTTGTCGAGGGGCAGCACCGCGGTGCTGACGATGTTGCGCAGCACGAAGCTCGAGCGCACATCGCTTACGCCCGGGATGCGGGTTAGCTTGTTGAGCAGGAAATCCTGGTATTCGTCCATGTCGCGCACCAGCACCTTGAGTTGGTAGTCCGCCGACTGCCCCGTGATCATGATGCATTCGAGCACCTGCGGCAGCGCGCGGACGGCTGACTCGAAGCGTTCGAAGCGGTCCGGCGTGTGGCGGTCCATGGCGATCTGCACAAGCGCCATGAGCTTGAGGCCGAGCTTGTCGGCAGCGAGCTCGGTGACGTAGCCCTTGATGAGTCCGGCTTCCTCAAGCTGCTTGACGCGGCGAAGACAGGGCGAGGGGGAAAGCCCCACGCGATCGGCCAGCTCCTGGTTGGTGATGCGCGCGTTGAGCTGCAGCTCGTGCAGGATGCGGCGGTCAGTGCGATCCAGCGCCATGGGAGTCCTCAGCTTGCTTGTCAGGCCGGCAAGGCGAAATTGGGTGTAATTGCTCATGCAGCTGTTTGAGGAGCATTATTTGCCTATATTTTGGCTTTTGTAAGCATATTATGCTGTCATGGTCGATTAATTCGCTATCTTCGCAAGATTATTTCGCCGGCTATTCGCTAGACTGCGCAGCACAGTCATCGCGGGTTACTGTGCCCGCCGCAGGAGCTTCCATGGCCAGCAATCGCCACTACACCCACACCAAGTACCGCCCCTTTCCGCCGGTTGCGTTGCCGGATCGCCGCTGGCCCGACCAGGTGATCAGCGCGGCACCGGTCTGGTGCAGTGTCGACCTGCGCGACGGTAATCAGGCGCTGATCGAGCCAATGTCGGTGGCGCAGAAAAAGCTGATGTTCCAGTTGCTGCTGGATGTGGGGCTGAAGGAAATCGAGATCGGCTTTCCCGCAGCTTCACAGCCGGACTTCGACTTCGTGCGCTACCTCATCGAGGAAAACAAGATCCCGGCCGACGTCACCGTGCAGGTGCTGACCCAGGCGCGCCCCGAACTGATCCAGCGCACCTTCGAAGCACTGAAGGGTGTCAGGCGGGCAATCGTGCATCTCTACAACTCTACCTCGGTGGTGCAGCGGCAGAAGGTGTTCAAGCTGGACAAGGCGGGCATCAAGGCGATCGCCGTGAATGGGGCGAAGGAGGTTCTGCGCTGTGCCGCGCTGGCGCCGGAAACGGACTGGTTTTTTCAGTACTCGCCCGAGAGCTTCACCGGCACCGAGGTGGAGTATGCCGTCGAGGTCTGCCAGGCCGTCTGCGACGTGTGGCAACCTACCCCCGACCACAAGGTCATCCTCAACCTGCCCGCCACCGTGGAGATGGCGACGCCGAACGTCTATGCCGACCAGATCGAGCTGTTCTGCCGTCTGATCCGCCATCGCGACAGCCTGCTGATCAGTCTGCACACCCACAACGACCGCGGCTGCGGCGTAGCGGCGTCCGAGCTCGGGCTGATGGCCGGTGCAGACCGCGTAGAGGGCTGCCTGCTCGGCAATGGCGAGCGCACCGGCAACCTCGATCTCGTGGTCATGGCCATGAATCTCTACAGTCAGGGCATCGACCCCGGACTGGACTTCAGCGACATGGACCGCATCGTTTCGGTGGTCAAGCAGTGCACGCAGATCGATGTACATCCTCGCCAGCCCTATGCGGGCAGTTTGGTGTTCACGGCTTTTTCGGGCTCGCACCAGGACGCCATCAAGAAGTGTCTCGACCTCTACCACGAGGGTGATCCTTGGGAGATCGCCTACCTTCCGATCGACCCGCGCGACGTGGGCCGCACCTACCAGGACGTGATCCGCGTGAATTCGCAGAGCGGCAAGGGCGGCGTGGCCTACGTGATGAGCAGCAAGTACGGCTTCGAGTTACCGCGCTGGCTGCAGATCGAATTCAGTCGCGTGGTGCAGAAGGAAGCGGAAGACACTGGGCTCGAAGTTTCACCGGAGCGGATTTTCGACCTGTTCCGTCGCGAATACGTCGAGTTGACCTCGCCGCTGCGCTTGATGGGCTTCACCATCGAAAAAAGCGATCGGGAATACATCAAGGGTCGTATCGAGCTGCAGGGCAGGAACTTCGACGTACAGGGCAAGGGCAACGGCATGCTGGAGGCTTTCGTGGACGCACTACAGCACACCTTCAACCTGCAGCTGCAGATCCTCGAATATGGCGAACACGCGCTGAGTCAGCAGGCCAATGCAGAAGCCGTCACCTACCTGCAGGTCAAGCACGAGGGGCAGCGCTACACCGGCATCGCCATCCACGGCGACATCGTCACGTCCTCGGTGAATGCCCTGTTGAATGCGGTGAGCCAGATCCTGCAGGGCCAGCGTCGCCAGCAGACTGCCTGAGCGTGCCGACCGTCCGCGGCGACCGCCACGAGCAGCCCGCAGCGGCTGCCACAGGCGGGACCCCCGGGCGCAGAGTCCGCCCGCCTGCTCGGTAGCCACGCGGCGGGCATCTGTAGCCAGCGGCGGAGATCCAGTGCTAAAAAGCCGGGCACCGCCAGTTGAGCCGAGGTCCGCATGCGTCCGCTTTCCGCCAACCCGTTTTCCCGACTCCTGCTGCTTGCCGCGCTGCTGGCCGCTGGCACCGAGGCCGCCGAGCAAGACTTCAGCGCGGTGCAGATCACGTCAATGCCGGTATCTGGTAATGTCCATCTGCTACCCGGCACGGGCGCCGGCAATATCGCCGTGTCGCTGGGTGCCGACGGTGTGCTGATGGTGGATGACCAGTTCGCGCCTCTGGCAGACAAGATCAAGGCCGAGATCGCGAGGCTGGGCGGCCAGAGCCCGCGCCTGCTGCTCAACACGCACTTCCACGCGGACCACAGCGGCGGCAACGAGCGCTTCGCCGACGCCGCCACCATCATCGCGCACGAAAACGTGCGGGTCCGGTTACTCGACCCCGAGGCACCACGCGCGCCGGCCGCACTGCCCCTGCTGACCTACGCCGATGGCCTGTCGCTGCACTTCAACGGCGAGGAGATCCGGCTCATCCACCTGCCACACGGCCACACCGACGGGGACAGCGCCGTCTGGTTTACCGCGTCCAATGTGCTGCACATGGGCGATGAGTACGTGGTGGGCGGCTTTCCCTTTGTGGACCTGTTGAGCGGCGGCTCGGTGGAGGGGCTCATCGAAAACCACGAGCGGCTGGTCGGGCAGCTCCCCGATGACATCAAGATCATCCCCGGACATGGACCGCTGTCGACCAAGGCCGAGATGCAGGCATGGATCGGCATGGTGAAGACCACGGCGGGGCTGGTCATGGAGCAGGTGGTCAGGGGCCGCAGTCTCGAGCAGATCAAGGCACAGGGCCTGCCCCCCGAGTTTGCTGCGTACGGCACGGGCTTCATCAACGAGGCCGCGTGGATCGACGCGATCTACCGCAGTTCCGTAAACCCTTGAGCCCGCCCGGCGGAGCGGGCTCAAGGGGGCGGTACCCGAGCCCTCCGGCTTGCCAAGGCCCGCACCGGGGCAGGACGGGAAGCGGTGAAACCGTGCCCGTCTGAGGAGCTGGGTGCCCGCGGGTGCTTTCAATGATGTGGGATTATTCACCCCTTATTCGCTCCAAGAACGTACTTTTGTGGGGAATTTATAGGCGAAAATTCGCAAATATTCTGCATTATCAGGCAAGAAGCCTCCTTTTGGATGCCACAGAAATGCCACTTTAGCGAACATTCGTAGTAAAAACTCTCCTTATATAGCCATTAAATGCAGCAAATAGAGCTAGATTTTTCCACTTTTCCATTTACCTTCGAGATCAAGCGAAGCCGCAGGAAGACGCTGGTCATTTATGTCAAAGAGGGGAAAGTGGAGGTAAGAGCGCCACTCAAAGCCTCCGAAAAGTGGATTGGCAGTTTTCTCGCCGACAAGTCGGCGTGGATCCAGGCGCAGTTACGGCAGCAGCGGCAGAAGAAGCAGGAGGCGCTTCGCCTGGTCGACGGCAGCCGCATCGAGGTACTGGGACAAACACTCACCCTGCAGGTGGCGCTGGGACGGCAGTCCTGGGCGCAGCGCAGCGGCGGCACCGTCACGCTGTTCGTGCGCGCCGCGCACAAGGACAAGCTCGAGAAGGCTTTCATGGACTGGCTGCTCACCGAGGCGCAGCGCTACATGCCGGCGCGGGTGGAGTACTACGCCCGCAAACTGGGGCTGGCGCACAAGCTCAAGGCGGTGACTTTCCGCCGTACCAGGACCAAATGGGGGCACTGCTGTCAGGACGGCACCATCCAGTTCAACTGGCTGGTGATGATGGCGCCGCCGGCCGTGCTGGAGTACCTGATCGCCCACGAGACCAGCCACCTGCGGCACCTGAATCACTCGAAGAAATTCTGGGAGACCGTGGGGTCACTGTGCCCTGACTACAAACAGCACCGGGATTGGCTCAGCGATCACGGCCATCGGCTGTGGCCAGCCTGACGAACTGCAGATCCCACACGCCGTGGCCAAGACGCTGGCCTCGTTGTTCGAACTTGGTCAGCGGCCGACCATGGCCCGTCATGAAGCAACCGGCGCCGGCCAGGTTGGCGAGCCGGGGCTCGTTGCCCAGTACGTCGAGCATGTGCCGGGCGTAGGGCTCCCAGTCAGTCGCCAGATGCAGCACACCACCGACTTCCAGCTTGGGCAGCAGGGCGTCGATGAATTCAGGCTGGATCAGTCGCCGCTTGTGATGCCGCTTCTTCGGCCAGGGGTCGGGGAAGTAAATCTGCACCCTGTGCAACTGACCCTCACCGATGCAGCGCTCCAGCACCACCTTGGTGTCGGCTTGGTAGACACGCAGGTTGTCGAGCTGCTGCTGCTCGATCAGCCGCAGCAAGGTGCCGATTCCCGGCGGATGCACTTCTACCCCGATAAAGTCGTGGTCGGGCTGCGCCTTGGCCATTTCCGCCAAGGACCCTCCCATCCCGAAACCGATCTCGAATACCAGCGGGGCACGGCGCCCGAACACCGACCCCGCCTCGAGCCGCCCGCCGTCCACCTCCAGGCCATAACGTGACCACAACCTGTCACGGGCGGCCTGCTGGGCGTCGGTCATGCGGCCGGCCCGGATCACGAAGCTGTTGACGGTGCGCAGCGGCGGCTGGTCGGGAAGGAGTCGCGGCATAAGGATAAGGGCCGTAGCAGGGGTGAGCTCAGCGGCGCAGCGGCAGGCGACGGACCACGACAGCCAGCAGCAGCCAGGCGGCCAACCAGGCCACGCCGCCAAGGGGTGTCACGGCACCAAGCCAGGCGGCGTCTGCCAGCACGAGGAGGTACAGGCTGCCGCAGAACAGCAACAGCCCGGCGAGGAACAGCCGGGCACTCCAGCGCAGCAGCGTGACCGTGCCGAGCACCGCCTCGAGCCAGGCACAGGCCAGCAGGCCAAGGCTATGGAACATCTGGTAGTGAACCGCGGTTTGCCAGGTGGCCAGTCGGTCGGGGGAAACGCTGGCTTCGAGGGCGTGGGCGCCAAACGCACCGAGCCCGACGGCGACGAAGCCATTCAGGGCAAACAGCAGCAGCAAATGGCGATTCATGCGCAGACCTCCTGTCTGGCCACCGCGGCAGAGCCTGAGGGAGCTCTGCAAGCAGCCGGCGGGCGGTCAGGCCTCCATCAGGGCCTTGACCTTGTCCATCGCGTTCTTTTCGAGCTGTCGGATGCGCTCGGCGCTGACGTTGTACTTGGCGGCCAGATCGTGAAGCGTCGCCTTGTTGTCGCTGAGCCAGCGCTGGGTGAGGATGTCGCGGCTGCGTTCGTCGAGCGATTTCATGGCAACGTAGAGGCCGTCGGTGCTGGTCTTTTCCCAATCCTCACTTTCGACGCTGCGGGCCGGATCGTAGCGATTGTCTTCGACATAGTAGGCCGGACTCATGGAGGCTTCTTCGTCGTCGGCATCGGCCGGGCCATCGAAGGAAGCATCGTAGGCTCCCATGCGGCCTTCCATCTGTACCACGGTTTCGGCATCCACACCCAGATCCTGGGCCACGGCATCTACCTCGTCCTGGGTAAGCCAGCCGAGGCGTTTCTTGGCGCTGCGCAGGTTGAAGAACAACTTACGCTGGGCCTTGGTGGTGGCCACTTTGACGATGCGCCAGTTACGCAGGATGAATTCGTGGATTTCGGCCTTGATCCAGTGCACGGCAAAGGATACCAGCCGCACGCCCACTTCCGGATTGAAACGCTTGACGGCTTTCATCAAACCGACGTTGCCTTCCTGGATGAGATCGGCTTCGCTGAGGCCGTAGCCGCTGTAGCTACGGGCCACATGGACCACGAAGCGCAGGTGGGCAAGTACCAGCTTGCGGGCAGCATCGAGATCCTGCTGATAGAAATAACGGTTGGCCAGCTCGCGCTCCTCTTCGGCGCTGAGAATGGCGATGCGGTTGACGGCTGTGACATAGGCACCCAGGTCATGGCCGGGCACCATCGTGTCGGTAACGGCCACTTGCTTGCTGCTGCCCTGCCGGGCTGTGCTGCTGTCTTCGTCGGCGTCCTGCAGCTCGTCGAGCTCCAGTTCATCGGTATCCAGATAGATATCTTTCGTCGTCATCTCTCGTTTCCTCGTCCTAGTCCCGGGCCTTGTGGGCCTACGGATTGGGGGGCCGGCATGGTATCACTGGCCATTTTGGGCGCCAACCGCAGCGGTCATCTTGACCGGCATCAAGGGCACTCAAGGTTCCCTGCTACGCGGCGTCCTCCCTTTCCGGATGGACTTAACACCCAGTAGTCATGGCGGCCGGCGCGGGAATTTCAAGCCCGCTTCGGCAGGCATCGACTGCTGCCCCCGCTCAGACCACGGCGGGCTGACCAAGTTCCCTGCCGGACTGGCGGGCCCGGGAGCAACTGGGGCAAAATGCCGGAAAATTCATTTATATCAGTCCATTACAAAAAGTGAGCAACGCATGATCAAGAAGTCGATAGACCTGTCCCAGCCCATCCACCCCCTGCTGGCAGACCGCTACAGCGGCGTCTCCTTCGACCCGGGGCGCGACATCGACCCGGCCACCCTGCGGGCCCTCGCCGAGGCGGCGCGCTGGTCGCCCTCCTGCTTCGGTGATGAACCCTGGCGTTTTCTGTTCTGTAGCCAGCGCGAGGATGCCGGCGCCTGGCAGCAAGCCTTCGACTGCCTGGCGCCCGGCAACCAGACCTGGTGCAGCAGCGCTCCGGTGCTGGTGCTGATCTGCTGCGATACGCTGTTCAAGCACAATGGCAGCCCCAACCCTTTCGCCCCCTACGACACGGGCGCTGCCGCCATGAGTCTCTGCGTGGAAGCGAGTGCCCACGGACTGATGACGCATCAGATGGGTGGCTACAGTGCAGAGCGGGCACGGGAGCTGTTTGGCATTCCCGAGCGCTTCAAGACGCTGGCCATGATGGCGATCGGCTACCAACTGCCGGAAGCCAGACTGCCCGAGGCCCTGCGGGAGCGGGAACTCAAGCCACGCAAGCGGCACCCACTGGCAGACCAGTTCTACCTTGGGGGCTGGGGCAAGGGGCTCTAGGCGCAGGCCAGCCCGGCACGCACCCACAGGGACGGGCCGGGCAGGGACTTGGCCGTCCCGGTCGGGCGGACCGGGACGGCGCCGCACGACTCAGTAGTAGTACTCGGTGTATCCCGGCAGCAGACTGTACTTGGAGTTGAGATAGGCGACGATGTCGATCAACTCGGTCACCTTCATGTTCGGGTTCATGTACATGGGTGAGGTGTTGGTGCGATTGCGCTGCACGCTCGGCAACTGCTCCAGGTATTTTTCCGAGATCACGTGATTGGGGTTGATGACCGACGTGACGATGTCGGCGTAGGTCTTGGCAAAGATGAGCTCACCGCCCAGCTCCAGCGAGATGAAGCGGGTGCCGGTAAAACCCGACAGCTGGTCACCTTTTACGGTATGGCACTGCGGGCAGCCGAGGGAGACGAAGGCCATGCGGCCCTGGGCCACATCGCCGCTCTGGATGGGAAAGCGGAAATCGCTGGAGTAGTCGGGGTAGGTCTTGCACCCGGCCAGCAGCAGCGTACCGATGACCGCAGTGGCCAGCAGGCGAAACGGAAACTTCATGGCGAGCTCCTTGTGATGGAAGACAGCGCCAGTCTAGGTGAGCCTCTGACGCACGCCTTGACATAGGTCAGTCGGAGGCTTGGTTGGCAACGAACTGCCGGAGGTAGCGGCCACGCAGGCCGTGCCCGGCGCTTGCCTGCGTTCTCACCATTCCCTGCTGCCCTGCTCGAGGTGATAGAACAGCACGGTGGGCTGTCCGTCGCTGCGTCCCACGTGGGCGCTGACCCG
>CANGUU010000019.1 GCA_947457195.1 Gammaproteobacteria bacterium
CGCCCGGACCATCTGTGCATCAACGTCTGGGGTGACGCGGCGATCGGCTTCACCGGCATGGACTTTGAAACCGCCGTGCGCGAGCGCATTCCGATCCTGTCCATCCTCTTCAACAACTTCTCGATGGCGATGGAGATTCCGATCATGAAAATCTCCGACGGCAAGTACAACACCTGCGACATCAGCGGCAATTACGCCGACATGGCCAAGGCCTTCGGCGGCTACGGTGAGCGCATCACCGACCCGGCCGACATCGTTGCCGCCCTCAAGCGCGGCATTGCCGCTACCGAGCGTGGTCAGCCCGCGCTGCTGGAGTTCATCACCTGCAAGGAGCTGGCGATGTCGTTGTTCTATTCGTCGTACGGGGCAGGGGCGCGCAGCTGAGTTCGGCACATCAAGCAACGAGCAGCAGACGAGCCCAGCATCATGCTGTAATGACCCAGCGGTTTCTGCACAGGTCAGGCCACTAAAGCATACGCCTCAGCGGGTGTTCTCATCCCCAACGCCTGGTGCGGACGTCGGGCTTTGCTTAGTCGATTTCCATTCGGGGTGTTCAATGTGGTCAGTAGCGAATACATCATCGTTCATGCGGTTATGTATGCAACTCGGTATCCTCGCCGCTGGCAGAGCTGCACATAACAAAGTACCCAAGAGCGACAAAGTAAAGCTGTCACACCCCTTGCTGGCGCAACGGCTGCGCCAGCTTCACTTTGAGCCTTGGCAGCGGCGTTAGCTGCCCTGATGCCAAAATGCACACATGGTGCTAGAGTTGGCAAATGAAGAGCTACAGTTGGAATCCTGAGAAGAATGAAGCGCTGATCTTGGAGCGCGGCATTTCATTCGAGGAGATTGTCTTGAATATTGAGCTCGGGCACGAAATTGAGATTTACGACCATCCAAATCAGCAGAAATATCCTGGGCAGAAGGTTTCCGCCGTCCTCGTCGAAGACTGCGTTTACTTGGTTCCTTTCATCGAGAGCGATGACGGAATCTTTCTGAAAACCATTATCCCAAGTCGTAAAGCTACAAAGCGCCATAGGTAATCATCATGAATAAACGTACTGCAGAAGAGAAAGAGATTCTGGAAGCCTTTGAGTCTGGGAAGTTAAAGAAGTCTGCTAACCAGTCGCACGAGGTCAGAAAGCACCGCGCTGCCGCTGGGGAAACGTTCAAGAAAGATGCGCGAATAAATATCCGACTCTCTTCTCGCGATTTGCGCTCCCTCCAAGCCAAAGCACTAAGAGAAGGAATTCCCTATCAGACTCTAGTCTCTAGTGTTTTGCACAAATACATTGATGGGCAGCTTGTTGAGAAAAGCAGCTAACAAACAGTTCCTGAGCGACGTCGCGACCAAGGTAAACTGTCACGGCGCTTGCTTGCGCAAGCGTCGCGCCAACTCACCTTGGCGCCAGAACATGGGCGTTAGCGCTCCCCATGAATTGAGGCGTCGTGCAAACTCCACACCCATTCAGGAGGCGCGGATGAATGAGTCACCTAAGAACATCGAAGAGCAGACCCGGCGCGAGGCTCACCAACCGATACCAATCACGCGCATATTTCGCGTCAGAATCGTGCCGGACCTCAGGGAGGAGTTCGAGGAAAAGTCCTCCTCGATCTCCGTGCATACGGTGAATACCGCCCCGGGTTTCCTGTCCGTGTCGATTCTCAAGCCCACAATATGGGCCCCTGATGAATACGCGATGATTTCCCTGTGGAAAGATGAAGCTGCTCTGGAGTCGTTTGCCGGTAAGGAATGGCGGCACCCGGTCATCCCCAAGCCCACGGAGAAATACGTTGCGGCCTGCTGGGTACATCACTACTGGGCATGGGCGTAGCGATGCCAGTGTACGATTGGCGTCGGTAAGCGCGCTGGAACATGTAGCGCCGATCAACGGGCAAAACGATGGCCAGACCCCGCATGAGCAGTCAAGACCGTTCGCTTCGAGATGCCCGAGGACGCGCGTGCAGCCCTTTTTCGAGGCGGCAAGACAGCTCGCGCCGAGTTGCCGTGTGGCTACCTCCCCTGCCAGCTGCTGGGATCCAGCCGCTGTCATCCGCTGACCATGTCGCTGATGGCTTTCCGCCTCGGCGGCAGTCACTAGGTTGCCCATGACACGGCACTGGCTGATCAAGTCCGAACCCTACGAATTCAGCTGGCAGCAGCTGCAGCAGGGCGGCAGCACCGAGTGGACCGGCGTGCGCAACTACGCAGCCCGCAACAACCTGCGGGCCATGCAGGTGGGCGATCTGGCCTTCTTCTACCACAGTAACGAAGGCCAGGAGATCGTCGGCATCGCCACGGTAACCCGCGAGCACGTACCGGACCCAACGGCCGCCGATACCACCTGGTCGTCGGTGGAGTTCGCCCCGCTGCGGCCCTTGCCTGTGCCGGTGAAGCTCCAGACGCTCAAGCAGGATCCGCGCTTTGCCACGCTCGACCTCGTCCGCCTCGGGCGGCTTAGTGTGGGCAAGGTATCGCCGGAGCACTTTGCTGACATTTGCGCCCTTGGCGGCGTGCACCTCGAGGAGCCCTGACCACCATGACCCTGCATTCCCATTGCCCCCGTCCCGCAGCCCGCGCGCGGGCTGCGCTGCTCAGCGTGACCCTCGCTGCAACTGCATTGCAGGCAGCCGCCCCCCCGGAGGGCGACACCATCGACATGTCGGTGGCAGTGGGCACCGCGCTGAGTGAGGCACTCGACCTCATGGCAGCCGGCAATCTCGAGGAGGCCGCGGCCGCCCTGCAGACCCTGCGGGCCGGCGGGCTCAACGACTACGAGACCTCCCGCGTACTGCAGCAGCTCGTCAACCTCGCCATCAACCGCAACGACACGGCGGCGGCCCTTGCCGACAGCGAGGCCCTGCTGGCGACGGCTTCACTGTCGGCAGACGAGCGGACCGTGTCCACCTTGCTGCTCGGCAAGCTCTACCTGCAGGCGGAAGACTGGAGCAAAGGCATTGCCGCCCTGCAGCAGGTGAACGACAGTCAGGGCGGTACCGTGATGGAAACCCTGTATCTGCTGGGGTTCGGTCACTATCGTGCCCAGCAGCCGGCCGAGGCGATCAGCTTCCTGGAACAGGCAGTGCAGGTGGGAGGCAGCCAGGCCGGCGAGCCACACTTCTCCCTGCTTGGCGTGCTGTATGTGAATGCCAAGGACTACGCGAAGGCTGTCGCTGCCTACGAAAACCTCTTTGCGGCAGTGCCGGCACCCACGCAGGCCGAATCGTACTCGTCTACGCTGGCCCAGTTGTACGTGCAAACCGGGGACACCGCCAAAGCGCGGACCACGCTCGAACGGCTCATCGCGACCTTCCCGGGCTCGGCCCGGCTCAACGACTACCGGGCGCGCCTCGCTGCCCTGCGCTAGCGTTCCGCCTGCCGCTGCAGCCTCCCCCCGTGGCGTCGTGTTGGCGCCGCTGGCCAGCCCTCAGCGCGTCGACTTCATCCAGGCCAGCGCGCTGCTGCGCAGTTCCGGCGACGCCACGTGGCCGCCGTCGAAGACATCAAAGCGCGGCGCATAGCCCGCCGACTGCAGGCGTTCATGAATGACCTTGCCGCACCGCTCGAAGGGCAGCACCTCGTCGGCCGTGCCATGCGAGATGAACACCTGGGGCCGGCCGTGCCAGTTGTCGGCGATGATGAAGCCGGGCGAGTGGGCGATCACGTGTGAAAACAGGTCGCCATTGATGAGCCCCAGCGAAATGCCGTAGCTGGCACCGTCGGAAAATCCCGCCACGGCAAAACGCGTCGTGTCGATGTTGCAGCGCTCGAAGCAGAGACCGAGCAGGGTGTTGAGCTGTTCGAAGTCGTGCGCAAAACTGCCGCGTATCGCATCCCAGGTACCGCTGCGTGTGCTGGGACAGAGCAGGGCCACGCCGTTGGCAGCGGCCGCCTCGCGCTGCTGCGCCAGCGTGCGGTCGCCATCGCCGCGGGCGCCGTGCAGCATGAGCTGGAATGGCGTGGCGCGGTCCGGATCGTAGCCGGGAGGCAGGTAGAGCAGGGCGCGGCGTCCGTCCCGGTCGCTCAGCACATGCTCACCCGCCGCCAGGCGCTGGGAAGGGGGCTGCGGGCGCACAGAGAAGCGTCCGGCCTCAGCAGCGGCGAGGGCAGCGGGGCCGGTGGGCCAGGCCGCCAGCAGGGCCGCAGCGCCGAGCAGCTGGCGGCGAGCCAGGCAGGCTGTCTGCGCGCGAGCAGGCGACTCCGCCTGCCGCGGTTGCTGGCGCTGCCCGGAGTCCGGCAGGGAGTCGTCGTAGGGCGAGACGTCGTTCGGCAAAAAGACGGACATGGCGGGTACCGGGCGTTGTTGTTGCTAGGGGCGAGCCTGCACGCTGCCAAGCCCGCCGTCTACACCAATCACCTGACCGGTGATCCAGCTGTTGGACGTGTCGAGCAGCCAGCAGATCGCGGCGGCGACGTCGGCAGCCTCGCCGATGCGACCGAGCGGATGCATGGCGGCTGAGGCCTTGGCCACCGCTTCGTTCTGGGTCAGCGACCGCGTGAGCGACGTGCGGGTGAGACCCGGCGCCACGCAGTTCACGCGTACCTGCTGCCGTGCGTAGCTGGCCGCGGCCGCCAGCGCCAGACCCTCGACCCCGGCCTTGGCGGCGGCGATGGCCTCGTGGTTGAGCAGTCCACGGCGCGCGGCCACCGAGGAGCAGAGCACGATGCTGCCCCCGCCCGCCTGACGCATCATGACTCTTGCCGCGGACCGCAGCACGTTGAAGGCCGTGGTCAGATTCATGGCCAGCGTATCGGCAAATTCCGCATCGCTGATCAAGTGTGCCGGTTTGAGCAGGATGGAGCCGGCACAGTTCACCACACCGTCGAGACGGCCATGCTGCGCCTGCACTGCCTGCACGGCGGCATCCACCGCCGCTGCGTCACGGGCTTCGAGCTGCAGGGGCTCGGCGCCCGTCGACCCCGCGGCAGCGGCCAACCTTTCGCTGTCACGCCCAGTCACTACCACGTGGGAGGACCTGGCACGCAGCAGCTTCACGACCTCGTGGCCGATGCCCCCCGTCCCGCCGACCACGACGTACACCGGTGTATTGTCCTGACTCATGATCGTTACACTCCCGCAACACGGCTGATCGTGCTCGTACGACAGCGGCCCGCGTTCAGCCCACCAGCAGGTACACCCTTCGGTCGGGCCCAGTCGCCGGCAGGGCGCCGGGGAGCCGCTTGTCTTCCGTCAGCCGTCCATTGCCTAATGCGGCGGATCGGTGTCCGGGAGAAAGCGGCATGGCGGGGCTGTTGTCAAAAGAGCGCATCACGGCGGGGCCGGACTTCAATCGCTGGCGCGTACCGCCGGCGTCGGTTGCCATCCACCTGTGCATCGGTTCGGTCTACGCCTGGAGTATCTACAACGCGCCGCTGACCCGGGTATTCGGTGTGGTCGCCCCGGCGGCCGATGACTGGAGCCTGCAGAACGTCACCTGGATCTTTTCGGTCGCCATCGTCTTCCTCGGCCTGTCGGCTGCCTTTGCCGGACGCTGGCTGGAAAAAGTCGGTCCACGCATGGTCGGCACGGTGGCCGCCTGTTGCTGGGGTGGAGGCTATCTGGTCGGCAGCCTCGGTATCCTCACCCACCAGCTCTGGCTGCTCTACCTCGGCTATGGCGTGATCGGCGGCTGCGGGCTCGGGCTCGGCTACGTGTCACCGGTGAGCACGCTCATCCGCTGGTTTCCCGATCATCGCGGTATGGCAGCGGGCATGGCCATCATGGGTTTCGGGGGCGGAGCCATCATCGGCACACCGATCAAGCGCGCGCTCATGCAGTACTTCTACGAGGCGCCCCTCTACCTCGGCACGGTCGAACAGGTGCAGTTGGTCACCGATGCCGGGCGGCGTTTCGTGGAACAGGCGGGCCAGCGGCTCGAGGTCGTGGTGGTGGGCGCCAACGATGTTGCTGCCATGCTGGTACCGGGACCGGAGGGGGTGTACGTGGTGGGTACCGGCAGCATCGGCGTGGGCCAGACCTTCGTCACCCTGGGCGTGCTGTACTGCCTGGTGATGCTGGTCGCCGCCTTCGCCTACCGTATTCCGCGCGAAGGCTGGCTGCCGGCCGGCTACAGCCCTCCCACCGAAGCCGGCGAGGCGCAGCGCATGGTGACTACCCACAACGTCGATATCGATGAAGCGCTGCGCACGCCGCAGTTCTACCGGCTGTGGGTCGTGCTGTGCATGAACGTGTCGGCCGGCATCGGCGTGCTGGGCGTGGCCAGCACCATGATGAGCGAAATCTTCGGTACCACCCTGCCCGGCATCGTCAACGGCGCCTTCGCCGCCACCTATGTCAGCATGATCAGTGTATTCAACATGCTGGGGCGCTTCTTCTGGGCGTCGTGCTCCGACTACATCGGGCGCAAGGCCACCTACCGCCTCTTTTTCGCGCTCGGCATCCTGCTTTACTGCTCGGTACCATTCGCTGCCTCACGCGTCAGCGTGGATCCGGCGGTGACCTGGCTGGTGCTGTTCTACGGCGCCACCATGCTCATCTTCACCATGTACGGCGGCGGTTTTGCCACCATCCCGGCCTACCTCGCCGACGTGTTCGGCACCCGCTTCGTGGGGGGCATCCACGGCCGGTTGCTGACCGCCTGGAGCACGGCCGGCGTGGTGGGGCCGCTGGCGATCACCTCGCTGCGGCAAGGGGCCATCGGGCGCGCCATCGAGGATCTCGCGGCCCGGGTGGATCCGCTGGTCTTCCAGCAGCGCTTCGGTGCCGGCCTCGACCAGCTCGACGCACTGGTGGCCGCCCAGACCGTGAACATCGCAAGGCTCATGGAGATTGCGCCGCCCGGCACGGTGGACCCCACGCCCTCGCTGTACAACGGCACGATGTACCTGATGGCCGTGCTGTTGGTGGTGGGTTTGCTGGCCAACGCCGGCATGAAACCGGTGGCCAGCAGCCACTTCATGAAGGAGTAGGCGCCAGGCCGGTTGCCACTCGGTGCCCTGCCGGTGTTCCCATGACCCTGACCGCAGTTGCCAGTCTGCTCGCCGTCGTCCTGACCGTCGTGGCCTACGTGCCCTACGTGGCGGCCATCCGGGCGCGGCGGGTGAAACCGCACTTCTTCTCCTGGCTGATCTGGACGCTCACCACGTCGATCGTCTTCGTGGCCCAGTTGGCGGCCGACGGCGGTGCTGGTGCCTGGCCGACTGGCATGTCTGCGCTGATCACCGCCTATGTGGCCTTCCTCGCCCTGGTGCTGAAGAGCGATTTCAGCAACAGCAGGACCGACAGTGCCTTCCTGCTGGCGGCCTTGCTCAGTCTGCCGGCCTGGTTCTTCACCAGCGATCCCCTGTGGAGCGTGGTGATCCTCACCGTGGTCGACGGGCTCGGCTTCGGCCCGACCCTGCGCAAGGCCTGGGCGCGGCCGCACGAGGAGAGCCTGCCGTTCTACGCCATTTTTGCCTTGCGCAGCCTGCTGTCCTGCTTTGCGCTGGAGAGCCGCACGCTCACTACGCTGCTGTTTCCGGCGGCCATGGTGGTGGCCTGTGTGCTGGTCTGCGGCATGCTGTGGTGGCGGCGCGGTCGGGCTGATCTGGCCCGGGAACCCTAGCGCGGTGTGGGCGGGGCTTTGCGGAACGAGGCATCGGGCGTTCCGCGAAAGCAGTTGGTCATGTAGGGAAAGCCGTCCGTGATGTAGTACCCGTACTGGCCGTCCACGCTCATGCCGTTGCAGGCATCGAGATCCCCGAGGCCGTTCACGAACTCGTAGTCGTCGCGGAATGTGCCGTCGTACACGCCGCCCGGGTTGCCCGCGCCGCTGGGCCGGCTGCCGCTCTTCAGCCGGTAACTCGTGCGCACCTTGCGAAACCCCCCGCCCTCCGCGGCGATGAAGGGGCCGTAGACCGGAAACCCGTCGGCCGCAAAGCCGACTACCGGCGACAGCGCGCCACCAGCAAGGTCGAACAGCGCCACGGGGTTGCCGTGGTAGTGATAAGCACCGTCCGGTTGGGTGTGGGCGTTGTGGATGTCGGTGCCGAAGTTGTTGCGCGGCGACATCGGGTCGTAGCGCCAGGGCTGGGCCTCGTTGTTGCAGCCGATCCTGCCGTCGCCCACGCCGAAACAGGCGGCCGCCAGCATGTCCACCCGGACACCATTGAGCAGCACGGCGTTGTTCCAGGCGAGCGACAGCGCTGTGGTCTGGGCCGCGAATGCGGGAGTGGCGCTGACGCGAAAGCTGGAGGACTGTGCACTGACCGGCGTGGCAAAAGCGCCGCCCTGCCCCATTGAATGGTTGGGGATGTTGTTGCTGGAGAAGGTGCAGCTGCCGTCACTCACGGCAATGGCGAGGCTGCCGGTGAAGCTGAGGCTGCGCGCCAGGTCAGTGGCAGTCGAGGTGTAACTGCCAGCGTAATCGGCGCAGTTCGCGCTGCGGCGGGACAGCAGCCGGTCGGTGAGGTCGACCGGCCCGAGGGTGATGAATTCGCTGACACGTCCCACCCGCAGGATGCCCACGCCAAACACCTGGCCGTAGACATAGACCACGCCGTCCTGCACGCCGAGATACGTATTGGTTTCCGGGTAGTAGCGCACCAGGTAGCCCTGCAGGGGCTGGGTGGGCTGGCCCGCCGGGCGGAAGTAGTCGGGGTAACGCGCCTCGGCAAAGCTGAACAGCTGGTTGGCCTCGGCGAGTTCGTCGGCAGGAGCACCAAGCGATACCAGCGCGAGCGCAAGCAGGCAGAAAAACTTCATGTGAGCTCCCGGTCGGTGAGGGTGAGGGTGCCGTGCCACTGTCGGTGGCGCCGTCGCGACAATAACGCCCACGGCGGGCCGTGGTTGACTGTCGTTGGCCCTTGATGGCGCAACGGTGAAAGTTCGGCCGGTCCCCCGACCTGTCCTTGATCGCGGGAGCGGCCCTGCTTTACGCTGCATCGGTTTCCATCCGCAGTTTTCATCGTTCAGCCATTCATCCGAGGGGTTCACTCATGACCATGTTGCTTCGCAAGACCGCATTCTGCCTGGTGCTGGCGCTCGGCGCCGCTTCCGCACAGGCCGCGCTGCCCGCCGATTTCGATGCCAAGCTCGCCGCCCGCCCAGAGGCCGACAAAGCCCGCGATGCCGCCCGCAAGCCCAAGCAGACCGTTGAACTGCTCGGCCTGTCTGCCGGCATGACGGTGGTGGATGTCTCCGCCGGCGGCGGCTGGTTCACCCGGGTGTTGTCGGCCGCGGTCGGCCCCAACGGCAAGGTGCTGGCCCAGTTCGGCGAGCGCCCGCTGCAGAACAACAACGGCCAGGCCCAGAAAGACCTTGCCGCCCAGCTCGGCAACATGGAGCCGCAGTTCGTGGCCATGAGCGCCATGCCGGCCGGCGTGGCCGACGCCGCGCTCACGGCCCTCAACCTGCACGACGCATTCAATTTCCGCGGTGAGGAAGCCGGTGTGACGTTCGTCAAGGAAATCTACAACGTCCTGAAACCAGGGGGTGTTGCCGCCATCATCGACCACGAAGGCAATGCGGGCGTCGACAACAAGGACCTGCACCGCATCGCGGCCGCCACCGTGCGCGACCTCATCCAGAAAGCCGGTTTCGAAATCGTGCAGGAGTCCGATCTGCTGAACAATCCGGCCGACGACCACAGCAAGTCGTCCAGCGACGAGACGCTCGGTCGCGCGACCGATCAGGTGTTGTTCCTGGTGCGCAAGCCGGGCTGAGGCCCTGCCTGCCCCGCCCGGGGCGGCTTCGGTCCCGAGGGTGCTGCCGTGACCCGCGTCACGGCAGGCCCGGACCGCCAACGTCAGACACACTTCCGGAAGCTCCCATGAAAAAGATGCTGCTGTCCTCCCTGCTCCTGTTGGCCAGTCCGCTTGCGCTCGCCGAGGTCGACTTCAGCGGGCTGTGGTTCCCGGGCGGTGGTCCCGGCCAGAATCCCCGCGAGATGCCACTCACCGCGTTCGGCAAGAAGCTGTTCGACGACTACGTGGCCGCATTCACCGTGGAAGATGATCCGGGAGGCTGGTGCGTGTCGCCCGGGCTGCCGCGCAGCATCTGGGGCGCCCCGTTCCCGGTAGAGATCGTGCAGACTGACGACTTCATCAACATGTTCTGGGAGGGCTACTTCCAGTACCGGAAGATCTACCTGGAAGGACGTCCTCGCCCGGAACCCATCCTGCACACCCGCATGGGTTATTCGGTGGGCCACTGGGAAGGCGACACGCTGGTCGTGGAAACCAGCTACCTGCGCGAGTACCCCTACATGCGGCGCCTGCCCAATACCGAGAACGCCGTCATCACCGAGCGGTTCAGCATCGAAGAGCGGACCAACGACAAGGGCGAGAAGGTCAAGTACCTGAACAACGTCATGACGCTGACCGATCCGACGCTCTACACGCAGCCCGTCACCGTGACCTCGAGCCTGCGCTGGTCGCCGGACACGCCGATCATGGAGTACTCATGCAGCGAGGACATCTACGACAAGCACCTGCAGGAACGCGGCTTGCAGATTCCTGATTTCAGTCAAGGACAGTGACGCCACTGTCACGGGTAAACTGGCGTCGACCGGTCCTCTGACGGGCTGAGGGCGCGTACTCCTGCCCCTCGCCGGCAGAACCAGAGTGGAGGTTTGGCGGAACCCATGAACGACACACGCAGAAAGTTCCTGCTGGCGCTCGGCGCCGGTGGACTGGCATTCACCGCGGTCGGCAGCCTAGCCCAGACTTCCCTGCGGGGCACGCCGCTCAGCGGTGGACTGACCCTGCTGCAGGGCGCCGGCAGCAACGTGGTCGTGGCTGAAGGGCCGGAGGCCGTCGTCATCGTCGATGGTGGCCACCCGGATCACGCCGAAGACCTGCTGGCCCACGTGCGCCAGCTTACCGGCAACAAGCCGGTGTCGGCGCTGTTCAATACCAACTGGCGCGAGGAGCGCGGCGGTCTCAACCACCTGCTCGGTCCGGCGGGCACGCCCATCATCGCCCACGAAAACACGCGCCTCTGGCAAAACGCCGACTTCTACAGCGACTGGCAGGACCGCCAGTTCCTGCCTTGGCCGAAGCAGGCGCAGGCCAACCGGACTTTCTACACCGCTGGCGAACTTCCGCTCGGTGAAGAGATCCTCGAATATGGCCACATCAGCCAGTGCAGCAGCGACGGCGACATCTACGTGCGCTTCCGCAAGGCCAACGTGCTGGTGGTTGGCGACATGCTAGGCAGCGACAGCTATGTGGTGCTCGATTACTCCACGGGCGGCTGGATCAGCGGCGCCCAGAAGACCACCGCCAGGCTGCTGGAACTTGCCGATGCAGACACGCGTGTCATCGCCGCCAGCGGCGGCGTGCTGGCGCGCTCCCACCTGCAGGAACAGGCGGAGCTCCTGAGCGCCGCCTACGATACCGTCGCCAAGGCCTACCAGACCGGGCGCAGCCTGGCCGAGTTCAAGGCGGCCGATCCCCTGCGGGATTTTCGCGCCCGCTGGGGCGACCCCGACCTGTTCCTGACCCTGCTGTACCGCGGCATTTCCTACCACGTGCCCGGCCGCGCCGTTCGCAACATCATCTGATCGCAGGAGCAGTCACCATGACCGTGATCCGCCATCATCGTCCGCTCGCTCTGGCCGTGGGTCTGGCGGCACTGCTCGGCGGCGCCGCTGCCGTGCGTGCGCAGGCACCGGCGCTCGACTACGCCACGGCACTGCAGGATCTGCAGTCACAGTGGGGTGCCATAGAGGAATACTGCACCGGCTGCCACAATCTCGAAGACTACGCCGGAGGCATCGATCTCAGCGAGTTCACCCCGGAGACCATCGTCGAGAACCCCGACGTGTTCGAGCGGGTACTGCGCAAGGTGCGGGCGAGCGTGATGCCGCCCCCCAGCGAGGACAGGCAGCCGGCACCGGAGCAGCGCTGGTCGCTGGTTGCCGCGATCGAGTCCGTGCTCGACGCGCATGCGGCCGAGCATCCGGATCCCGGCTTCGTGGGTCTGCATCGGCTCAATCGCACCGAATACGTCAATGCCATCCGCGAACTCACCGGCGTGGAACTGCAGGCGGAGCTGGTGCTGCCGAAGGACGACAACAGCGACGGCTTCGACAACATCGCCGGGGTGCTCAAGGTGTCGCCGGCCTTCCTCGACCAGTACATCGCGGCCGCCCGCCAGGTGGCCGAGCTGGCCGTGGGCTCGCCGAATCCGCGCAACGACACCGTGACCTACCGGCCCGGCCCCGCGCATCAGGGTGCCCACGTGCACGGGTTGCCGCTGGGGACGCGCGGCGGCCTGTTGGTCGAGCACGAGTTTCCGGTCGACGGGGAGTACACCCTGACGATTCCCGGGATCGCTGGTGCGGGCTACACGCTCGGCATGGAGTATCAGCACACCGTGGTGGTCACCTTCGATGGCCAGAAAATCTTCGAGCAGCAGATCGGCGGTGGCGAAGACCTGCGCAAGCTCGATCAGGAGCAGGCACCGGCGGTGGCGGAAATCAATGGCCGCTTCAAGGACATTCCCCTCACGGTCACCTCGGGCAAGCACAAGATCGGTGTGGCATTCCTGGCCCGCAGCTTTGCCGAATCCGACGAATTCCTGCACGCCCAGGGAGTCAACCGCGGCATGGACCGCATCGCACGCCTATCCAGTGTGCAGATCAAAGGACCGCTGGCCACCACCGGCGTGATCGGCACGGCGAGCCGCCAGCGCGTCATGCTCTGCGAACCCGCGGAGCCCTCGCAGGAGCTGGACTGTGCACGGCAGATCTTTGCCAATCTGGCCCGCAAGGCGTTCCGCCGGCCGATCAGCGACGAGGATCTCGTGGCGCCGATGGAATTCTTTGCCGTCGGCCGCGAGCAGGGGTCTTTCGATGCCGGCATCAAGAACGGCCTGATGGCCATCCTCGTCAGTCCCAAGTTCCTGTTCCGCACGGAGATTCCGGCGGAGGGTGCCGCACCCGGCACGGTCCTCGCCCTCGGTGATCTCGAACTCGCCTCGCGCCTCGCGTTCTTCCTGTGGAGCTCGGTGCCCGACGACGAACTGCTCAGCCTTGCCAGCCGCAACCAGCTCCAGCAGGGCGACAACCTGGCCCAGCAGATCGATCGCATGCTGGCCGATGCCCGCGCCAGCGCGCTGGTCGACAATTTCGCGGCCGAGTGGCTGCGGTTACGTGAGCTCGACAACGTCGATCCCGACACCTCGATTTTCCCCGAGTTCCGCCCCGGGCTCGTCAGCGCCTTCCAGGAGGAGATCACCCTGTTCGTCGCCGACCTGCTGCGGCAGGACGCGCCGGTGCAGGACCTGCTGACCTCCGACAGCACCTTTCTCAACGAGGATCTCGCGCTGCACTACGGCATCAGCGACGTCAAAGGCAGTCACTTCCGCAAGGTGCGGCTGCAGCAGCCGGAGCGTTTCGGTCTGCTCGGCAAAGCCGGTGTGCAGATGGTCACCTCCTATGCCAACCGCACCACGCCCGTGATTCGCGGCGCCTACATCATGGAGAACTTCCAGGGCGTGCCACCGGCCAATCCGCCGCGCAACGTACCGGCGTTCCCGGAAACCGAAGAAGGCCAGACCCGCGCCCTTACCGTGCGCGAACGTCTCGAAAAGCATCGCGACAACCCGGCCTGCGCCGGCTGCCACGACGTCATGGATCCGCTCGGCATGGCCCTCGAAAACTTCGACGCCATCGGCCGGTTCCGCCTGCGCGACAGCGACGCCGGCAATGTGCTGATCGACGCCAGTGGGCGGCTCGCCGATGGCACGCCGCTGGCCGGCGTCAACGAGCTGCGCCAGGCACTGGTGGCGCGGCCCGATCAGTTCGCCCAGGTGTTCACCGAGAAACTGCTGATGTACGCGATCGGGCGCGGCATCGAGTCGCACGACATGCCGGCCGTGCGTCGCATCGTGGACAGCGCGGCGCAGCAGGAGTACCGGCTCACGGCGATCATCAAGGGTGTCATCGCCAGCGATCAGTTCCGCAAGATGTCCGTTCCGGCCGAAGCGCTGCGCACCGGCAGCCTGTGACACTGCCCTCGGGGCAGAGGAGACCACCATGTTCATCACCAAGAAGCATTTGTCGCGCCGCACCGTCCTGCGCAGTGCGCTGGCCACCGTGTCGCTGCCGCTGCTCGATGCCATGGTGCCGGCTGCCACCGCCCTGGCGCAGACCGCAGCGGTCACGCCGCCGCGACTCGGTTTTTTCTACTTTCCGCACGGGGCGGTGATGAGCGGCTGGACGCCCGACAAGGTCGGCCGCGACTTCGAGCTCAAGCCCCTGCTCAAGCCGCTGGAAAAGTACCAGTCCCTGCTCACCATCGTCTCCAATACCGAAAACAAGCGTGCCTACGGGCCGGTGCATGCCATCACGCCCGGAACCTGGCTCACCGGCGAAGCGCCGCGCGTCAGCCATGAGCCCTTCGGGGGCACCACCATCGACCAGATCGCTGCCCTGCATCTCGGGCAGGACACGCCGCTGCCTTCCATCGAGGTGGCCACCGAGACCAGCGGGGCCGCCGGAGCCTGCGACCGCGCCTATGGCTGCAGCTACGCCGGTACCATTTCCTTCCGCACACCCACCACGCCGCTGCCGATGGAAAACAATCCGCGCAAGCTGTTCCAGGCCATGTTCGGGGTGGGCGACAACGCCGCCGAGCGCGAGCGGCTGGGCCAGCAGACCACCAGCGTGCTCGACCTGATGGTCACCGAGGCGAGCGAGCTCTCCAGGCGGCTCGGCACCGCCGATCGCGCGCGCCTCGACGACTACCTGCAGACCGTACGGGAAGTGGAGCGCCGCGTGCAGAAGTCCGTCAGCCACGACCTTGGCGGTCTGGTGCTGCCGGATGCGCCGCAGGGCATACCGGGCAGTTTCGATGCCCACCTCAAACTGCAGCTCGATCTCATCCTGCTCGCCTATCAGGGCAACATCACCCGCATCGCCAACATGATGTTTGCCGCCGAGGTCAGCAACCAGACCTACAACCACATCGGCGTGTCCGATGCGTTCCATCCGCTGTCGCACCACCAGAACGATCCCAACAAGATGGCGCGGCTCATGGTCATCCAGGAGTACCACAGCAAGGTCTTCGCCGGTTTCGTCGACAAGCTGGCGGCGCTGCCCGACGGCGACAATGGCTCCATGCTCGACAACTCCCTGCTGTTATACGGCAGCAACATGAGCAACTCGAATGCCCACGACCACTGGCCGCTGCCCAACGTGCTCGTCGGCCGGGCCGGCGGACGCCTGAAGGGCGGTCAGCACATCATGACCCCGGAGCGCACGCCGGTTTCGAACCTGATGCTGACCATCCTCGACCGCCTCGGTATCGCCCAGGACAAGTTCGGCGATGCCACCGGCCTGATCAGCGAGGTGTAACCGTGATGAACCATGCTCTCCTGCAAGCCATGGCCGCGACACGGCGCCTGCTGCGGCCGGCGCTCGCCGGCGCCGTGCTGCTGGCGCTGGGGACGGGCGCCGCCCGCGCTGTCGATGGCAACGAGGCGCAGTTGCTGCAAATGGCCAGCGAAGGCAAGACCCGGGAGGCGCTGGCGCTGCTCGGCACCAGCACCGACGTCACCCAGTCCCAGCCGGACGGCACCACTGCCCTGCACTGGGCCATCTACTACGGCGACGTGGAACTGGTGCAGAGACTGCTGCGCCAGGGCGCCGACGTGCATGCGCGCAACCAGTTCGGTGCCACCCCGCTCTCGCAGGCGGCGATCACAGGATCGGTAGACATCCTGCAGGCGCTGCTCGAGGCTGGCGTGGAAGTCGATGAGCGCGGAGCCGACGACCAGACCGCCCTCATGGTGCTCGCCCGCAGCTCCAACGTGGCTGCCGCTCGTCTGCTGCTCAGCCGCGGTGCCAACGTCAACGCCGTCGAGCAGTGGCGCGGCCAGACGGCGCTGATGTGGGCGGCCGCCCAGCGGCAGCCGGCCATGCTGCAACTGCTGATCGACAATGGCGCGACGCTCGACGAGCGGTCGCTGCCCAACCACTGGGAGCGCCAGGTTTCGGCCGAACCGCGCATGAAGATCCTGCCCCCGGGCCAGCTTTCCGCCCTGCATTACGCCGCCCGCGAAGGCTGCACCGACTGCGTGGCAGTCCTGATCAAGGCCGGCGCCCGTCTCGACATCGTCGACGGTGACGGGGTGACCCCGTTGGTGCTGGCCGGGCTCAACGCCCGCTGGGATTCGATGAAACTGCTGCTGGACGCTGGTGCCAATCCCGACAAGTGGGACATCTACGGACGCAATCCGCTGTACACGGTCGTCGACTACAACACGCTGCCGCACGGGGGACGCGCAGACAAGCTGTCCACTGACCTTGCCACGCCGCTGGAAATCGCCCGCCTCGTCCTCGACAAGGGCGGCAACCCCAACCTGCAGCTCAAGCTGTTCCCGCCCTACCGTGCGCTCGGTCCCGACCGTGGCGCCGATGGCCTGCTCAAGGCCGGCGTGACTCCCTTGTTCCGAGCCGCACGCGGCGCCGATCCGGAGATGACCCGCCTGCTGCTGGAGCGCGGTGCGCTGCTGGATCTGCCGAACGAAGACGGAGTCACGCCGCTCATCGCCGCTGCCGGTTACCGGCAGAGCGCAATCGATACGCGTGGTCGCTTCCGCACCGAGAAAGAGGCCTATGGTGTCACCCGGCAGCTGCTGGAAGCCGGTGCCGCGGTCGATGCCGCCGAATCGTTCGGCCAGACGGCCCTGTTTGGTGCCGCCACCAACGGCTGGAACAGCGTCGTAGAGCTGCTGGCGGAGCACGGTGCCGACCTCGACCACACGGACAGCAACGGCAAGACCGCCCTCGATGCCGCGCTCGGCCGCGCCGGGCTGTTCGGTCGCGGCGCCGGGGGTGACCAGCATCCGGACACGGCGGCACTCATCGAGAAACTGCGCGCGGAAAAGCCCTGAGCCGGCGCGCTGCCGGCCGGGGACAGCTGCCTTGACAAGCCCGCGGGCCGTTCCAACAATCGCCGCTCCTTCCGACAGGCAAAACCTCCATGAGCCATTCGCCATGCCGTTGCGGTTCGGGCAAGCGCTTCGCCGACTGCTGTGAGCCCTTCCTGCTGCTGCAGTCGCGGCCGAAGTCGGCGCGGGCGCTGGTGCGGGCACGCTACTGTGCCTATGCCTGCGGCGCCGGCACCTACCGTGACTTCCTGCTGCGCACCTGGCACCCGGCCACGGCGAGCCGGGTGAATCCGCTCGATCTGACCAACGACAGCTTCCGCTGGACAGGGCTCGACATCGTGTTTGCCGAGCAGAAAGGCGACAGGGCGCGGGTGGAATTCAAGGCGTACTTCACGGACCCCGCCGGCAAGGCGCACCTGCACCACGAACGGGCGGTGTTCCAGCGGCATCAGGGCCAGTGGTACTACCTCGACGGCGAGGTGCGTGACCTCGACGCCACCACGGGCTCTCCAGCGCTGCCCTAGCGGCTGCCCCCGGTGGTCAGCTGGAAGCTGCTCTCGCGGCCATTGACCAGCACCTGATAGCGCCCCGGCGCGAGGCCGCCGATGTCCAGCGGCAGGTCCAGCTCGAACGGCGCAAGGACCTGGATGCATGGCTGACCGGCCGGCAGCAGCGTTTCGGCAAGCACCACGGTGAAAACCGTGTCCTTGCGCGAGACCGCTGCTTCCTCCAGCGAGACGCAGGGTACGCTCTTGTTGCCGCGGATACGCAGCGTGGCGCTGCGCGTGGCGCCGCCCTCAATCACCGTGGCGTTGACGCTGTCCACCATCACCAGCGGCCGCGCCACTGCCGATACCACCTGCAGTCGGCCGCTGGCGTCGGTGGCCAGCACGATGTCGCGGTAATACTGCGAGGACTTTTCACCGATTACCGCAGCGGCACCGACGGTCAGCCGCTCGTCGCGGAAGATCGCGGGGTCGGCGGTGGCCCCGCGGCTAAGAAGCAGGGCGTTAAGCAGGCAGAACAGAGCGAAACGTACTGGCATGGCAACCTCCTCGTCAGGTTCCGCGAGTATACGCTGCCGGCGGTTCAGGTGCCGCGCGGTTTGGCACGGTGGGTGGCGGTGGCCTGCCAGGGATCGTCCGGCCAAGGGTGGCGCGGATAGCGCCCTTTCATCTCCCGCCGCACCTCCGGGTAGGTACGTTCCCAGAAGCTCCGCAGGTCCTGCGTGATCTGCAGCGGCTTGCCGCCTGGCGATAACAGATGCAGGGTCAGCGGCACCTTGCCGCCGGCGATGCGCGGTGTCTCCGCGAGCCCGAACAACTCCTGCAGCTTGACAGCCAGTACCGGCGGCGCCCCAGCCTCATAGTGGATGGCGCGTTCGAGACCGGAGGGCACCGTGATGCGCACCGGCGCCAGTTGGTCGATGCGCTGCCGGGTGGCCCAGTCGACGTCCGCCTTCAGCGCCTCCGTCAGTTCGTCCGCACTGAGGGCATCGAGCCGTGTCTTGCCGAGGAAGGCGGGCTGTAGCCACTGCGGGAGACTGGTGAGCAGCGCCTCGTCACCAAGGTCGGGCAGCCCCAGTTCCGGTAGCCAGACACGCAGGCAGCGCACGCGGGCACGCCACTGCTGCAGGGCCTCGCTCCACGGCAGCGATTGCAGACCACTGCCGGCCACGGCTTCGCACAGGGCTGCTGCGGCCCGTTGTGGATCGGGTCGCCCGGCCGGGCGCGCGTCGAGCAGGATCTGGTCGAAGCGGCTTTCACGGCGGGCCACCAGCGCTCTGGCGACTGCGTCCCAGCGCACCACATCCGTCTCGGTGAAGCGGTCGGCGAAGTCCTCGCGCAGCCGCTGTTCGTCCACCGGTGCCGCGCGCAGGATCAGGCTGTCCTTGCTTTCGTAACGCAGTTCACTGGCCACCAACCAGGGCTCGCCGAGCAGGGCGCTGTCGTCGGCGAGGCGCACCGTGCGACCGGAGCTCAGCTGGTAGCGCTGGCGATCGCCGGCGTGCACGCGAGCGATGCGATCGGGGTAGGCGTGCACCAGCACCTCGCCCAGGGCGCGCGCCGGGTAGTCGGCGGGTGGAGGCCCCGGCAGCGCGAGCCGCTGCCGCCATTTCGCGGCGCTTTGTTCGATGGCCTGCAGTGCCGAGCGCGAGACCCCGGCCCCCGCACCGCCCCCCGAGTCACCGTCGCTGCGGGCAGCAGCGGCAGCACTGCGACCGGCGCGTGGCTGGCGGCGGTCGGCCAGCACCTGCCAGCGACGGGCCCAGTCGTCACCGCGGTAGCCGATCAGCGGATCACGCGCCTCGATGAGGGCCACCAGGTCGCAGGCGATGGCGACCTCGGCGACGCCCTGGCTACCGAGCAGCATGGCGGCCAGTCGCGGGTGGGTACCGAGGCTGAGCATGCGCCGACCCAGGGGGGTCAGCCGGGCGGCGCTGTCGAGGGCTCCGAGGGCCTTCAGCAGGTCGCGCGCGGCCGCGAGCGGACCGGCCGGTGGTGGGTCGAGGAAGCGCAGCGCGCTGCTGCCCCAGGCCGCCAGTTCCAGGGCCAGGCCAGCGAGATCGACACAGCTGATCTCCGGCGTGCGCGACACCTCCAGCCGCTGCGTGCGCGACCACAGTCGGTAACACCAGCCCTCCGCCACGCGGCCGGCACGGCCGCAGCGCTGATCGGCGGAGGCCTGTGAAATCCACACCGTCTCCAGTCGCGAAAAACCCGACTGGGCATCGAAGCGTGGCTCCCGCGCCAGCCCCGAGTCGATTACCACGCGCACGCCGGGCAGCGTTACGGAGGATTCTGCCAGATTGGTGGCCAGCACCAGCCGCCGTCGGCCGTCTGCGGCTGGTTGCAGCGCGGCCGCCTGCTGCTCCACCGGCATTTCGCCGTACAGCGGCAGCACCTGACAGGCGCGGAAGGGATCGCGTTCCAGCAGCCGCGCCACGTCGTTGATCTCGCGCTGTCCCGGCAGGAACACCAGCACATCGCCGGCGTGCTGCTCCAGCGCCTGGGTGAGGCAGCGCCGGACCTGCTGGGCCAGCGCTTCATCGCGCTCGGGGGGCAGGTACTGCAGTTGTACCGGGTAGCTGCGCCCTGCACTGCTGATGCGCTCGGCGCCGAGCAGGCGGGCCAGTCGCTCGCCGTCGAGCGTGGCCGACATCACCAGCAGGCGCAGGTCGGGTCGCAGGCTTTCCTGCACATCCAGCGCCAGCGCCAGGCCGAGGTCGCTGGCCAGATGGCGCTCGTGGAATTCGTCGAACAGCAGGGCGCCCACGCCTTCCAGCGCCGGGTCATCCTGGATCATGCGGGTCAGGATGCCCTCGGTGACCACTTCCACGCGGGTGCGGGCCGATACCTTGTTGTCGAAACGGATGCGGTAACCCACCGTGTCGCCCACGCTCTCGCCCAGTTGGCGCGCCATGAATGCCGCTGCCGCCCGTGCGGCTACGCGGCGCGGCTCCAGGAGCAGTGTTTTTTTGCCGCTGCACCAGGGCTGCTGCAGCAGCGCCAACGGTACCTGCGTGGTCTTACCGGCGCCGGGCGGTGCTTCCAGCACCAGCCGTGTCCCTTTGTCGAGCGCCTGCAGCACGGCAGGCAGCACGTCGTGGATGGGGAAGGCCGGATTTGGCATCGCAGTTCCTTGCGGGGTCGGTCAGCAAAGCCGGCCGCCGCGGAGGCTGCCAGCGTGACCTGCCTAGAGGCCCGTGCGCGGATCGATGCCGAGCATGAGGTTGAGGTTTTGTACCGCGGCACCGGAGGCGCCCTTGCCGAGGTTGTCGTACACGGCCACCAGCAAGGCCTGCCCCCGCGCTTCGTTGGCGAACACATGCAGACGCAGGCGGTTGCTGCCGTTGTGCGACTGCGGGTCGAGGGCGTCGCTGCGCTCCCGGGTTTCGAGCGGGGCCACTTGCACGAAGCTATGCGGAATGGCAGCAAAATGGTCGGCCAACGCCGCATGAAGGTCCCCCGCGCTGGGGGGCTTGGCCAGCCCGCCCAAGGGCAGCGGCACGCAGGTGAGCATGCCCTGGGCAAAGTTGCCAACGGCCGGCACGAACAGCGGCGCTACGGCCAGTCCGGCGTAGCGCTGCATTTCCGGCAGATGCTTGTGATTGAAACCGAGCCCGTAGGGCAGGAATTCCGGCGGAGCGGCCTTGGCCTCGTAGTCGGCGATCATCGCCTTGCCACCCCCGGAGTAGCCGGAGATTCCGTTGACGGTCACGGGAAACCCGGCCGGCAGCAGGCCAGCCGCGATCAACGGGCGCAGCGCGGCGATGACGCCCTGCGGCCAGCAGCCTGGATTGGACACGCGGCTGGCGGCGGCTATCGCGCCGCTCTGTGCCCTGTCCATTTCGGCGAAGCCGTAGGTCCAGCCCTCGGCCACGCGGAACGCGGTCGAGGCATCGATCACCCGCGTCGATGGATTGCCGATGAGCGCTACGCTCTCACGAGCCGCCTCGTCGGGCAGGCAGAGAATGGCAATATCGGCAGCGTTCAGCCGTTCGGCGCGGGCGGCGGGATCCTTGCGCTGCGCATCCGGCAGCGAAAGCAGTCTGAGGTCGCGACGGCCGGCCAGTCGCTCGCGAATCTGCAGACCGGTGGTGCCGGCTTCGCCGTCGATGAAGATGCTGGCTGTCATGAGGCTGACCTGTGCGGGCACGGAGTGCGCTGGGTTTGATCGGCCGCAGGGACGGCCACCGGGGGCGGCAAACTATCATAGACCCACGATTCTCCGCGAGGCACCGCCATGAGCCCGATTACTGTGACCTGCCCGACCTGCACTGCCGCCAACCGCCTGCCTCCCGAGCGCCTGGGGGATCACCCGAAGTGCGGCCGTTGCAAGGGCGCCCTGTTCGCCGGGCAGCCGCTGGTCATCGACGACAACAACGTCGCTGCCCTGCTGCGTAACACCAGCATTCCCCTGCTGGTGGACTGCTGGGCGCCGTGGTGCGGCCCGTGCCGGAATTTTGCCCCGGTGTTCGAGGCGGCGGCTCTCCAGCTGGAACCGCGGCTGCGCTTCGCCAAGCTCGACACGGAGCAGCACCAGGAGCTCGCCCGACTCTGGGACATCCAGTCCATCCCCACGCTGCTCCTGTTCCGCACAGGCCGCGAAGTCGCGCGCGTGTCCGGTGCGCTGACCCTGACCCAGCTCAAGCAGTGGCTGCTGCAACAGGCGGTCTGAGCCTCGTGATCAGCAGCCACAGCGCAGGCAACAGCAGGACGACGATCAGCACCATGGGCCCCCACGAGGCAACGGCAGCGAGCGTGGCCGGATCACGGGACTTCAGGTAGGCACCGGCGCCGAGACCGGTCCCGAGCCACAGCAGCAGGTTGACCGTGCCATGCAGAACGATCACTTCCGTCAGCCGGCCGCGCCGCGCCAGCCACAGCGTGGTGAGCAGCGAAAATACGCAGGTCGACAGGTACTGATTGACAGGGTGCAGCACGGTGAACAGGCAGGCAGTGAGCAGGTTGGCCAGCCCGAGGCCGAAGCGCGCGTGCAGGCGGGGGAAGATGAGGCCGCGAAAGACCGCCTCTTCCGTCGCCGGTCCGAGTACGACCTGCACCAGCAGAAACAGGGCGATTCGCAGCGGACCGGCCTGCAGCCCGAGGATGCTGTTGTCCGGTCCCCAGCGCACGGGGGCTTCCGCGAAGTCCCACAGCCGGGCGGCCTGCGTGGGGGAGACCTGTGCCAGACCCCAGACCTCCACGCCGGTCAGCGCGAAATCGAGCAGACCGAGGGGCAGCCCGACCAGCAGGGCCAGTGCCGCACCGGCCAGCCGCTGGCCGCCGCCGCGCGAGGCGGCGACGAGACCAGGCGCGACCAGACCCAGTACCGCCACGTAGACCGCCGTGGCCCCCAGCTTCTCGCCGAGAAAGGCATCGCCGAGGGCACGCGCCAGCAGCGGCTGCAGGAAGGCCTCGCCACCGAGCAGAGCCGCAGCAAAACCAAGGAAGAGCAGGATGACCGAAATGCGCGGCATCGGCAGGTGCCAGGGTGGCGGGGCCACCCTGGCCTTTCTCAGAGGCAGTAGTAGATGTAAGGGAAGACGTACATGTTGAGGTAGTTGATGTACGCCTCGTGGATGTCGTTGAGCATTTCCCCCAGCTCGCTTTGGGGATCGGTAATGAGCGGGGTGACTTCCCCGCCGCTGACGGCTGTCAGCTCCAGAGTGTTGAGTTCACGCATGACAAACTCCGTTTGGTTGCGTTGGACAGACGCCAGCGCCGGGTGGCGCTGGCAGACTCAACATAGTCAGGCGGGTGTGGACCTGCCACAAAATCGCGCGGGTCACCGTAGAGGCCGGTCTCGCCGCCGCCCCGCGGGGAGGCGCGCGCCGGCGCAGACTGCAGGTCCGGCTGCAGGCCCGGTTTTGTGCTGGCTCAGGCGAGCGCCGGGTAATCCGTATAACCGGCAGCTCCCGGCGCGTAGAACGTGCCCGCGTCCCAGGCGTTGAGTGCAGCGCCCTCGCGGAAGCGGCGCGGCAGATCCGGATTGGCGATGAACAGTTTGCCGAAGGCGATGGCATCGGCTTCGCCAGCCGCCAGCGCCGCAGAGCTGCTCTGCAGGTCGTAGCCTTCATTGGCGATGTAGACGCCGCCGAAGCGCTGCCGCAGCGTCGGACCAATGCTGTCGCTGCCGCGTTTTTCGCGTACGCAGAGGAAGGCCAGCTTGCGCCGGCCCAGTTCGCTGGCCACGTAGCCGAAGGTGCCGAGCCGGTCCGGATCACCCATGTCGTGTGCATCCCCGCGCGGCGACAGATGCATGCCGACGCGGCCGGCGCCCCAGACGGCAATGGCGGCATCGGTGACCTCCAGCATGAGCCGGGCCCGGTTTTCGATACTGCCGCCGTAGTCGTCCGTGCGCTGGTTGCTCTGCGCCTGCAGGAACTGGTCGAGCAGGTAGCCGTTGGCGCCGTGGATTTCGACGCCGTCGAAACCGGCGCGCTGCGCATTCTCGGCGCCGCGGCGAAAGGCGGCGACGATGCCCGGCAACTCATCCCGGCGCAGCGCCCGCGGTACCACGAATGGCGTTTCCGGGCGCAGGTGGCTGACGTTGCCGCGCGGCGCGATGGCGCTTGGTGCCACCGGAAGTTCGCCGTTCAGCAGCAGGGGATGCGAGATACGGCCGACATGCCAGAGTTGCATGACGATGCGTCCACCGGCTGCGTGCACGGCTGCGGTGATGGACTTCCAGCCCGCCACCTGCTCGTCGGACCAGATGCCCGGTGTGTCGGCGTAGCCGATGCCCTGTGGGCTCACCACGGTCGCCTCCGTGAGGATCAGCCCGGCCGACGCCCGCTGTCGGTAGTACTCAAGCATCAGCGCGTTGGGAATGCGGCTGGGACCGGAGCGCGCCCGCGTGAGCGGGGCCATCACGATACGGTTGGGCAGAGCGAGATCGCCGGCATGCAGCGGGGAAAACAGCGTGGTGGGGTTCATGGCGTTTCCAGTGGGTGAAAAGACGTAGGAGCAAGGGTACGGGGCGGAACCGCGGAAAGCCGCACTCGGGCGGGATCCGATCGGAGCGACTGGCTAACTCGGGCGGCCAACCTCCTTGCCGCGCTGCCAGGCTGGCCGCTCGGTCAGCCGAGCCCGCCAGCGCTGCACCTGTTTGAGGCTGTTGATCTCCAGGGCGTCGCCGGCCTTGTAGACGTGCACTAGCGCCTCTACCCACGGCAGGATTGCCATGTCGACGATGCTGTGGTGCTCGAGGATGAAGTCGCGTCCGGCCAGACGCGTCTCGAGCACTTTCAGGAGCCGGTGCGCCTCCCGGGTGTAGCGGTCGAGCGCAGCGCTGTCGCTGGTCTTGTCGCGGGCAAACAGTAGGAAATGACCGAACTCGCCGAACATCGGCCCGATTTGGCTTGCCTGCAGTGCCAGCCACTGCTGACCTTCCAGGCGCCCGCGATAGGTGCGCGGAAAGAAGGCACCGGTCTTGTCGGCGAGATACTGCAGGATGATGCTGCTTTCCATGAGTATCACCGATTCGTCTTCGGGCCCATGTGGATCCAGCAGTGCCGGAATCTTGCCGTTGGGGCTGAGCCGCAGGTAGTCCGCATCGAACTGCTCGTTCTCCAGGATGTTGATGGTGTGCGGTTCGTAGGCCAGCCCCATCTCTTCGAGGCAGAGGCTGACCTGCTGGCCGTCCGGCGTGTTCATCGTGTACAGCTGGATCAGGTCCGGATCCTCAGCGGGCCAGCGGGCAGGAAACCAGGGACTCATGGGGCCTCAATGGCGCCGCCGGCGCTATCAGAAATCGTAGTTGACCGACACCTGATAGCGGCGACCGAACACGTCGTACTCGTTGCTCACCGTCTGGGTACCGAAACGGGTGCTGAAGCTCGGAATGATCGGCGGTTCGCGGTCGAACAGGTTGGTGATGTTGAAGGTGGCGCGCCAGGTCGAGCCACCGGCGGTTTCTCCACTGTAGCCGAGCGCGGCGTTCCAGGTGGTGTTGGACGCCGTGGTGTTGTCATCGACGTCACGTCCTTCGATCCAGGTGTTGTTCAGCCGCACGGAATCGTAGTAGTTGCCGCGCAGCGTGCCAGACCAGGGGCCAAGGTTGTAGGTGGCACTCACCGTGCCGGTCCAGGTCGGGCGACCCGGGCCGCCGGCCTGCTCCAGCTTGGCGGCACCCCGGTTGGTCTGGGAGTTTTCTCCCATGTAACCCACCAGGGCGCGCACGCTCAGGCGCTCGTCCATGCTGCCGAGCAGATCGAGTTCTGTGCTGTAGACCGCCTCGGCGTCCACGCCCTCCACCACGGCACCGTTGATGTTGAGGAAGACGTTTTCCACGCGGGTCACCTGATTGCCGAGCGCAGGATCACGCACGACGTAGTCGCACAGGAATGCCGCACCGCCCACGCAGTCGTCGACGATGCGCTGGGCGCCGAGCGACCCGATCAGCCCCACGACGTCGATCTTGTACCAGTCGAGCGACAGCTGCAGGCCTTCGGCCCAGGCGGCGAAGGAAGGCTGGTAGACCATGCCGATCGTCGTGGTATCGGCCTCCTCGGGCGCGAGATCCGGGTTGCCGCCGTTGACCAGCGTGATCTGGGTATTGGCCCCGCCGCGCAGCGGATCGTTGATGGTGCCGGCGGTGCCCTGCAGGTCGAACAGCTCGGAAAAACTCGGCTCACGTACGTCACGCGAGACCGTGCCGCGCAGCCGCAGGTCCTCGATCACCTGCAGGCTGAGGCCAGCCTTCCAGCTGACGATTTCGCCGCTGCGGGAGTAGTCGGAACTGCGGCCAGCAAGGTTGAAGTCCAGTTGTTGGCCCGAGTCGAGTTTCCACACGGGCACGTTCACTTCGGCGAAGTATTCGGTGACGTCGTATTCACCGCTGATGTTCGGCACACCCCCAAACATGAACATGCTGGTGGATGCCGTCGAGTAGCCGGCCGGAATGCCACGGATGCCCAGCGTCGGCGCATTCAGCGGCGGTCCGTCCAGCGGGTCGCCGGAGTTGGTGACGAAGTTCTGCCAGAAGGAGCTTTCGCGCCAGGTGAGACCGGCGGCCAGCGAGATGGCACCAGCGCCCCAGCCCTCGTAGAGCTCGCCGTCCAGCACCAGTTCGGCAAAGTTCTGTTCGACATGCGTCAGCGCGATACGATCATCTTCGACGTAGTCGATGGCCTCGCGCGTGTTCTGGCCGTAGCCGAAGATGTTGAGCGGCACGCACTCTTCAATGGCGCCGTCCATGCCGACCGGCGAAATACGGGTGATGGGGTTGGGCTGCTGGCCCGCATAGGTCCGGCCGGCTACCGACGCTGCCAGCTGGGCCGGGGTCGGGTTCTTGGTCTTGACGTTGCAGACGGTCTTGCCGGTCACCGGGTCGCGCACCGCATCGATGGCGAGGAACAGGCGGTCGAGCCGGGTTTCGTTGTAGATGATGGACGTGCGGTCGGTCTGTCCGCTCTGGTAGGAGCCGCTGAGGCCCCAGTTGCCGTTCAGATCGAACTTGAAGCCCACCGATCCGGTGACGACCTCGAAGCGGTTGTGGAAGCTTTCGTTGCTGTCGAAGTCGGTGACCCCCACCGGCTGCCCCATCTTGCTGACGATGATCGACGAGCGGTTCTCGCGGATCATCACGTCGCGCACGCTCTGCGGCAGGAAGGGATTTTCCTGGTAGATGGTCGCCTGCCAGGTGGTGGTGCCGAGGTGCGGGATGCCGGGCTGGTTGTAGGTGTTCGACTCGGTGTTGGCCATGATCAGGTCGCCATTGAAGGTCAGCCGATCCGTCGCGTCGTACTGGAAACCCAGGAACATCGATTCCTGCTGTACTTCGTTACCGAAGGGGCCGGCGTTGAAGGAGAGATCGGCGATCAGTGCCTCCGCTCCGCCGGACTGCGACTGCGTGCTGCCGTTGCCCGAGATGCTGGTGACGTTGCCGGCGCCGAAGGGACGGACTTCCTTGCCGTCGGGCGTGAAGGTCAACCGATTGAGGGCAGAACCGGTGACGGTGATGAGGCCGGTCGGCGAACTGATGGCCGAGTGCACGTCGGGCAGGGTCAGTCGCTGCGGTATGTTGGGCGTTGCGGTGGCACTCACCCAGGCAGGGTTGGTCACGTGGCCCCAGCGCTGGAAGCTGTCCCACTGCTGCGAGGCCTTGCTCATGTCGCGGTCGATCTGGTGGATGCGCCGGCCTTCCAGCGAGCCGATCAGGTGCAGCTTGTCGCCGAACTGTTTGCCACCGGCGATGGAGGCGTTCCAGTTTTCGCCGTCGCGACGGTCAGTGATGCCGGAGGAGGCCGTCATCTTCAGGCCCTCGAATTCACGGTCCAGTACGAAGTTCACCACGCCGGCCAGAGCGTCGGCGCCGTAGGCGGCCGAGGCACCGCCGGTCACGACTTCCACGTTGCGCATCAAGGCCGTGGGGAACATGTCGGGGTTGACGACGTTGGTGCGGTCGTTCGGTACCACGCGGCGACCGTCCAGCAGTACCAGAGTCCGGTTGCCGCCGAGGCCGCGCATGTTGAGGGCGCTACTGCCGGAGGTACCACTGATCACGCCGCCGCGCTGCGCCGAGGTGGTCTGCATGAACTGCGGCAGGCTGTCGAGCTGCTCGGTGATGGTGTTTTCCGGCTCGAACTCTGCCAGCTCGCTGACCGTGATGGTCGTGACCGGCACTGGCGTCTGCATGCCACTCGTCATGCGGATGCGTGAGCCGGTGACCATGATCTCTTCCAGCCTCTCTTCGGCAGCGCCGGCGAGGCTGGAAGCGGCCACGAGTGTGGCAAGACCGATCGCCTGCGCGAGTGAATGGAGCCGGGTGACGTGAAGACGCCGTGGATACATGAGGGTTCCCCTGTGCGAGCTGATTTTTGCGGGCGACACGGACTTGCCGTGGGCCAAATGTTTTTTGCGGTCACGGGCAGAACGAGCCCGACGCGGATGGGACTATAGCCGCTTGCTGCGTCGGCCACCAAGTTGCGGTTTGACTTTCCCGGCAATGGCGGCGCGTTGGCCCGCCCGCTGCCGCGCCGCTAGAATGCCCGGCCGTTGCCCATCGAATCGCCGCCATGACCGATCTGCTGCCCGCTGTCGAAATCGAACCCCTGCAGGGACCTGCCCGTGCCAGTGTGCTCTGGCTGCACGGCCTGGGCGCCGATGGCCACGATTTCGAGCCGGTGATTCCCGCGCTCAGGCTGCCAGCGTCCTTGGCCATCCGCTTCGTGCTGCCGCATGCCCCCAGTCTGCCGGTCACGGTCAACAACGGCTACGTGATGCCAGCCTGGTACGACATTCTGGCTTTCGGCGAGGAGCGTCAGTTCAACCACCAGCAGCTGCTGGACTCCGCGGCGCGCGTGCACGCCCTCATCGACCGGGAAATTGCCCGTGGCGTGCCGAGCTACCGCATCCTGCTGGCTGGTTTTTCGCAGGGCGGTGCCGTTAATTTCGAGGCAGCGCTGACCTACCCGCAACCGCTGGCGGGCGTGCTGGCGCTGTCGACCTACTTCCCGACGGCCTATTCCGTGCAGCCGCACCGCGCGCAGGCGGGTTTGCCCGTGAACATCCTGCACGGCACCGCCGACCCCATCGTGCCCATCCAGATGGCGCGTTCTGCCCGCCGTCATCTCGAGCGCATCGGCCTGGCGCCGGAGTTCCGCTCCTACGTGATGGGACACGAGCTCTGCCAGGAAGAGCTCGGTGACATCGCGGCGTTCCTGCAACTCTGTCTCGGTGGCGCGGCCGCTTGAGCTGGCGCCCTGCCCGCTGGCAGCAGGGTTTTATGCGTGCGCCCGAGGGGCTACACTCGGGCGCCATACCGGACCGGCGATCCACGCCGGCCATCCACCAGACACTGAGGGGCTCCATGCCAGGCAACGTGCTGACTTCCCGGCTTTCCGGCTTGCTGGCTGCGCTGCTGGTACTGCCCACGCTGGCGCAACCCATCGTGCCGGCACCGGCTTTTTCTGCAGCCGAGCTCACTGCGCTGCCCACCGAGCAGTGGATCACCAACGGCGGCAATACCTACAATCAGCGCTATTCGCCACTCAGCCAGATCAATCGCTTCAATGTGGCTGAACTCAAGGCGCTGTGGGTGACTCCCATGGGGTCCGGTGCCCAGAACAAGAACGCCGGGCAGGCGCAGATCCTCCACTACGCCGGCACGCTCTACATTCCCAACGGCATGAACAACGTCTTCGCACTCGATGTGAAAACCGGCCGCATGTTGTGGGAGTACCAGGGCAACCCCGACCCCAAGAGCGGCAACCCCGTCGGCTGGACCAGTCGTGGTGTGGCGCTCGGTGACGGCAAGGTGTTCATGGGCCAGATCGATGCGCGCTTGAAGGCGCTCGACCAGCGCACCGGTGAGCCGTTGTGGGACGTGGCCGCCGAGGACTGGACCAAGGGCTTCAGCATCACCTCGGCGCCGCTCTACTACTCGATCGGCGACCAGGGTTTCGTGGTGACCGGTTTTTCCGGTGGTGAGCTTGGCATGCGCGGCAAGGTACGGGCCTTCGATGCCGATACCGGAGCGCTGCTGTGGACCTTCAATACAGTACCGGGTCCCGGCGAGCCGGGCCATGACAGCTGGCCGCAGGACAACAACGCCTGGCAGCACGGCGGTGCCCCCGTCTGGCAGACCCCGGCCTACGATCCGGAGTTGCAGCTGCTGTACTTTTCCACCGGCAATCCCGGACCCGATCTGCACGGCGGAACCCGCCGCGGCGACAACCTGTTCACCAATTCCATCGTCGCCATCGACGCCGCCAGCGGCGCTTACCGCTGGCATTTCCAGCAGGTACACCACGACATCTGGGACTACGACTCACCCAATCCGGTGGTGCTGTTCGACGCAGACTACGCAGGCGTGCCCCGCAAGGGCCTCGTGCAGGTCGGCAAGACCGGCTGGGCTTACATTCTCGACCGCGTTACCGGCGAGCCGCTCATCGGCATTGAGGAAAAACCAGTGCCCCAGGAGCCGCGTCAGGCCACGGCCGCCACGCAGCCCTATCCGGTCGGAGACGCGATCGTACCGCAGGAAATCGACATCGCCCCCGAGCGTACCACCGTGGTCAACCAGGGTCGTCTCTTCACGCCGTTCTGGACCGAGCCGGTGGCGATGAAGCCTGGCACCATGGGTGGCGCCAACTGGCCACCGAGTGCCTACGACCCGCAAAGCCAGCAGCTCTACGTCTGCGCCACCGACCGCATCTCCACGTTCCGCGTGCAGAATCCGCTGAGCGAGCCCGGTGACAACGTCGTCTACATGGGCGGAAGCTTCGCGCAGGCACCGGTCGACGACCGCGGCATCATCGCGGCCCTCGACCTGACCACCAACCGCCTGGTCTGGCGGCGTGAGTGGCGCGACATCTGCTACAACGGCATCGTCAATACGGCCGGTGGTCTGCTGTTCGTGGGTCGCAACGACGGCCGCCTGACGGCGCTCGACAATCGAAGCGGCGACCAGCTCTGGGAATTCATGACCGACGCTGGCGTGCAGGCGGCTGTCACCACCTTCGAGCACGAAGGCGAGCAGTACGTGGTCGTCCACCCGGGCGGAGCGGCTTTCGCCGGCTCCAAGCGCGGCGACAGTATCTGGATGTTTTCCCTGCGCGGCACGCTTGGTCCGGTGGCGCCGGCTGCCGGAACTGCAGCCCCGGCTCCGGCCGCCAACGCGGCGCTCATGGCCGACCTTGCGCGCGGGGCCACGCTCTATCGCGATGGCTGCGTGGCCTGTCACGGTGAGCAGGGTACCGGCGGCCACGGTGGCGGTGCGGCGTTGACGGCAACGGCACTCAGCGTGAGCGAACTGATGCTGGTGATCAATGCTGGTCGCAACAATATGCCGGCGTTTCCGCAGTTTTCGCCGCAGCAGTTGCTGGACGTCAGTACCTATGTGAAAGCGTCTTTCCGCTGAAGCCGGGCACGCCAGCCCACCAGCAGTAAACGCAGCAGGAACTACAGAAAGCACAGCGAGCGCGCAGCACCCGACCTACACCGCAGTCCAGTTCAGGAGGCAGCCACATGGCCGTCGATTTCCGCAAGCATCCGATGTTTCCACCGGGCTTCAACGCGCCCACGCGCTTCGAAGCCGATGTGCACGACTGCGAAGTCTGGGGAGAGATTCCGGCCGACTTGCAGGGGCACTTCTATCGCGTGCAGTGCGATTTCCTGTACCGGCCGCCCAACAACGAATGGCCGACCGGGTTCAATGGCGACGGCCACGTGAGCCTGTTCCGCTTCCAGAACGGCTCGGTCGATTTTCGCTCGCGCTATGTGAAGACCGATCGCCTGAAGACCGAAATGACGGCCCGCAAGCGCCTGTGGGGCGTGTATCGCAACCACTACACCGACGATCCGAGCGTGGCGAACATCGATCGCAGCGCGGCCAACACCCACATCTACTGGCACGCCGGCCACATGCTGGTCTACAAGGAAGACTCGCTGCCCTACGAGATTGATCCTTACACGCTGGAAACCATTCGTGGCCGCTTCGACTACGAGGGCCAGTACACGGCCACCACGATGTCGGCACATCCCAAGATCGATCCGGTGAGTGGTGACCTCATCTGCTACGGGTATCAGGCCAGGGGCGACCTCACCGACGACGTGGCGGTCTACGTGTTCGGCGCCGATGGTCGCAAGAAGCGCGAGTGGTGGTTCAAGGTGCCCTACGTCGGCATCATGCACGACATCGCCATCACCCAGAAATACATACTGGTACCGCTGGTGGCCCGCACCACCAGCGACGCGCGCCTGAAAAGTGGCGAGCCGATGTGGGAGTGGAACGGGGCGCTGGAGACCATGGTTGCCGTCATCCCGCGCGACGGCGAGGCCAAGGACATACGCTGGTTCCGCGGCCCCGCGCGCAACACCCTGCATTTCCTCAATGCCACCGATCGCGGCAACCGCATCACCATGGAGCTGCCGGTATCCGACGGCGAAACCACGCCATCGCACATCAAGCGCTGGAGCTTCGACCTCAATTCGCGCAGCGATCTCTTCGCCGAGGAGGTCGTGTCGCTGGCGAATTCGCCGCTGGCACGCATGGATGACCGGTTCCTGTCGCTGGATTACCAGTACTGCTTCGTCGGCAACCGCAACACCGAGCGTCCCTACAACACGCAGACCGGCGGCAACATGGCCGGTCGCGTCACCAACGAGTACCAGCGCGTGAATGTAAAGAACGGTCAGGCGTCGACCTTTTTCGTGGGCGACACGCACGGGCTGCAGGAATGCATGTTTGCACCCCGCTCCCGTGACGGAGCCGAAGGTGATGGCTACCTGCTCGGCATCGCCGGCAATTACAGCGACATGACCAGCGAGCTGCACATCGTCGATGCCATGAAAATGGAAGAGGGTGCGGTAGCCGTGGTCAAACTGCCATTCCGCCTGCGCAGCGGCACCCACACCAACTGGTTCCCGACCTGGGAGCTGCCGCTGCGGGGGGATCGCATCGTATGACGCTGACCACGGAACTGCTGCTCACCCGGCGCGCGTTCGGCCTGCGTTCGGGTGTGCTGGCCGGTGCCGCCCTGCTGGCGTCCCTGCCGGCGGCATCCCCCGCCATTGCCGATTGGGTGCGGCAGTGGGGCGCCGTACCGCCGCTCGATACCGGACGCGACGAGGCCTTGGGCAACTACCCCGCTTACGCCGAGGCGATTCCCACCGGGCGTCTTGCCGCCTACCCGGAGGCAGCGCCGGTCAGCGACGGACAGTTGCTGATCTGAGTGCCCCAGCCGGAGCGCCCGGTGGCACTCCGGTCCTTGTCCAAACCGAGCCCCGAGGCGTCTGCCATGAACAAGTCTGTTGCCCTGTCGATCATCACCCTGCTGGCCGCCTGCAGTGGTGAGCCTGCCGGCAGCGACGGCGCTGCGCCGACTGCCTCCGTCGCGAAGGAATCGGCCGCCGCTGCCGAGACGCGGCTCGCAGCGCTGGCGCTGGAAGTGCGCTACGCAGAGGACCTGAGCGCGATCAAACGCCTGCAGAAAGCCTATGGCTACTACGTCGACAAGGGGCTGTGGAGCGATGCCGCCGCCCTGTTCAGCGACACGGCCATCGCCCGCTATCCGGCCGGCACCTTCATCGGCAAGGCCAGCATCACCGAGCATTTGTTCCGCAACGTGGGCGGTGTGGAGCCGGGGCAGGTGGGGCTCGGCGATGGGCGTCTGTACAACCATCTCAACCTGCAGCCGGTCGTGCACTTGAGTGCAGATGGTCTCAGTGCACGCGGACGCTGGCGTGCCATGGCCATGCTCGGCCGCTACGGTGATGCCGCCGGTACGTGGGCAGAGGGCATCTACAACGTCACTTATGCCCGGGAGGACGGTGTCTGGAAAATCCGGGAGCTCGACTACACGCCGGATTTCGCCGACAGCTACAGCACGGGCTGGGGTGGCGACCCCAACCCGCCGGCACGCGAGCCACGCCAGCTGGCGCATCCGGCCGATGCCCCCCATACGCCGGCCTGCCGCGGTTTTCCCGACGCCTGTGTGGCGCCGTTCCATTACGACAATCCTGGCAGCAGCGCCGACGCCTTCGTCTGGAGTTTGCCGGAGCAGCCAGTCACGCCCGTTGCCACGACGGCCGCTACACCGGCCATGGCAGCCGACTTGCTTCGGCGTGCCGAGCGACTGGCCGACGAGCAGGCCGTGGAAAACCTCATACGCAGCTACGGTTTCTATCTGGAGCGCGCGGCCTGGGACCAGGTGGCCGACTTGTTCGCCAACGACGCCACCGTCGAATTTGCGCAGCGCGGTGTTTACCGTGGCAAGGCCAGGATCCGCGACTACTTTGGCAGCCTCGGGGCCATGGCTGGCCGTAGCCGGGAACAGCAGGGGCTGGTGGATGGCTGGCTGTTCGACCACATGCAGCTGCAGATCATCGTCAGCGTGGCCCCGGACGGCCTCACGGCCGGCGCGCGCAGCCGCGAGTGGGGCATGACCGGGCTGCTCGGCGGGCAGGGCTGGTGGCACGAAGGCCTGTACGAAAATCGCTTCGTCAAGGAGGACGGCGTGTGGAAATTCGCCGCGCTGCACTACTACCCGACCTTCATCACTCCCTACGACAAGGGTTGGACCGCCGCTGCCGAACCCGTACCGGGACCGCTCGCCGACCTGCCGCCCGATGCGCCGCCCACCGAGGTCTACGCGAGCTACCCGCAGGCCTACGTACCGGCCTTCCATTACCGCAATCCTGTTACCGGGGCCGAGACACACTACCCCGCCCACGGCGCGCCCTCACCCAGTGCGCAGCAGTCGACGCTGTTCACCCCTGTCGACGCACTGCCGCCGGAGCTGCCGGTGGCCGAGGCCCTGGAGCGCACGGCCCGGCTGGTGGGCCGTCTGAAGGATCATCACGAAATCGAGAATCTGGAAAATGCCTACGGTTACTACCTCGACAAGAATCTCTGGAACGACCTTGCCGACCTGTTCGCCGTGGATGGGTCCATGGAGCTTGCCCAGCGCGGTATCTACCGGGGCCGCGAGCGAGTACGTGACTTCCTGTTCACGGTGTTCGGCGCCGAGGGGCCGCAGCCGTCACGGCTCGGCAACCACCTGCACCTGCAGCCGCTGATCACGCTGGCGGCCGACGGCCAGCGTGCCGAGGTACGCAGCCGCATGTTGCAGCAGCTGAGTTTCAATGGCCGTCCCTCCATGGGTGCTGCGTACTACCACAACACGTTGATCAAGGAGGAAGGCCGGTGGAAGTTCCTGGCAACCCATGCCTACAACACCTGGGGGGCCGCCTACGCCGGTGGCTGGACTGCAGCGCCCAGCACACGCGTGCCCGGGCCGAGTACGGAGCTGCCGCCGGATGCACCGCCTTCTCTCGTTTTTGCCATGTTCCCGACCGTCTACGACATCCCCTATCACTACGCCAATCCGGTCACCGGTCGTCGCTGAGACGGCCGATCTTGCAAGCCGGCCGTCCTGCCTGCCCCGAGGCGGCGGCCGGCGGAGCTTGCCATGAATGAACCATTCGTCGACGTGACGGGTCTGACGCGCCGCTACGTGCAGGGGGCGGCCTGTCAGACAGTGCTCGATGCCGTCGACTTCACGCTGGCACCCGGCGAGACCGTCGCCCTGCTGGGTCGCAGCGGCTCGGGCAAGTCGACCTTGCTGAACCTGCTGAGCGGCATCGATCTGCCGGATGCCGGCCGCGTACGGGTGGCTGGTCAGGACCTCACCGCTCTCGACGAACGGCAGCGCACACGCTTTCGCCGTCGCCACATCGGTTTCATCTACCAGGGTTTCAATCTGCTGCCCACGCTCACCGCGCTGGAGAACATCGCGCTGCTGCTGGAGTTGAACGATGCCGGTTCTGCCGCCGCCCTGCGCGAAGCCCGGCTGCTGCTGGAGGCCGTGGGGCTTGCCGACAAAGCCGGGCACTATCCGCCCCAGCTGTCCGGCGGCGAGCAGCAGCGCATCGCCATACTGCGGGCGCTGGCGCACCGACCAGCACTGGTGCTGGCCGACGAACCGACCGGCAACCTCGATGCCCGCACCGGCGCCGTCATGCTGCAGTTCCTGCGCGAGCGCCTGCAGGCCGCCCACAGCACCACGTTGCTGGTCACGCACAGTCTGAGCGTGGCGCGCACCGCCGACCGCCTGCTCACCCTCGAAGACGGCAAACTGACGGAGCGTGGCAGTGACCTCGCCTGGTGAGGCGCTGGCGCCACTGCTGCGGCGGACCGCCTGGCGCTTTGCTCGCCAGCATCCCTGGCAAACCTGGTTGAGTTTTCTGGGCGTGGCGCTGGGCGTGATGATGGTGGTCGCGGTCGATCTGGCCACCAGCAGTGCGGAGCGCGCCTTCGCGCTTTCGGTGGGCACCATCAGTGGCGACACCACACACCGGATCAGCGGCGGTTCTGCCGGTGTGCCGGACACGGTGTTCGCCGGCCTGCGCCGCGAGCTGGGTCTGCGGCGCAGCGCGCCATCGGTCAGTGGCAGCGTCCGTGTCGGTCGCGAGACCTTCACGTTGCTGGGGCTCGATCCCTTCAGCGAACTCAGCCTCGGCCGCCAGCGACCCGGCCTCGGCGCCGACGCGCAGGGACTCGGACAGGCGATCGCGGCCTTGGCAAGCCGGCAGGCCGTGCTATTGGCGGCACCCACGGCGGCGCGTCTCGGACTGGCGGTCGGTGATCCGCTGCCCGTGACAGCGCCGACCGGGCAGTTCGCCCTCGACGTGGTCGCTCTGGTCGATACCGGCGACGACAGCGGTCTCGATCAGGTGTTGCTCGCCGACATCGCCACGGCGCAGGAGTTGCTCGGGCGGCTCGGCGTACTCGACAGCATCGATCTCGTGCTTGATGAGCCGGAAATCCGCCGCGTGGACGACTGGTTGCCGCCCGGTCTGGCGCTGGTTCCCCAGCGTGATCGCTACGACGCCCTCAGCCAGATGACCCGTGCCTTCAGCACCAACCTGCTGGCCATGAGTCTGCTGGCGCTGCTGGTGGCGACGCTGCTGATCTACAACACGGTCAATCTGTCCGTGCTGCAGCGGCAGCAGGCGTTCGGTGTGTTGCGCGGACTCGGTGTCGGTCGCCACGAATTACTGCGACTCGTGCTGTACGAAGTGCTCTGGCTCGGGCTGGCGGCCAGCACGGCCGGGGTCCTGCTGGGTCTTGGTCTTGGTCAATTCCTCGTGAAGCTGGTGACACGTACGATCGATGACCTCTACTTCAACCTCACCGTCACGCGCTTCCTGTTCGAGCCGACTGCGCTGCTGAAAGGCTGGGGCGGCGGCGTGCTGCTGACCCTGCTGGCCGGTGCCCTGCCGGCCTGGCGCGCAGCACAAGTGCCGCCGATCACCTTGCAGCAGGAGGGGCAGGCACCCTTGCTCGCGCCGCAGCAAACGCTGCGTTTTGCCTCGTATGGGGTACTGACGCTGGCGCTGGGCCAGGTCCTGCTCTGGCCGGCCGAGCGCTCACTGTTGCTCGGCTTCGTTGCCCTCACCTGCATGGTGGGTGGGGCTTGCCTGCTGGTGCCAGCTCTGGTGCAGGCGGTGCTGCGGCTGCTGCTGCAGCTGCCGGTCGGCTGGCTGCGCCAGACCCAACGGCTGGCCATCGCCATGCTGCAGGCCGGTGGATCGCGGGTTGCGCTGGCTGTCGCTGCGCTGGCCGTGGCGGTGTCGGTCACGGTGGGTGTCGGCGTGATGGTGGCGAGTTTCCGGGGCACCGTGCTGCTGTGGCTGGAGCAAAGCCTGCAGGGTGATCTGCTGGTCACGGCGTTGCAGGCCGGCACGCCGCTGCCTGCATCGCTCACGGAGCAGGTGGCGGCCACGCCGGGCGTGCTGCGGCAGGATCGGCAATGGCGTCTGCGCAGCGAAAGCAGTGTGGGCTCCGTCGTCGTGCAGGCCAGCGAGGGCGACGGTGGGCTTTTTCTCAAGGAGCTGGCACCAGAGGGTCTGGCCGACGTCTCCGGCGGCGAGGCCCTGCTGGTCTCGGAGCCGCTGGCCTGGCAGGCAGGGTTGCAGCTCGGCGACCGCGTGACGCTGCAGGCGGCCGCTGGCCCATTGACGCTGCGGGTGGCTGGCGTGTTCTACGATTACTCGACCGAAGGAGGCATCGTCGCGCTCGATCCGCGGCTGCTGCAGCAGGCCTGGCCCGCCACCGCACCGGCGCGTCTTGCCATCCACCTCGCCGCAGCGGTGGAGCCCGAGACGGTGGCCCGTGCCCTGCGTGCAGAGTTGGAGGCGGCGGCCGGGCAGTTCGGTGTGGCAGCCAATGCCGACATCCGCCGCATCACGCTCGAGATCTTCGACCGCACCTTTGCGATCACGCACGTGCTCCGCCTGCTGGCGATCGGTGTCGCCTTCGTCGGCATCCTCAGCGCGCTGCTCACTCTGCAGTTGCAGCGCCTGCGTGACTATGCCCTGCTGCGTGCCTCTGGCATGACGGTGCAGGAAACTGCCCGCATGATCCTTTTCCAGACCACCGTGATGGGCTTGCTGGCCGGCCTCTTGGCCCTGCCGCTCGGTCTGCTGATGGCGGATGTGCTGATCGATGTCATCAATCGCCGCTCCTTCGGCTGGAGCATGCAGCAGCTGCTGCCGACAGACGTGTTGTGGCAGGC
>CANGUU010000020.1 GCA_947457195.1 Gammaproteobacteria bacterium
AGCGTCTGGCCGGGTGCGACGGTCTGTTCGGGACCTACAAAGCCCAGGAGGTAGGTGCCGTCGTTGTGGCGCCGTACGCTGAAGGTATTCTGTTCGCTGGCGGCCGGGACCCACGCGCTCAGGAAGTAATGCTGGGAAAACGCGATCCAACCGCCCTGCATGACGACCGGCTCTTCGCCATCGTCGATGTCGTCGAAGTCGACTTTCACGTAAGGGTCGTCCGGCATGGTCATGGCGGCGCCCAGGAAGTGATTGAGCTGCATGCCGCTGCTCTGCACGCTGCTCGGATCGCTGCTGCCGTCACGTTTGATCTGTCCAAACTGATTTGTGCTCCAGGCGGTGCTGCCGTTGTTGGTGACCACATACTGCAGTCGTATCAGGTAGTCGTTGGCCGACACCGTGTATCGCTTGATGATGGACACGTTGCTGTCCGTGGTGTGCGTGAGATCGATCTGCAACTCGCCGCTGTCCAGACCATAAGCAGACTCTGTGGACTGGTATAGCGGGCGACCGGTACCGGCGGCGTCGGGGCCGTTGGCGCCGATCAAGCCACTCTGGGCGATGTAGAGAGTGCCATTGCTGCGCAGGAGCTGGAAAGGATCGGCGGGTGCGTCCAGTGAGGACGGATAGGCGGGCAGTGCCAGCGCAACGATGTCGCCGCCGACGGGGTCGATGCTGAACCGCTGCAGCGGCGTACTTACCGTGATTAGCTGCCGGGAGGCGGAAGCCGGCGGGGCCGCGGAACTGGCGGGGGTCTGCACTTGCGGAAGGTCGCTCCCTGCAGCGGTGGAGGTGACTGTGGCTGGCACGGTGGCCGGCACCGGTGCTGAGGCCACGGTGCTCGCGGAGGCAGGGTAGTCTTTGTTCCAGGCCAGCAGCAGCAGGTAGCTGACGAGCGCCAGGCCGGCGAGCAGCAAATTACGTTTGTGATCCATTGGGAAGTTCTTGGTCGTTGCAGGAAGGGTTCAGGAGGGACCGCAGACTGAAGCGGGTGGGTGCCGGGTCGAGGCCTCCCTGGCAGAAGGGCTGGCACCGGCAGAGTCGAGCGCCGACCAGCAGACCGCCTCGCAGCACGCCGTGGTACTGCAATACCTCTTTGGCGTACTGGGAACAGGTCGGGTGAAACCGGCATTGTCTGCCAAGCCAAGGGCTTAACCACCGCTGGTAACCGGTGAGCAGTGCCAGCAGGAGCTGGACGATGCGATCGGACTTGTTGTCAGACGGGGCGGTCATCGGCGGGTGCAGAGGCTTGGCTTGGTGCGGGTGGCTGGGACTTTGAGGCAGCGCGCAGCTTACCAAACAACTGCGAGAGAAAGAGCAGGATCTGGGCATTGTCGACACCGCTGCTGCCAGGCTTGGCCAGCAAGACAATGTCGAACGCTGGCAGGCTCGCACAGTCGTGGCGAAACGCCTCGCGGCACAGGCGCTTGATCCGATTGCGGGCCACGGCACAGCCGACATTTTTGCGTGAGATCACGAGGCCGAGTCTGGCGTTGCTGCCGGTGTTTCTAGCGGCCAGCAGCAGAAAGGGTTTGCAGTGCAGCTTCAGCGAGTTGTCGGAAAAAACCCGCGAGAATTCGGCGGCCTTGGTGAGTCGAGAGGCCTTCGGAAAATGGAATGACAAGCTTTGAGGTAGGCCCACGTTGCTCGACTGCATCAGGGGCAGAGGACTCCCGCAGGGCGCTCGGGTGGTCGAGCCGGCGGACGACATCCGGCTGGTCAGTGGCTGCCAGCCGGGGCGGGCGAAGTTCAGGCCGTGAGACGGGCGCGGCCTCGGGCACGACGGCGGGCCAGTACCTGGCGACCTTTCTTGGTGGCCATGCGGGCGCGGAAACCGTGGGTGCGCTTGCGCTTGATAATGCTCGGTTGGAAGGTACGTTTCATGGCAGGCCCCGTTCAGCGGTCAGGTCTTAAAAAGGAGCGCGGATTCTAAAGAGTTCGGCCCTGACACGCAATTCTATTTGATTGATGGTGGTGTCGAAGGCGCTGCTGACGCTGTGGCGCGTAGTTCACAAGTTATCCACAGATAGTCCACAGCCCGCTGTAGCGTTTTGCAGGAGCACACCGCGCGATTTTTGCCCGGCAAAATTCAGGCATAGCCAAGTAAGTATCTGAAATTAATAGAATAAAATTTATTCTTGCCGAGGCAATTTTTTGCTGCTGTTTGTGGATAACTCTACCCTGCCCCGCTACCATTGCGACCCCCAACCCACCCTGAAAACCAAAAACTACAGAAAAGCGGGAGCAAGACCGATCGTGAGCATGACCCTTTGGCAGAAGTGCGTAGCCACCCTTCAATCCGAACTTCCCGCCCAGCAGTTCAACACCTGGATCCGGCCGATCCAGGCCGAGGGGGATGCCGCTGCTGTCCGCCTGTTGGCGCCCAACCGTTTCGTGCAGGAGTGGGTCAAGGAGCATTTTCTCCCCCGTATCGAGACCCTGGTGAAGCAGCACTCGACAGTGTTCGCTCCGGCGGTATCGCTGGAGGTGCGATCTTCCGTGGCGCCGACGACCTCCGTGTTGGAAGCAGTGCCGGCCGCAGTCGCGAGTGAGCCTGACGGTGAGCCGCAGTCCTTCGGGGGGTTCGACCAGTCGTCCTTGGCAACGCCGGAGGAAGATCTGCTGGAGCGTGCACTGCAGGAGACCACGGACCCGGTCGCCTCTGGCTCCGCCGAGCGGCGAGCGCTGCCGCGCTCGAGCGCTGGCTCCCGCAAGCTGAGCTTTCGCGGAGAACTGAACCCCAATTACACCTTTGCCAATTTTGTGCAGGGCAAATCGAATCAGATCGCCCGCGCCGCGGCCGCCCAGGTCGCCAGCAATCCCGGGGGAGCCTACAACCCGCTCTTCATTTACGGAGGCGTGGGCCTTGGCAAAACCCATCTCATGCATGCCATCGGTAATCATCTGCTGCAAAAGAACCCTGCCGCCAAGGTGGTTTACCTGCATTCGCAGACCTTCGTGGGTAGCATGGTGTCGGCGCTGCAACTGAATGCCATCAACGAATTCAAGCGCTACTACCATTCGGTGGATGCGCTATTGATCGACGATATTCAGTTCTTCGCCAACAAGGAGCGCTCCCAGGAGGAGTTCTTCCATACCTTCAATGCCATTTTTGAGGGTGGCCGGCAGATCATCATGACCTGCGACAAGTACCACAGCGAGATCAACGGGCTGGAAGAACGGCTGAAATCGCGCTTCGGCTGGGGGCTGTCGGTGGCGGTGGAGCCGCCCGACCTCGAGACCCGCGCTGCCATCCTGATGAACAAGGCCACGCAGGAGAAAGTGCAGGTGCCCGAGGAAGCCGCGATGTTCATGGCGCAGAAGCTTCGCTCGAATGTTCGAGAGCTGGAAGGGGCTCTGAAGAAAGTGATCGCTCACGCACGCTTCCTCGGTGCCGACATTTCCATCGGCCTGATAAAAGAAGCGCTGAAGGATTTGCTGGCCATCCAGAGCAAGCTGATCAGTGTGGACAACATCCAGCGCACGGTGGCCGAGTACTACAAGATCAAGATGGCCGACATGATTTCCAAACGTCGGAACCGGTCGGTGGCGCGACCCCGTCAGATGGCGATGTGTCTGTCGAAGGAGCTCACCAACCACAGCCTGCCGGAAATAGGCACCCATTACGGCGGACGCGATCACACGACGGTATTGCATGCCTGCCGGACGATTGCTGATCTGCGCCGCTCGGATTCCGGCATCGAGGAGGACTACCAAAATCTTCTTCGCTCCTTGTCCAGCTGAGTGAGGGCTGGCACAATGCGGCGGCCCTTGGGCCCCCACCTGATCGGCGCCGATGGCGCATGAGTTATCCGCGGTACTTGCCGGCATGCACGACCAACGTTCACGAGAATAAAGAGAGCAGCCATGCAATTCGAAATCTCCCGGGAAGCCTTGATCAAACCGTTGCAGCTTGTCACCGGAGTGGTCGAGCGACGGCAGACCCTGCCCGTGTTGTCGAACGTGTTGCTGGCGCTTGCCGACGGTCGCCTGTCCTTAACCGGGACCGATCTCGAGGTCGAGTTGATCGGTCGGGTTGGCGTAGAGGGCGGCAAGGGCGATGGCGAGATTACCGTGCCGGCCCGCAAATTGATGGACATCTGCAAGTCCTTGCCGGAGGGGTCTACCATCAAGTTTTCCACCGAAGAGGGCAAGGCCGTCATCAAGGTGGGTCGCTCTCGCTTCAGCTTGGCCACCCTGCCCGCTACCGACTTTCCCTCCGTGGAGGAGTCGAAGGGCTCCTTCGAAATTGCCGTGAATCGCGTGGCGCTCAGGAGCATGCTGGATAACACCGGTTTTGCCATGGCGCAGCAGGACGTGCGCTACTACCTCAACGGCCTGCTGCTGGAGATCACGCCAGATTACCTGCGCGCGGTCGCCACCGACGGCCACCGCCTCGCACTGCATACCGAACGAGTACAGGTGGGTGTGGCGTCGAAACATCAGGTGATCATTCCGCGCAAAGGTGTGCAGGAACTGGCGAGGTTGCTGACGGAGGGCGAAGAGGATGTGACGCTGGTGATCGGCAGCAACCACATCCGCGCCAGCACCGAAAACTATACCTTCACCTCCAAGCTGGTGGACGGCAAGTTCCCCGACTATGACCGGGTGTTGCCCAAGGGTGGCGACAAGGTCATGGTCGGCAACCGCAATGGCCTCAAACAGGCGCTGGGCCGGGCAGCGATCCTTTCCAACGAGAAGTTCCGCGGTATCCGCCTCATGCTCGCCAACGACGAGCTGAAGATTCTCGCCAACAACCCCGAGCAAGAAGAGGCGGAGGATGTGGTGGGTGTGGAGTACCAGGCAGCGGCCTTGGAAATCGGTTTCAACGTCAGCTACCTGATTGATGTCTTGAATGTGCTGTCTACTGAGACCGTGCAATTCACTCTCACCGACACCAACAGCAGCGTACTGATACAGGCGGCACCTGGCAGCGCAGCGCTGTATGTCGTTATGCCGATGAGGCTGTAGTCGGCGCGCCAAAACGGCTTCCATGCCCTTCCTCAATCGGCTGGCGCTCAGCGGTCTCCGCAACATCGACACCGCCAGCCTGCTCCCCGTCCCCGGCTTCAATGTCATTTTTGGTGACAACGGCAGTGGCAAGACCACCCTGCTGGAGGCCATCCATTTGCTGGGACTCGGGCGCTCCTTCCGCAGCCACCTGCAGAAGCCGCTGATCGGCTACGAGCACAGCGAGGCCGTGGTGTTTGCCGAACTAGCAAGCGGGGTCACGGTGGGTTTACAGCGCCCCCTGCGGGGCCCGCAAACCATCAAGCTGGCCGGCAAACCGGCCGAGGGGTTGGCGCAGCTGTCGCGGACTCTGCCGCTGCAGTTGATTCATGCCGATACCTTCCAGTTGTTGGAGGGAAGCCCCAGCGAGCGCCGCCAACTGCTGGACTGGGGAGTGTTTCACGTGGAACACAGCTTTCTTGGATTTTGGCGCCGGGCCCGTCAGGCGCTCGATCAACGCAACGCGCTGCTGCGGTCTGAGGCCAGCGCCGGCGAGATCGAGCCCTGGTCCCGCGAGCTGGCGATAGCGGCGACCGAGGTAGACGCGAGCCGCGGGCGCTATCTGACCCGCCTGCGTCGACTGATCGACGAGCAGTTGGCATTGGTGGGCACACCCGGCGGCCAGGAGCTCCGCATCGACTACCAGCGGGGCTGGGATGAGGACGCCGACTTGGCGGTTCTCTTGATGGGGCAGTTGGAGCGGGATCGCCGCTATGGCTTTACCACGGTTGGCCCCCACAAGGCCGACCTGCGCTTCCTCATCCGCGGTCAGGCGGCCGCCGACGTGCTGTCGCGCGGGCAGCTCAAACTGCTGATCTGCGCGGTGAAGGTGGCGCAGGCCCGGCTGCTCATTGAGGAGCAGAACGAACGCTGCCTGTTCTTGGTGGATGACTTGCCGGCAGAGCTGGATGCCGGTCACCGCAGCAAGGTCTGCCAGTTGCTGGCCAGCCTCGGAGCGCAGGTTTTCATGTCCTGCATCGAACAGGAGCAGCTCCTGATACAGGCCCAGCGCCAGGCTGACAACAGAGGCCTGCCGCTGGCGTTGTTCCACGTGAAACATGGTAAGATTGTGCCACTGTAGGGGCAGCTACTGATTTTGGGGCAACCCCTTAAAAATCAGATAGTTAACTACAATAGCCGCGGCAAACCACATTACCAGCCAGGGGTGCGCAACATGGCGGACAACAACAATTACGATTCCTCCAGCATCAAGGTGCTGAAAGGCCTGGATGCGGTTCGCAAGCGACCCGGCATGTACATCGGAGATACCGATGACGGCAGCGGTTTGCACCACATGGTGTTCGAAATCGTCGATAACGCCATCGACGAAGCGCTGGCTGGTTACTGCGATGTGGTCAAAATCACCATACACAGCGACGAAAGCATCAGTGTGGAGGACAACGGCCGCGGCATTCCCACCGAGATGCACGAAGAGGGCGTGTCTGCTGCCGAAGTGATCATGACCGTGCTGCATGCCGGCGGGAAATTCGGCGGAGACAATTACAAGGTGTCCGGTGGCCTGCACGGCGTGGGCGCCTCCGTGGTCAATGCCCTCTCCTCCTACCTGAAGCTCACCATTTACCGCGCCGGCAAGATCCACGAGCAGGTTTACCACCACGGTGTGCCACAGGCCCCGCTGCGGGTCGTCGGTGACGCAGGCGAACGCACCGGGACCACCTGCCATTTCAAACCCTCGGCGGAAACCTTCACCAACATCACGTTCGTCTACGACATCCTTGCCAAGAAGCTGCGCGAGCTGGCGTTTCTGAACGCCGGGATCCGTATCGAGCTCACCGATGAGCGCAGCGACAAGGTGGAGGTCTTCCAGTACGAGGGCGGACTGCAGGCCTTCGTGGCCTACCTCAACACCAACCGCACGCCGATCAACAAGATCTTCCACTTCGCCACGGAGGCCGAGGGAATCGGCATGGAAATCGCCGTGCAGTGGAACGACGGCTATCAGGAAAACGTCTACTGCTACACCAACAATATTCCGCAGCGTGATGGCGGCACCCACTTGGCAGGTTTTCGCGCTGCCCTCACCCGCGTGCTGAAGAGTTACATCGACAAGGAAATCGACTCAAAGAAAGGCAAGGATGTGCAGACGTCGGGCGACGATGCCCGCGAAGGCCTGACGGCCATCGTAGCCGTCAAGGTGCGGGATCCGAAGTTCAGTTCGCAGACCAAGGACAAGCTGGTCTCCAGCGAGGTCAAGACCGTGGTCGAACAGGAGATGGGCCGCCTGTTCAATGACTTCCTGCTGGAAAATCCGGCGGAAGCCCGCAGCATTGTCAACAAGATGATCGACGCAGCCCGCGCGCGGGAAGCGGCGCGCAAAGCCCGCGAGATGACGCGCCGCAAGGGCGCGCTCGATGTGGCTGGCCTGCCGGGCAAACTGGCGGACTGCCAGGAAAAGGATCCGGCGTTGTCAGAACTCTACATCGTGGAGGGCGACTCTGCCGGAGGCTCCGCCAAGCAGGGCCGCAACCGCAAGAACCAGGCGATCCTGCCGCTCAAGGGCAAGATCCTCAACGTGGAAAAAGCCCGCTTCGACAAGATGTTGAGCTCCGCCGAGGTCGGCACGCTGATCAAGGCGCTCGGCTGCGGCATCGGCAACGAGGAATTCAACCCCGACAACCTCCGCTACCACAGCATCATCATCATGACCGACGCCGACGTAGACGGTTCGCACATCCGCACGCTGCTGCTCACCTTCTTTTTCAGGCAGATGCGCCAGTTGGTGGAAAGAGGCCACGTCTACATTGCCCAGCCGCCGCTCTACAAGATTCGCAAGGGCAAGCAGGAACAGTACCTCAAGGACGATGACGAACTGGCCCAGTACCAGACCCAGGCCGCGCTGGAGGACGCCAGTCTGCAGGTGAACGCCGACGCCCCGCCGATCAGCGGCGCAGCACTCGAGTCACTGGTGCGCGACTACCGCAATGTGCAGGCCCAGATAAACCGTTTTTCGCGCCAGTACCCGAGTGACGTGCTGGACGCCCTGTTGAACCTAGACCCGCTGACGCCCGAGCAACTGGCTGATCTCAGCGTGGTGGGGCAATGGACCGCAGCGCTCGCCAAAGCCGTTGGCGAGCGGGCCAGCGGCGGCGCCGAGTACAGCATCGCCGTGAAGCATGACGAAGAAAATCTGCACTTGCCGGAGATCACTTCCACCGTGCACGGCAACACCCGCAAGGTTGCCCTCGGCACCGAGTTCTTCAAGTCACATGAATACCGGGAAATAGCCCGGGTCGGCGCCACACTGCGCGGCCTCTGTGAGCCCGGTGCCGTGGTGAAGCGCGGCGAAAAAAGCCACGCCGTGCAGAATTTCCGCGAAGCGCTGACCTGGCTGACCAGTGACGCCATGAAGGGCCACTACCTGCAACGCTACAAGGGTCTCGGCGAAATGAACCCGGAGCAATTGTGGGAGACCACGATGGACCCCAACTTCCGCCGCATGCTGCGCGTCACCATCGACGACGCCATGGCCGCTGACCAGCTGTTCAGCACCTTGATGGGCGATGCGGTGGAGCCGCGCCGTGAATTCATCGAGAGCAATGCCCTGCTGGTGGCCAATCTGGACGTGTGACGCGACCGGCGGCTGCCATTCAGAACAGTGCGGGTTGCTGCGGCAACGCCAGGGCACTGATCAAATCGGGCCCTTCGTTCCTTACGCTGTTCACGCGGGTGCTCACCGGATGTCCCTGCAGGTCCTGCCGGGCCTGCCGGATAAGCGCCATCGCCCGCTCGGTTCCGTGGCCCGGAGCCAGCCAATCCTCGAAGAGATCGGGGTGCAGCACCACGGGCATGCGATGGTGGATCGCGGCGATGGCGGGGGCAGCGTCGCGCGTGAGCAGCGCGCAAGACACCACGGGCTCGGCCCCCGCCCGCTGCCAGACCGACCATAGCCCGGCAAACGCCACCACGGGCTCGCCAGGGCAGGAAAGAAAATAAGGTTGGAAGCTGCGCTTGCCGCGGTCGCTGCGCGTCTGCTCACGCTCATTCCATTCGTACCAACCGCGCACAGGCAACAGGCAGCGAAAGTGCTGCAGACTTTCCGACCATAGCGGCTTGCCCGCTGCTTCTTCGGAGCGGGCGTTGAACGACAATGTCGGCAGCGTGCTCTTCTGCCACCAGCGTGGTATCAGCCCCCAGCGCGCACCGCGTAGCTCGCTGCTGCCGCTGGCGTGCCTGACCACGATCGGTACCTGCATGGTGGGCGCTACGTTGAAGCGGGTAGGCCCGAAGGGCACCCAGTTGCGTCGGTCGATGAGCCAGAAGCGCTCCAAGTCGGCGGCATCGGGTTCCACGTAGCGGCCACACATGGCAGTTGAACGACCTCCTCAGGCTGATTGCGCAGCCGGGACGTGCTGCCACGCCACGATACCATCGGCGCTCCGCCACGCCACGCTTCTGCAGGGCGCCCCGCTGCCCGTACACTGCAGGTACAACCCGCCCGAAGAGTCCGTCATCGGCAGCCCATGCGTCCCCTACTGCGTTTCGGCGTTGCTCTGCTCACAACCTTCCTGCTGCTGGCCGTTGCTGCCGTGCAGGCCCAGCAGCCGTGGCGTGAATATCCGAGCATGGAGGATTACTACGGCGGCCGCACCGCCGCTCCGCCCGCGGCCTCCCTGCCGGCGGAATTCGTGGTGGGTCGACTCATGTACCCGCAGTACGCGCGTGGCCCCTTCGGCAGCGGGCGCGGTGACTGGCGGCGCGGCGGCACGGCCTGGAGCGTGGACTATCCGGAGGGCGACCGCACTTTTGCACGCTTGCTGGGGCGTTTGACCACCTTGAACGTGCGCGCGGTTGAGCAGCCGGTCAACCTCGATGATGCCGGTGATGCCGGCCACTGGCCGTTCCTGATCGCCGGGATCGTCGGTGCGTGGAACCTCACCGATTACCAGGCGTTGCAGCTACGCGAGTACCTGCTGAAAGGCGGCTTCCTGCTCTGCGACAGTTTTTACGGCACCGACGAATGGCAGGGCTTCCAGCAGACCCTGCAGCGTGTCTTTCCCGACCGCAGTGTGGTGGAACTGCCGGACGATCATCCGATCTTCCACCACCCCTTCGACCTCGATGACAAGCGCCAGATTCCCACCTGGCAATACCTGCCGCGCGGCTACCGTGGCGACGGCGAGACGCCGCACTGGCGAGCAGTGCTCGACGATGCGGGTCGGGTGATGGTGATGATTGCCTTCAACAACGACATTGCCGATGGCTGGCAGCGCGCCGACGACCCCGGTTACCCCCAGTTCGAAGCCAATCTCTCGATCAGGCTCGGCGTCAACTTCGCCGTCTATGCGCTGACCCACTGAACGCGGGCTGCCCGCTCCGTGCCGGCCGGCGTTTCACCACGGCGGGGCTCCCCGTCTGCCGGTCGGCAGTTGCGCTCGGTGGCTGCCAACCGGCTCACTTGCGCTGCCACTGCCCTGCTGCATTCTGCAGGTACTCGCCGGGCGCTGCGGCGCCGCGCAGTTTTTCGGCCGACAAGGTAGCCACCGCCTGCGGCGTGATGCCATTGCGCTCGGCCAGCTCGGCATACACCTTGCGCCGCCCGTCGTTGGTGGCCTCCACCAGCCCCTGCACGTCCGGCGCCGGAGACGCCGCCACCGCTGCCACGAAGCCATCGGCTCTTTCGCCGACCAGGCCCTGTGCCTTGGCCTCATCCAGCGTCAGCGCCAGCGCAAGTGCTGGCAGGCCAAGTCCGAACAGCAGGCTCAACAACACGGCGAAGATTTTCATGCGGTTCATCCTCGTACGGCTCCTCTCGGCATCAAAACAGATCGGCATTCTGCGCAAACACGTCGTCCAGTTCCTTGTCGACCTTGACGCGGATTTCATGCTCGATCCTGACATTCAGATTGATGGTGATGGGCTCGGACGGCGCCGCCAGTTGCACGGTTGGCGAGCAGCCACTCAGAGATCCGACCAAGGCAAGCAGCACAAAAAATGGTTTCATCGGCACGGCACCCCAGGGTTTCGGCGAGAGTATCCAGCGGGCGGGCTGAATACCAGATGAAGCGGCGCGCACGCTGCCGGACCCAGAGGCGCTCGCGACGAAGCGGTGGGCTCGCTGCCGGGTCCAGCGGGCTCGTGACCAAGCAGCCCGTTCGCGCAAGACCGCCGCGTCAGCGCAGAGGCTGCTGGAGAAAGTCCTCGATGGCCCGCGTCGACTGCAGGCTGCGCAGCAGTGTGGGGATGTTGTCGGTCAGGGTCAGGTTGAGGTCGATACGCTGACCGCCATCCATGTCGGGATTGCGGCCCTTGAGACGCATGGCCAGCACCAGGTCGCCGCCGGGCGCATAGTCGATGTCGCTGACCAGGCTGTCGAACTGATAGTTGCTGAGCGCGCGGTTGACCACGGCGAGACTCGGTTCTGCCGTGTTGCCGGCCAGGTAGCGGATGCTGCCGCCAGGCGGGTCCGCCCGCAGCGAACCGCCCTCCATTTCGACGCCAGTTTTGGTCAGCACCAGCGGCAGCTCACCACTGACGGCGCCGCTCGCCGCAACGCCCTCGTACTGCACCAAGCCCAGCAGCTGCTCGAGCTGCAGGCCGCTGAAGTGCAGCGGCAGCGGATTGCGGTCGCGATCGGGATCGAACAGCAGGGCGTCGGCCTGCACCCGGCCGCCGAGCAGGTCGGCGCTCAACAGGTCCAGCTGCAGCTGGCCGCTGGCCGGTTCCAGTCGGCCCCGCAGCTGCAGGTTGTCGAGCGGCACACCCGCGTCGAGGTGCGCAAGGGAAAGCGCCCACGGCGTGGGGTCCGCCACGCCGGCCGCCGAGGGGTCCCCGGCCACGGTGGCATCCAGACCACTGAAGAGATACTCACCGACGGCGCCCGCCAGCTGGGTAACCTGTCCCTCGGCAGCCGCTACCAGACGACCCGCTGGTGCTGCTGCGCCGGGTTGCCAGCGCAAGCCCAGCTTGACGTGCCCCGACCCCGCGACCAGCTCCAGCGGCAAGGCGGGTGTGCCGAGTTGCTGACGTAGCGTGCCGGCGCTACCACCGAAGACGACCGCAGGTAACTCCAGTTCAGCATAGGCATCTCCGGTCGCGAAGGTGTAGTAACCGCTCACAACCGGCTGTAGCGCCGGGCCCGCACCGAACGGCCGCCAGCGGCCCCGCCAGCGGAGCTGATCACGCGGGTGAGGGAGCGTGGTTTCCGCCTCCAGACCACCGGCCAGCACAATGCCGTTCCATTCGGTCGTACCGTCGAAGCCGAGGAGGCAGCGGTCGAGGCCGCAGTCGCGCAGGGACAGGGCACCCTGCAGTCGAGCGACCTGCTCGCCGACACTGCCGGCAAGCTGCAGAGGCAGTTCCGCAGCCGCAATGGCAGGCCCCGCGCCGCCGTTGAGAGTGACCGTTGCGGGTCCCGTCAGCTGCAGCACCGTTGCCTGCCGGGGGTCCGCGGCGCCGCCCCCCACACTCACGGCAGGATCGCCGCGCAACTGCAGCGTGAACGTCGGTGCCACCGCGTCTGGTACCAGCGCGGCCGATGGGGAGGTGGCCGGGCCGGCAACCAGCGTCCAGGCCAGGGTGCCGCGCCAGGTCGGTGCCGATGCGTCCGCCGGCATGGCCAGCAGCCGCGTCAGGGCCTCGAGCTGAAGCAGACCGCTGCCCTCCAGCGCAGTCTGCTGAGCGCCAGGCGTCAGTGTGAAGGACGCCTCCCCGATCGCTGCGCGATTGGCTGTCAGCGCGACCTCGAGTCTGGCCGGGGCCAGGGCAGCTGCCTGTGCGAAATGCGCGAGCAGCTGCCGTGCGCCGTCGCTGGCCTCCAGATGCCAGTCACCGGCGCGGGCCTGCAGGGAAAGCGACAGAGCCGGCAGCGGTAGCGGCAGGGTCAGGGAGGCGATCTGCAGCTCCTCGAGGGGAAGCTCGCGCAGCCTGGCGAGCAGGCCGGTGGTGTCACCCAGGGCGTATTCCTGCACAGCGGCGAGCAAGGCGGCGGGCTGACCCGGCATCTGCGCGTCAGCCAGTGTCCCTCCCGCGGGGCCGGCGAGCACGACCAGCGACCCGACGCTGACGGCCCCTGCCTCGACCGGCCCGAACGGCAGCCGGATACGCAATCCAAGGGTCAGCTCCGTAAGCTGCAGCTGCGGGCCGGTGTCGAGCGCCAGCGTCACGCTCTGCAGCCGCAGCTGCCCAGCGGAAAACCGCAGACCCTGCAGACTCGTGACAGCAAGTCCGCTACTGCGCAGGGCCAGTGATGCGCCCACCCGGAGCAGCGGCTCGCGGGCGGTAACGGCCAACAGCAGAAGCAGGATGCCGGCGAGCAGGGGCAGGACTGGGCGAAAGGACCGAGGCATGTGTCGATGGTGACAGCAACGGCGGGCGCTCCGCCATCCTCCGCGGCAGAACGCCAGCGGCTGCCACAAATTACCGCGTTGACGTTGCTGCTGCCGCCGCCGCGTGGGTAAAGTCGCTGGACTGGAAAAGTGATCCCCGAGCCGAGGAAATACCCCATGAATGCGCGCGCTCTGCCGCACCCGCCATTAATGCTCGTCGCGCTGCTGACGCTGGCGCCCGCTGGTGCCTCGGCCGAGGGGGCCGTGCGGGTGTTGGCCTGCGACAGCACGCGCGTCTGCGACACGGTCGGCGAGTGCCGGAGCGACGCTGGCAGCCTGACCCTGCGCATGGCCCCGCAGGCGCTCGATGCCGATGGCAGCGGACGCTACGCGTTGACGCTAGATGGTGACGTGCTGCCGATGCAGGCAGTTTCGGAGGCCGGCCCGTTCCTCTGGCAGCAGGCCGACACCCACTACACGCTGCTCGTCAACTCCAACACGGAATTTGTGCTGCATGCCCTCTCGCTCAGCCCGCAGCCGTTGGCCACCCTGCGCTACCTGCGCTGTACGGTCAGGCAGTGACGCGCGGCATCCGTGCGGTAGCGCTCAGCCCAGGGAGCCCGACCTGTAGAGATTCATGACTGTCGCTCCGGCGGTCATGAGCACGTAGAGCAGCAAGCCTGTTCCCAGACCCAGCCCGGCCAGCAGGCTGGCAGCAGCCACCCGCCATCGCGAAATACCCTGCAGTCCACCGAAAGCAAACCAGGCCACGAGCAGCCACAGGAAAATGGCGGCGGACATGGCCACCTGAATGCCTGCCGCCACGAGCGAAAGCGGCCTCGCTGCGCTTTCTGCCAGCAGGCCCTGCAGTTCCAGCAGTTTCGCCACGGCCTCGGGACCGGTGCCGGCCGGCAGGGCCACCCCCGCCGGGAGCTGGCCGGTCTGCGGATCCAGCAGCGTCATCAACTGCAGCAACTCGGGTGTCAGTGTCTCTCTCGATTCCTCCAGCGTGATCCAGGCCCGCGCGGTAAAGGGGTCCGCCATGGCGATGTTGCTGGTGGCGCTGGCCGCCACCTCGAGCACCAGAGTCACTCCGCAGAAGTAGCAGGCCAGACCGAAAGCGGCGGAAAACGTCGTTTGTGCACCGAAGCGACGCAGTACGCCGTGGGCGATGGCAAATCCCGCCATGAACAAGAACAGCGCACGCAGGGCCTCCGACCCGAGCCGGATCACCGCCGCGTCGTCGGACGGTAGCGAGAGCGGATCGGTCACTTCGGGCAAGGCCAGCGAGAGCAGAAACGCCATGAGGAAAGCGGTCACCAGAAAGGCGACGCCTTTTTCAGTCAGGCTTTCACTGCTCGTCTTGCCTGCTGCCAGGGACTCGAGCCGGTCAGCAAGAAACCGGCGCGGCTGCGACAAACAGTGGACGAACGTCGAAAGAAACTGCGGTAACTCCGAGACGACGCGCTCAAGGTACTGTTTCATGAAGCCCCCAGAAATTCTCTGTGCTGCCGGCAAGCTAGCGCAGCTCGCACGCAGGGAACAATCGCTGCTTGCCGGCGAGCCCCTGCCGTATGCCACGGCCGCGCGGAGTCAGGCGTCGGCCTCGCCGAGAGTCTGCCGAACCCAGCGCTTTACCTGCTCGGTGAGCTCGCGCGCTTCGCGGCCCGTGCTGTCGATCGGTTCGCCGACTACCACGGTGATGATGCCCGGCCGCTTCACCAGCTGGTGCGCCGGCCAGTACACGCCCGCGTTGTGGGCGACCGGCACGATACGCGCACCGCTGGCGATGGCAAGCTCGGCGCCGCCTGTGTAGTACTTGCGGTCCTGCCCCGGTTCGCCGCGCGTTCCCTCGGGAAACACCAGTACCGAAACGCCCTGCCGCAGCTGGCGACGGCCCTGCTCCAGCATGGACTCGCGGGCACTGCGCCGTTTGCTGCGGTCGATGGCAATCGGGTCGAGCAGCGCCAGCGCCCAGCCGAAGAACGGAATGCGCAACAGCTCGCGCTTCAGCACGGCGCACAGCGGCTGGAATTCGCAATAGAGAAACAGAGTCTCCCACGGACTCTGATGATTGCTCAGCATGACATAGGGTTCAGCGGGAATTCTCTCGCGCCCTTCCATGCGGAACGTCACACCGCAGCACACACCTACCCACCAGACCACGAAGCGGTTCCATTGTACGAAGTAGCGGTAGCGGGTCTTGAGCGGCAGCGTCCAGCCCAGCAATACGCACAGGCTGGCGTGCGGAATCAGCGAAGCGCCGTACACGACGTAGAAGAGCAAAGAGCGCAGCGTATTCATCATGGGGTCGCCAGTATCAGTCTGGCGGCGGCCGCCAGGTCATCGACCACTTGCGTTGCCGGCAGCAGGTGGCCGCTCAGTCGATCGGCAAAGCCGGCGCCTTTGCCGCTGCGCACCAGCAGGGGCCGACAGCCGGCGGCCAGCGCCATCTGCACGTCCTTCTCGTGGTCTCCCACCAGCCAGGCACCGCGCACCTCCTCGCCTAGTTCTGCGGCGATCTGCCGCAGCAGGCCGGTTTTCGGCTTGCGACAGGCGCAGTCCGCGTCGGGATGGTGCGGGCAATAGCAGATCACGGCAATGTGACCACCGGCGTCTTCTACCAGCCCGCACAGCTTGTCGTGCATCTGCGCCAGCGCGTATTCGTCGAAGAAGCCGCGAGCGATCCCGCTCTGGTTGGTGGCCACCGCGATCAGGTAACCGGCACGCGAAAGTGCTGCGATGGCGTCGATGCTGCCGGGCAGCGGAATCCACTCGTCGGCGCTCTTGATGTAGTCGTCTGCATCGGCATTGATCACGCCGTCCCGGTCGAGGATGACCAGCTTCGGCGCGGGCGTGTCAGACATTCTGCAACAGCGAGATGTCGGCCACCTGCAGGAACAGCTCACGCAGCCGCTGCAGCAGCGCCAGCCGATTCTGGCGCAGCGCGGCATCTTCGACATTCACCATCACCTGGTCGAAGAAGGCATCCACCTGCGGTTGCAGTCCGGCCATCGCCGCCAGCGCCTCCGTGTAGCGATGCGAGGCCAGCAGCGGACCGACCACGGCAAGCAGGTCGGCCAATGCCGCGTCGAGTGCGCGCTCGGCCGGATCCTGCAACAGCTCCGGCTTCAATGCGCCGAAGCTGGCGCTTGCCGATTTCTGCAGGAGGTTGGAAACGCGCTTGTTGGCAGCCGCCAACGCCTGCGCGGCCGGCAGGGTCACGAAGTGATTCACGGCGCGGATGCGGGCGTCGAACAGCAAGGGGCTGGTGGTGCGCACCGCATCGACGGCGATGAAGACGTCGCTGCGCACGCCCTGATCGGCATACAGCGCTCGCAGCCGTTCGAACACGAAATCCAGCACCTGCGTCTGCAGTTGACCGGCCTTCGGCAGCGCAGCGTAGGGTGCGGTGGCAGCGGCCACAGCGGTGGCCAGGTCCAGCGGTAGCTGCTTTTCGATGACGATGCGCAGTACGCCGAGCGCCGCGCGGCGCAAGGCGAACGGATCCTTCGATCCCGTGGGTGGCTGGCCGATGGCGAACAGACCCGCGATGGTATCGAGCCGCTCGGCCAGCGCGAGGATCATGCCCGTCCGGCTGCCCGGTAGCGCATCACCGGCAAAACGTGGCAGGTACTGCTCATTGAGTGCCAGGGCCACGTCGTGGGGTTCGCCATCGTGCAGGGCGTAGTAGTAACCCATGATGCCCTGCAGCTCGGCGAACTCGTAGACCATGCTGGTCATGAGGTCGCACTTGCCAAGTTCGGCCGCCCGCGCCACCAGCGCAGTATCTGCCTGCAGCACACTGGCGATGTGCTGCGCCAGTGCTGCCACATGGCGTGATTTTTCGTACACCGTACCCAGCTCCTGCTGGAACACCACGGTTTTCAGCTTGGCGATGCGCGCTGCCAGCGTTTGCTTCTTGTCCTGCGCAAAGAAGAAGGCCGCATCGGCCAGGCGCGGGCGAATCACCTTCTCGTTGCCGGCAATCACCTGTGCCGGATCGCGACTGACGAGATTGCTGATCGTGATGAAGCGCGGCAGCATGCTGCCCGCAGCGTCCACCAGATGGAAACATTTCTGGTGTCCTTTCATGGCTGAAATCAGCGCCTCTTGCGGCACGTCGAGGAAGGCCGGGTCGAAGTTGCCGGTGAGAGCCACCGGCCATTCCACCAGCGATGTGACCTCGTCGAGCAGGGCCTCTTCAATCACTGCGCGGGCAGTGTGCTTCTTGCCCTCCGCGTCGACCTGCCTGCGGATTTCCTCGCGGCGCTCGGCAAAGCTGGCAATGACCTTGCCCTGCCCGCGCAGCAGTCGTTCGTAGAACTCGGGTGCATTCAGGTGCAGCGTGCCGGGGTGGTGGAAGCGATGACCGCGCGTGGCGGCTCCGGTCTCGACACCCAGGATGGTGGCCGGAATCACCTCGCTGCCGAACAGCAGCACCACCCAGTGCACGGGCCGCACGAATTCGTCGCGCGTGCTGCCCCAGCGCATGCGCTTGGGAATGGGCAGCGCCGCCAAGGCACTGCGCAGCAGGTCCGGCACCAGCGCCGTGGTGGGCTCACCCTTCTGCACGCTGCTGAAGGCCAGCTTGAGTACCTTGCCGTCCTGCTTTTGCTGCAGGTCGGCGACACTCACGCCACAGCCACGCGCAAAGCCCTCTGCTGCTTTGGTCGGCGTTCCGTCGGCACCGAACGCGGCTTGCACGGCCGGGCCGTACTTTTCCACCGTGCGGTCGGCCTGTGCGCTGTCGAGCTGCTGTACCAGCAGCGCCAGTCGGCGCGGCGTGGCAAACGGCGTGATGCCGGCGTGCTCGAGCCCGGCCTTGGCGAGCAGGCTGGCAAACTCGTCACGGAACGCTTCCGACAGCGGCAGCAGCGCCTTGGGCGGTAGCTCTTCGGTGCCGATTTCGATGAGGAGGTCCTTCTTAGGCATGGGCAACTTTCTCCAGGCACTCTCGGCGCAATGGCTCCGGCGCCAGCGGAAAACCCAGACGGGCCCGTGAATCGTAGTAGGCCTGCGCCACGGCGCGCGCCAGTGTCCGCACACGCAGGATGTAGCGCTGCCGCTCGGTGACCGAGATGGCCGAGCGCGCATCGAGCAGGTTGAAGGCATGCGACGCCTTCACCACCTGTTCATAGGCGGGCAGTACCAGTTTGTTGCCCAGCAGGTGCTGGCACGCGGCCTCGTGCTCGTCGAAGTGGCGGAACAGGCTGTCGGTATTGGCATGTTCGAAGTTGTAGGCACTTTGTTCCACCTCGTTCTGGTGGAACACGTCACCGTAGGTCACCACGCCGTTCGGGGTGCGAGCCCACACGATGTCGAAGATGCTGTCCTTGCCCTGCAGGTACATGGCGATGCGCTCGAGCCCGTAGGTGATCTCACCGCTGACCGGGTAGCACTCGAGACCGCCCACCTGCTGGAAGTAGGTGAACTGCGTGACTTCCATGCCGTTCAGCCACACTTCCCAGCCGAGGCCCCAGGCGCCGAGCGTAGGTGATTCCCAGTTGTCTTCCACGAAGCGCACGTCGTGGATGGTGGTGTCGATGCCGAGATGCTGCAGCGACTTGAGGTACAGGTCCTGGATGTTGAGCGGCGATGGCTTGAGGATCACCTGGAACTGGTAGTAGTGCTGCAGACGCATGGGGTTTTCGCCGTAGCGACTGTCGGTCGGGCGGCGACAGGGCTGCACGTAGGCCGTGTTCCAGCTCTCCGGTCCGATGGCACGCAGGAAGGTCGCCGTGTGGAAGGTGCCGGCACCCACCTCGCTGTCGAGCGGCTGGATGATCACGCAGCCCTGGTCGGCCCAGAACTGCTGCAGGGCCAGAATGAGGCCCTGGAACGTCGAAACGTCCACGTTGGCGGGAGCAGAGGTGGTCAAGGAGACTCCGGGGGTACCCGCTTCGGGTACCATGCAGGCATCGAAAAAACAGGCGGGCATTATCCTGAACTCCCCCCCATGAAGGAAGCGCTGACCCTCCTGCTGCTGCGACTGCTGGCGCTGCTGCCACTGCCCGTGGCGCGTGCACTCGGACGCGGCTGCGGGCTGCTTTGCTGGTGGAGTCGACGACGCATGGCGCGCACGACCGAGACCAATCTTGCCCTGTGTTTTCCGGCCATGCCGGCCCACGAGCGCCGGGCGTTGGCGCGCGAAAGCCTGCAACAAACCTTTCAGACCATCTGCGAGACCGGTGCGGCGTGGCTGTGGCCGGCAGCGCGCACCCTGGCCCTGATCGACCGCGTGGAGGGATTGTCGTTGTTGCAGGCCGCCAAGGCGGCGGGCAACGGCGTCCTGGTCGTGGCACCCCACCTCGGGAATTGGGAGATTTTCGGGCTTTACCTGAATGCCTGCGGTTGCGGGCAGAGCAGCCAGCTCTATCAGCCGCCGGACTCCCCCGCGCTCGATCGCCTGATCCGTGAGGCGCGCAGCCGTGCGGGCGCCCGCATGGTGAGCACGGACGTCAAGGGAGTCGCCGCCCTGCTGAAAGCGCTACGCGACGGCGACGTGGTCGGCATCCTGCCCGATCAGGTACCGCCGGCCAGCGGCGGTGAATTTGCGCCTTTCTTCGGCGTGCCGGCCCTCACGATGACGCTTCTGAATCGCCTGCAGCAGAAGACGGGAGCCGCGGTGCTGCTCGGCTACGCACGGCGCGAAGGCCGCGGCTTCACCATCGTGCTGCGCGCCCCCGAGCCGCAGATCGCGAGCGACGATCTGGCCGTGGCGCTGCCGGCCTTGAACCGCGGCATCGAGCGCCTGGTCGAGGAAGTGCCGGCGCAGTACCAGTGGGAGTACAAGCGATTCAAGCGCCAGCCGGCGGGCACAGCCTCGCCGTATCGCTGAGGCCCGCCACGACGTCGCACGCCGCTCCGGGCAGTCGACGCCCGCGTGCTGCCGGGCCCGCGCCCCGGGTCAAATCCCCGGGTCTACGCCCCGTGCTTGCCGAGCAGCGCGTAGTAAAACCCGTCGGGCCCGTTGACGGCGGGCAGCAATTGCACACCCACCACGCAGCGCTGCGCCGTGGCGATCTCGAGCGGTAGCGCCGTGGCATCGGGCGTGTCGGCCAGAAAGGCCTGCAGCTGGCTGCTGTTTTCCGCCTGCAACACCGAGCAGGTCGAGTAGAGAAGATACCCACCCGGCGCCAGCAGCGGCCACGCGGCGCGGAGCAGAGCTCGCTGCCGCGCGATCAGGCTGTCGACCTCGGCCGGTGTGCGCAGCAGCTTGATGTCGGGGTGGCGGCGGATCACGCCCGTGGCCGAACAGGGCACGTCGAGCAGGATGCGGTCGAAGCGGCCGAACTCCGCGGCGGGCGCCACCGTGATGTCTGCGCAGCGCACCTCGGCCCGCAGCCCCAGTCGCTCGAGATTCTGGTGCAGGCGCGGCAGGCGGCGCGCTTCGTTGTCGAGGGCCAGCACCTGCAGACCCGGCTCTGCCTCCAGCAGCGCACAGGTCTTGCCACCCGGCGCGGCACAGGCATCCAACACGCGCAGACCCGGCGCCAGTGGCAGCAGGCTGGCACAGAGCTGCGAGGTCTCGTCCTGCACGCTCAGCAGACCCTCCGGAAATCCTGGCAAGGCGGTGACCTCAATCGGCTGCGCCAGCACGACCGCCTGCGGCGCCAGGGCACCGGGCTCGGCGGCCAGGCCCGCCGTCTGCAGGCTGCCCAGCACGGCCTCGCGACTGGTCCGCCCGGCATGGACGCGCAGGGTGAGCGGCGCGCGCTGGTTGTTGGCGTCGAGGATGGCGCGGTACTGCCCCGGCCAATCCTGTTTGAGGCGCGAAAGCAGCCACTCGGGGTGGGAATACCAAAGCGCATAGTCGCGCTGGGCCCGCGCCAGCAATTCCTCCTGACGCCGCGTTGCGCCGCGCAGCACGGCGTTCACCAGACCCTTGGCCCACGGTTTGCCCAGTGCCGTGACGGCCTCCACGCTTTCGTTGACGCAGGCGTGGTCGGGTGTGCGCATGAACAGCAACTGGTAGAGCCCGAGCAGCAACAGGCAGTGCAGGTCGAGGTCCTTGCTGCGCAGCGGCTTGTCCAGCAGCTGCTGCAGGTAGAACGCCAGCTGCGTGTGCCAGCGGCAGACGCCGTAGCAAAGCTCCTGCAGCAGGGCCGGGCTGCCGGCGCGGTTCAGTCTTTCGCTGCTGAGCAGGCTGGCGAGCGAGCCCTGCGCCTGCAGCAGGCTGGACAGTACATCGATGGCCAGCAAACGCTCCGGTCGTTTGGTCATGGGCGCGCGGGCGGGCTGCAACGAAGGCGTGCGGTGGGCAGGCGCATGGTCTGTCAGGGCTCGGGCGTGCCGGTGTCATCGGCGCCGGTCGCGATTTCCTCACGCGCCTTGCGCGCCAGCGCCTGGTAGCGGCGGCGAAACGACTCCAGCACCTCCTCGTCGAGTTCCTCCAGATCGAGGATGGCGTTGTGCGCGCCCTTGGTGGCGCGGATGAGTTCGTCCAGTTTCACCTGCATGGCTTCGGTGTCGCGGTTCTGCGTGTTCTGGATCAGGAACACCATCAGGAAGGTGATGATGGTGGTGCCGGTATTGATCACCAGCTGCCACGTGTCGCTGAAATCGAACAGCGGCCCGGTGACCAGCCAGCCGAGAATCACCGCCACTGCCAGCGCGAAGGTGCGCGGCCTGCCGCAGTACCGCGCGGTGAGCTTGGCAAACGACGAGTACCAGCTGTCTGGCGTGGTGACGGGTTTGGTCTGCATGGGGTCGGTCTCCTCTGCGTGCAGGTGGGCGCCGGCGGTCGGCAAGCACCGGATCAGTCTATCGCCAACCGACGTGCCGCATCAGCCGGCGCTGCGCCGCTGCAGGGTGAGCCCGCCGAGGAACAACAGCGCTGCCGCGACCACGATGCTCGGCCCGGTCGGCGTATCCCACTGCCATGACGCCGCCAGCCCCCCCAGCACGGCCAGCGCCCCGCTCAGGCTCGCCGCCAGTGCCATCTGTTCGGGCGACCGCGCAAACAGCCGGGCGGTCGCCGGCGGAATGATGAGCAGCGATGTGATGAGCAGCACGCCAACGATCTTCATCGCCACCGCCACCACCACCGCAATGGTCAGCAGCAGCAGCACGCGCAGTCGGGCCACCGCGATGCCCTCCACGGCCGCCAGCTCCGGTTGCAGCGTCAGCGAAAGCAGCCGGTTCCACTGCGTCAGCAGCACCAGGCCCGCCACGGCGACACCCGCCACCAGCCAGGCCAGCTCGCGGCCGCTGACCGTGAGCAGGTCGCCGAACAGGTAGGCCTGCAGGTCGATCTGCACGCGGGTGAAACTGAGCAGCACCAGCCCCAGCGCCAGCGCGCTGTGGGCGAGGATGCCTAGCACCGTGTCGTTGGCGAGGCGCGTGCGCCGCTCCAGGCTCACCAGCAACAGGGCGATCAGCACGCAGGAGGCAATCACCGCCAGCTGCATGTCGAGCTCGAGGAAGAGGCCGAACGCGATGCCCAGCAGGGCCGAGTGGGCGAGGGTGTCGCCGAAGTAGGCCATGCGTCGCCACACCACGAAACAGCCGAGCGGGCCGGCCACCAGCGCCAACAGCAGTCCGGCGGCCAGCGCGCGCCAGAGGAAGTCCACCATCTAGCCCCCTCTCCGCGGATTGTGCAGCAGGCTCGGACCATGCCGATGCTGGCAGTGCTCGCCGTGCACGTGATCCGGATCATCGACCACCTCGCCGGCCAGGTCGTGTTCATGATTGTGGTGGTGGGTATAGACCGCCATCGCCTGCACGCCCTGGCGGCCGAATAGTTCGAGATAGGCGGGGTCGTTGCTGACCTGCTCGGGATGGCCATGGCAGCACACGTGCTGGTTGAGACAGATCACTTCGTCGGTGGCCGACATCACCAGGTGCAGGTCGTGGGACACCATCAGCACGCCGCACTGATGCCGGTCGCGGATGCTGGTAATCAGCCGATAGAACTCTGCCTGACCCTTGAGGTCTACGCCCTGCGTTGGTTCGTCGAGCACCAGCAGCTCCGGCTTGCGCAGCAGCGCGCGCGCCAGCAACACACGCTGCAGCTCACCACCGGACAGCGCCGCCATTCGGGCGTCGGCCACGCGCGTGGCACCGACCTCCGCCAGCGCGGCGGCGATGTCGGCCGGCTGCGCTCCCGGCGAAAGGGCGAGGAAGCGCTGAACACTGATCGGCATGGTGGGCTCCACCTGCAGACGCTGTGGCATGTAGCCGATGCGCAGCCCTGGGCTGCGGTCGACCGTGCCCGACGACGGGCTCAGCAGACCCAGCGCGATCTTCACCAGCGTGGTCTTGCCCGCACCGTTGGGCCCGATGAGGGTGAGGATCTGCCCGCGCTGCAGGTGCAGATGCACCTGCAGCAGCAGCTGGCGACCGCCGCTGTGGTAGTCGATGCCATGCAGGTGCAGCAGGGCGCGCGGGTCGCAGGTCGCCGCCGTGGCCGTGTCGAGCCGGCGGACAGAATGATCGGGGCTAGCGGTTGTCACGGGGTGGACGCGCCTGTGCTGGCGGCGCAGGGCGCCGGAAGTGGTGGTGTATCATAGCACCGCCCCTTTCGAGGCCGTGTCCTTACCCCATGATTTCCCGCATGTTTTCCTTAGGCCGGCTGCCCTTCGTCCTGTGCCCGCTGCTGGCGGCTCTCGTCCTGCCGGCAGCGGCTGCACCGGCGCCGGTACTGGCGGCGAGCATCAAGCCGCTGCAGTTGCTGGCAGCCGCCATCACCGACGGAGTCAGCGAACCGCAGCTGGTACTTGCTGCAGCGGAAGACCCGCACCACGCCGCGCTGCGGCCCTCGCAGCGGCGTGCGCTGCAGGCGGCGGACCTGGTGCTGTGGACCGGCCCGCTGCTGGAAGTGCCGCTCGCCGAGGTCATCGCGGCACTCCCCGTTCCAGTCGTCACCGCCAGCGAGCTTACGGATGTGGTGCTGCTCAACGCCGGGGGCACGCCCGACCCCCACCTCTGGCTCGACAGCCGTAACGCCCGCGCGATGGCGGTTGCGCTCGCCGCCACGCTGCAGCAACTGGACCCGGGCTCGGCGACGCGCTACGGCGCCAACCTGCAGGCCCTGCTCGCCAGCCTCGACCAGATCGATGCCCGCATCGACGAGACGCTCGCCCCCTTGCGCCAGCGGCCGTGGGCGGTCAGTCATCAGGCCTTCGCCTATTTCACGCGGCAGCACGGCCTGCGCGAGCCGCTGACCCTCGCCAACACTGCCAATGCAGAGCCAGGCGTGCGCAGCGCCGTGCAGCTGAACGCCCGCATCGCGGCCGAGGGCATCGCCTGTCTCGTCATCGAGCCTACCGAATCCGGGCCGGAACTCGCGAGCCTGCTGGCGGCGCCGGGGCTGCACATTGCCACCGCCGACGGCCTCGGGCAGGCGCTCGCGCCGGGGGCGGCCGCCTATGGGGAGCTGCTGCTGGCGCTCGGCGAGGCGCTGCGTACCTGTCTCGGAGCCACGCATGACTGACACGGCGCCCCTGGTTCTGGTCGACGGCTCGTCATACCTGTTTCGCGCCTACCACGCGCTGCCGCCGCTCACCAACAGCCGGGGGCAGGCCACCGGCGCCGTGAAAGGCGTGATCAGCATGATCCGCAGCTTGCGCAAGCAGTTCCCGCACAGCCAGATCGCCATCGTGTTCGATGCCAAGGGCAAGACGTTCCGCGACGATCTTTACCCCGAGTACAAGGCCCACCGTCCGCCGATGCCCGACGACCTGCGCTCGCAGATCGAGCCCATCCACCAGATCGTGCGCGCCATGGGCTTGCCGCTCCTGATCGTCGACGGCGTAGAGGCCGACGACGTGATCGGCACGCTGGCGCAGCAGGCCTGGCAGCAGCAGCTGCCCACGCTGATCTCCACCGGCGACAAGGACATGGCCCAGCTCGTCAACGACCACGTTACCCTGCTGAACACCATGACCAACGAGCGCCTCGACACCGAAGGTGTCCGGCAGAAGTTCGGGCTGCCGCCGGAGCGCATCGTCGATTACCTCGCCCTCATGGGGGACAGTGTCGACAACATTCCCGGCGTGCCGGGTGTAGGGCCGAAGACCGCGCTCAAGTGGCTCCAGGAATACGATTCGGTGGAGCGGCTGATCGCCAGCGCCAGCCAGGTGGGCGGGAAGGTGGGTGAAAACCTGCGCGCCAACATCGAGCTGCTCAAGCTTTCCTACCGGCTGGCCACCATCAAGCTCGATGTCGGACTCGGCTTCGGACCGCAGGATCTCCGCCAGCAGCCGGAGGATCGCCAGGCGTTGCTCGGCCTGTTTCGCGATCTGGAATTCAAGGGCTGGATAAAGGAGCTGGAAGCTGCCGGCGTGGCAGCGCCGCCGGTCGACTCGGTGGAGGCCGACGCCGGTCTGCCGCCGGCTCCCGTCGAGGCTGCATGGTCTCCGCTGGCCAGCCCGGTCTGGCGCACCATCACTGCGGAAGACGAGCTGCGCGCGCTGGCCGCCACGCTGGCGCGCCAGACTCGACTGGCGCTCACGGTGCTCACCGACGACGCCCATTTCCTGCAGGCCAGCCTCACCGGCATCGCCCTTGCGTGGCAGCGCGGGGCAGCCTGCTACATCCCGGTCGGCCACGACATGCTGGGCGACTCGGCGCAGCTGCCGCTGACCACGGTGCTGCAGATGTTGCAGCCGGTGCTCGAGGATCAGGCGGTGTTCAAGGTGGGTCACGATCTCAAGTTCCTCACCCACGTGCTCGGGCGCCATGGCATCCGCCTGCAGGGCCGCCGTTACGACACCATGCTGCAGTCCTATGTGCTCGATTCGGTCGCCATCCGCCACACCCTGGACGCCGCCGCCGAGCACTACTTGCAGGAGCAGCTGCCGGCGCTCGACACCTTGCTGGGCAAGGGGCGGCATCGGCTCGGCTTCGCCCAGCTCGACGTGGGCACGGCCAGCACCTACGCGGCCAGCGCAGCGGAGCTGACCTGGCGGCTGCATCATTTCTTCGAGCAGCGGCTTGCCGACACCGGGCGGCTGTCGTCGGTTTATCGTTATTTCGAGATTGCCTTGCTGCCGGTGCTCGCGCGCATGGAGGCGGCGGGCATTCGCGTCGACGTCCAGGTGCTGGCGAGGCAGAGCCAGGAGCTGGCCGTCCGGTTGCAGGAGCTGGAGCGCCGGGCCTTCGAGCTGGCGGGCGAAGCATTCAACCTCGGTTCACCGGCCCAGCTACAGAAGATCTTCTTCGAAAAGCTCGGCTATCCGGTCACCAGCAAGACCGACAAGGGACAGCCCTCCACGGCCGAGCCGGTGCTGCAGGAGTTGGCAGAGACCTACGACCTGCCCAAGGTCATTCTCGAGCACCGCAGCCTGGCCAAGCTGAAGTCGACCTATACAGACAAGCTGCCGCTCGACATCCAGCCGGCAACCGGCAGGATCCACAGCAGCTTCCAGCAGGCCGTCACGGCCACCGGCCGCCTGTCGTCCATGGAGCCGAACCTGCAGAACATTCCCGTCCGCACCGAGGAAGGCCGCCGCATCCGTCAGGCCTTCGTAGCCGGAGACGGCAAGCGCCTGCTGTCCGCTGACTACTCGCAAGTGGAGCTGCGCATCATGGCGCACCTGTCCGCAGACGCCGGGCTAGTGCGTGCCTTCGCCGAGGGCCTCGACGTGCACCGGGCGACCGCCGCGGAAATCTTCGGCTGCGCGCTGCAGGAGGTCACCAGCGAGCAGCGTCGTAGTGCCAAGGCCATCAACTTCGGACTGATCTATGGCATGTCGGCCTTCGGGCTGGCGGCCCAGCTGGGCATCGGCCGCGCCGAAGCGCAGGAATACGTGGAGCGGTATTTCCACCGCTATCCCGGCGTGCGCGACTACATGGAAAACACCCGCCTGCACGCCGCCGAGCTGGGCTATGTGGAGACGCTCTTTGGTCGCCGCCTCTACCTGCCCGACATCCGGGCCCGTAACTCCATGCTGCGCAAGGCCGCCGAGCGCACGGCCATCAACGCGCCGATGCAGGGCACGGCCGCCGACATCATCAAGCAGGCCATGGTCGACATCGACCAGTGGCTGAAGGTGGCCGGTCTGGATGCGCGCCTCGTGTTGCAGGTCCATGACGAACTGGTGTTCGAAGTGGCGGAGCCGGATCTGGCCCTGCTGAGCGAAGGCGTGCGTTTCCGGATGGTGTCGGCGGCGTCTCTGGCCGTGCCGCTGGTGGTCGATCTTGGCGAGGGCCGCACCTGGGACGAGGCGCACTGACGTCCTCGCCAAGCGTGTCGCCGTACGCGCAGATAATTTGCCGCGTTGCCGGAACTTTTTCCGGAAGGCCAGCTCCAAGGTGGTGCAGGTTGGTTTTTCTCCCCGATTTTTCCAGCCGGCATTTGAGAGATATCTCCCGCGCAATCGGGAGACCTTTAGGCCCCGACTGTCTTCTCCTACGGTCGGGGCCTATTTCTTTCTGGGGTCCCCGAATTTCAGCTTTCCGGCTCCATGGCCCCGCCGGTTTCGGTCAGCCAGCCGTCCAGCGTGGCGCGCAGCTCGTCGACACCCTGATTCTTCAGCGACGAAAACAGCTGCACGCTGATGAGGTCCCCGTGGGTGGCCACACCCCGTCGCACGGCCAGCAGCGCCGTCTTGGCCGCACCGAAGGACAGCTTGTCGGCCTTGGTCAGCAGGATGTGCAGGCGCTGTCGGGTCTGCGAACACCAGGCAATCATGGTCTGGTCGCTTTCCATGAAGGGGTGGCGGATGTCCATGAGCATCACCAGCCCCGCCAGGGCCTTCCGCTTCTGCAGGTAGCGCTCCAGCTGCTGCTGCCACTGGCGCTGCAGGTCGGCCGACACCTTCGCGTAGCCGAAACCCGGGACGTCCACCAGGTAGATGCCGTCTTCCAGCCGGAAGTAATTGAGCAGCTGCGTGCGCCCCGGCGTCTTGCTGGTGCGAGCCAGCTTGTGCTGACCGGTCAGCGTATTGATGGCGCTCGATTTGCCTGCGTTAGAGCGGCCGATAAACGCCACTTCCGCCACTGCATCGCGCGGGCAGAGCTCCAGGCTGGGTGCACTGACGGTGTAGCTGGCCTGTTGGTAGGGCAGAGAACGGGTCAATCCGGAATCCTTGCGGTGGTGCCGGCGCCCAGAGAGGAGACTGCCGCGCGGGCGCAGACCCAACTTGGGCATGCTCGGGGGCTTAGAGTACAATGCGCGCGCTTCAAACCCCAGTAATCAGTAAAAGGCGCATACTCGTGACGACTCAGGTATCGGTTCAGGCAATGGTTCAGGGATTGGTGAAGGGCGCTCTGTCCGCCCTGCTGCTCACGGCTCTTTCCGCCGGTGCTGTCATGGCGCAGGGTTCCGCGGAGGCAGGTCGGGGCAAAGTCGCCACGTGTGCGGCCTGCCACGGCGCCAGCGGCAACGACAGCCTGCTGCCCAACGTGCCCAAGCTCGGTGGTCAAGGTGAGCGTTATCTCCTCAAGCAGCTGCAGGACATCAAGGCCGATACCCGCAAGGTACCGCTGATGGCCGGCCAGCTCACCGCGCTCTCCGATCAGGACCTGGCCGACATTGCGGCCTACTTCGCCAGCCTCGACCGCCCCGTGGGCGCCACCGAAGAAAGCAAGCTGGCCCTCGGCCGCGAACTGTACCGCGCCGGCAATGCCAAGATCGGTGCCGCGGCCTGCACCGCCTGCCATCAGCCGGATGGCAAGGGTCTGGCCGCCGCCGGGTACCCTTCGCTGACCGGTCAGGACACGGCTTACGTCGAGCAACAGCTGAAGTCGTTCCGCGCCCGCGAGCGCATGAACGATGATGCCGAGGTCATGCGCTCCATCGCCGAGCGCCTGAGCGACGCGGAAATTGCCGCGGTGGCCTCCTACGTTTCCGGGCTGCGCTGAGCAGGGCCCCGGCCCAAGCGGATTCAGTCGCGATTCAGCGCCCACCAGGCAGCTGTGGCATACTCACCGGGCAGTGGGTTTCTCCGCTGTCCCGTGCAGCTGGGCCTCATGACCCGGCGCGCCAGGCCAAGCGGCCCGGGTGTGTAAAGGCAGACCCCAAGACACTAGCCAATCAGGAGCCAACATGAAGACCCTGCTCAAACCCTTCCTGCTGCTGGCGCTGCTGTTCACCAGCAGTGTTTTCGCCCAGCCCTCCCTTTATGTGGAAGGCACCCATTACGAGACCATCGCCAAGCCGGTGCGTACTGCCGATCCCGCCAAGATCGAAGTGGCCGAAGTGTTCTGGTATGGCTGCCCCCACTGCTACGCCTTCGAACCACTGCTGGAAAGCTGGATGGCCAAACTGCCGGCCGATGTGGCCTTCGTGCGCAGCCCCGGCATGTGGAATGCCATGATGGAAACCCACGCGCAGATCTACTACGTGGCCCAGAACCTCGGTGTACTCGACAAGACCCATGAAGTGGTCTTCGACGCCATCCACCAGAAACAGAACTACCTGCAGACGCCGGAGGCCGTGCGCGCCCTGTTCGTCGAGCAAGGTGTGGATCCGGCCGCCTTCGACAAGGCCTGGGCTTCGTTCGGTGTGACCTCGGCTGTGAAGCAGGCCGGCACGCGCATGCGTGAATATGGCGTCAACGGCGTGCCGAACCTCATCATCAACGGCAAATACCGTGTGAGCGCTGGCGATGCCGTGGCTACGCAGGCCGATATGCTGAAGGTCGCGGATTTCCTGATCGCCAAAGAACGCAGCCAGTAAGCGCTGCAAAGGCACTGGTCGCGAACGCCCTGAATCGTCTGGTTCAGGGCGTTTTGCGTTATGCACAGAAGCTTGTCGCTCCGCGTGGGCTGGTGGTGATCTTTCGATGAACGTATTCAGCGCCCCGGTGGGCAGAGCCTCGCCGCTCACGGTCTTTCGATGAATGTACTCAGCGCCCCGGTGGGCAGAGCCTCGCCGCTCACGATCCTTCGATGAAAGCACTACGCGCCCTCCTCAGCAGAGTTTCGCCGGCAGACGCGATCGCGGCGGCCCGCGCGCTGCTGGCGCAGACGGCGCAGCAGGACATCCTCGCCACGGTGACCCACTGCCTGCTCGTCCACGACGGGCACCTGCTCAATCCGCTCAGCGGCGAATACCGCAGTCTTGACAGCACCGAGGGTCCGACGTTTGCCGATGCCGTGGCCGCCGCCGCGCGCCAGTTGCTGCCCGGCAGCAGCGCCGGCGAAGGTGTGCTGCTGCTACTGCCCTCGGCACAGTTCATCGCCACGCGTTACCAGCTGGCGCTCGGCGGCGCCAGCCTGCTGCGCTCCGCGCTCGCGCTGCAAGCCCACACACTGATCCCCGCCTACGACAAGGAGCTGCTGCTGGCCGTCGATGCCACGCGCAGCGAGGGCGTGGCGCTCTGGTACCCCGCCGAGCAGGCGGCCGCGCTCTTTCCGGCCTTCGAGGCCCAGGGCCTGCTGTTGGCGGCGCTGCTGCCGAGGGCCCTCGCGTTGCTGACTGAGTCGCCGCGAGCGCAGGATCTGCTCATCAGCGACGAAGACGCCACCCACTGCGTGCAGCTGGAATGGCGCGCGGGCAGCCTGCGTTCCTGGCTGGTGGTGGCCCGCCAGGATCTCGACGACCCGGCCTTTGCCGAGCAGTGGCAGACCGAAACCGGCCGCGCCACCGCTACCCAGCGCCTCGCCGCGCGGGGCTGGGACGACTGGAGCAGTCGTCGCCTGCATGTGAAACCGCCGGAATGCTGGTGCTTTTTCCCGTCCGGTGCGCTCAAGCACGGCCGCCTGCTCTGGCAGCGCAAGCAGCGCCGTGCTGCCGGGCGTGCCGCTGCGGCTGCCCTGCTGCTGGCCTTGCTGCCGTTCTTGCGCAATGCGGTCGAGCTGGCCTGGCTCGATCACCAGCTGGCCGAGTTGCGCGAGCAGAGCACGGAGGCGCGCGAGAGCCAGGCCAGCTTGTTGGCGCTCGACGACGAGTGGGGCGTCATCGCCGACTATCCGCATCAGGATGTGGCGCGGGTGCTGCTCACCCTCAATCAATACATCAACAGCTCGCTCTCCGGCTTCGCGCTCGATCGCGGCGTGGTCGATATCGTCGGCTATGCACAGGACCCGGCGCTGCTGGTGGAGCAGCTGGCCGAGGGAGAAGTGTTCTACGACGTCAGCCAGAGCCGCAGCAGCTCCGGCGGCGAGGGCGGTCTGCGCGGCGATCGCTTCGGCATCCGTCTGCGCCTCAACGGGGTCGACTTCGAGGATTACGAAGCGCGTCATCCCCCGGTCGAGCGCTGAGGCCCGCCGTGATGAATCGCAACGAAAAGAACCTCCTGCTGGTCGCCGGCCTGTTGTTTGCCCTGCTGCTGGTGGTGCGCGTGGTACCGTTCGTCGCCGGCTACTACCGGCAGGGTCGTGAGGAGATCGCGCTGCTGGAGGAGCGCCGCTCGCGGCTGCAGGCGCTCACCGCCGCCACCCGCGAATGGCAGGAGCGCGCCCGCCTCAAGCAGGCCGAAGTCGCCGACCTCGCCAGCTGGGTGTTTCCCGGCAACGATCCGAACCTCGTCAGCAGCAGTGTGCAGCGGGCGCTGAGGCAAGTCGTGGAGGGTAGCAACGTGTCGCTGCGAGAAACGGGCGTGGCCCGCTACAGCCGCGTAGGGCAATGGCTGCGCGTGGAACAGGACGCCGATTTCAGCCTCGGTCAGGAAGCCATGCTGCCGTTTCTCGCCGCGCTGGAAGCGCAGCGTCCCCGACTGCAGGTGGCCGCGTTTTCACTCAACCGCAACCGCCGGCAGTACACAGGCAGTCTGACCGTGGTTGGCTTTGCGCGCGCTGTACCCCCGGCGGGAGACGCGCCGTGACCGCCGCCCTCACCCTGCCGGTGTTCAGTCAGCTGCTGGAGCCCGCCGGGCTGGCGCCTGCCCTCGATTTCCGCGACAGCGCACAGCTGGTCTACCAGCAACTGCCGTCGCTCGATCTGCGCGCCAAGGTGCGTTTTCTCATCGGAGAACACATCGGCTTCCGGGCCGGCACGGCAGAGGAGGTGGCGCGGCTCGTCCGCCACTGGCGCGCCGAGCTGTCGCCGCAGATCGCCGGCAGCGAGGCCGACTTCAGCGGCTTCAACGAGGCGGAGGATTTCTCGGACATGGACTCCGAAGCGCCGATCATCCGCCTCGTCAACCACCTGTTTGCGCGTGCGCTCGATCTCAACGCCAGCGACATCCACTTCGAACCCAACGAAAACTACCTGGAAGTACGCTGCCGGGTGGACGGCATCATGGCCCGTATCGAGCGGCTGCCGGTCAAGATCCAGCCGGCGGTGGCCTCGCGGCTCAAGCTCATGGCGCGCCTCGACATCGGGGAAAAGCGCCTGCCGCAGGACGGCCGCATCGACTACCGCGTGGGCAACCGCGACCTCGACATGCGCGTGTCCACGCTGCCCGGCGTGCTTGGCGAGTCGATCGTGCTGCGCATCCTCGACCGCCGCGACCTGTCGATCGACCTCGCCGATCTCGGCATGCCCGACGCCGTGCTGCGCAACTACAGCAAGGTCATCAACCAGCCGCACGGGCTCATTCTCATCACCGGTCCGACCGGCAGCGGCAAGACCACCACGCTGTACGGCACACTGGAGAAGATCAACAGCGAAAAGCACAAGATCGTCACCGTCGAGGATCCGGTGGAGTACCAGCTGGCCGGCATCACACAGATCCAGGTGAACCCGCACATCGGTCTCAGCTTTGCGTCCGGCCTGCGCTCCATCGTACGGCAGGACCCGGACATCCTCATGATCGGCGAGATCCGCGACCACGAAACGGCGGAGATCGCCATCGAATCGGCGCTCACCGGCCACCTCGTGTTTTCCACGCTGCACACCAACGACGCCGCCGGCGCCATCACGCGGCTGCAGGACATGGGCGTCGAAAGCTACCTGATTTCCTCGTCGCTGCTCGCCATCCAGGCCCAGCGTCTGGTGCGCCGGGTGTGCACCCAGTGCTGCCGCAGCGCGCCGATGACCGCGGACGAAGCGCTGGTGCTCGACGTGGACCCGCAGGCCTTCCCGGCACTCAGCCGCGGCACGGGCTGCGAACGCTGCGGCGACACCGGCTACCGGGGGCGCATCGGTCTCTATGAACTGATGATGGTGAGCGACGATATCCGCCATCTCGTCACCAGCGGCGCCGACGCCAACGTCATCCGCAAGCAGGCGCAGGCCGAGGGCATGCGCACGCTGCGCGAAGACGCGCTCGACAAGCTGCGCCAGGGACTGACCACGCCGGAAGAAGTGGTGAGGGTAACGCGGGCGCTATGACCATCCACCACTTCCAGTATCAGGCCGCCGACGCCGACGGCAACCTCAGCAGCGGCTTCCTCAGCGCCGAGTCCGAGCGCGAAGCGGTGGCGCAATTGCAGGCGCGGCGGCTCGTGCCAGTACGGCTGCGGCCGGCCGGCCGCCACGTGGAACCGCGTGGCGGAGCGCACATCCGTTCGGCTGATCTCGTGGATTTCACCGAGGGCCTCTCTACGCTGGTCGATGCGCGCGTGCCGCTCGACAAGGCGCTGCTGCTGCTCGAAGGGCTCACCGAAAAGCAGCACATGAAGCGGCTGGTGGCGGCGGTCCGCCGCGACGTGAAAGAAGGCAGGAGCCTCGCCGATGCCATGGAAGCGCGCCCCGAAGTGTTTTCCCGGCTGTACGTCAGTCTGGTGAGGGCCGGCGAAACCGGCGGCATTCTCGACCAGTTGCTGCCCGACCTCTCCGGCTTCCTGCAGGCGGCCGAAGCCACCCGCAAGCAGGTGCTGGCTGCCCTTACCTATCCGCTGGTGCTGCTCGTCACCGGCGTGCTGTCGGTGACGCTGCTGCTGTGGTTCGTCGTGCCGCAGTTCACGCGCATGTTCGAGGACGTCGGCACCGGCATTCCGCCGCAGGCCCGCCTGCTGCTCGACCTCAGCGAGGGCCTGCAGCACTACGGCTGGCTGGTGCTGCCCCTCGCGGCGGCAGCTTGGTACTGGCTGCGCTGGGTGGACCGCGACGAGCAGCGTCGCCGCCGCAAGGACGCCTGGTTGCTCACGGTGCCCGTGGTGGGTTCGCTGCTGCTCACCCGCGACGCCGCGGTGTTCACCCGCACGCTGGGCGCGCTGCTCGGTGCCGGTATTCCGCTGATCCGCGCGCTGCGCGTGGCGCGCGACGTTGTCCACAACCGCGAACTGCTGTGCCTGCTCGAGCAAGTGGAAGAAGACGTGCGTGGCGGCACCGGGCTGGGCGTGGCACTGGCAAAGTCCGGGCGCTTTCCGCTGCTGCTGCACCAGTTGGTGGCGGTGGGCGAGGAAACCGGCCGCACGGCGCAGATCCTGCGCAAGCTGGCGCTCAGCTTCGACACCCAGGTGCGCGACGACATGAACCGCCTGGTGGCTGCGTTGCAGCCGGCGCTCATCCTGCTGATGGGGGTCATGGTCGGCGGTATCATCATCGTGATGTTGTCGGCGGTGTTCAGCATGAACACCCTCGAATTCTAGGAGAGAGAACGTGGTTGCCTCAGCCTTGCCCCAGTCACTGCCGCGCCGGCCCCGCTCCGCTCCGTTCCTGCTGGCTGCGCTGCTGGCGCTGCTCGGCGGCTGTGCGGCCCTGCAGGCGCCTGCGCCGGGCAGGGCGGCTGTGCGGCCCTGCAGGCGCCTGCGCCGGGCAG
>CANGUU010000021.1 GCA_947457195.1 Gammaproteobacteria bacterium
CCGGCGACGGCAGGCACGGTGATGCTGTCGGCCTCCTCTCTGCTGATCGGGCTGCAACTGGTCCTCGCGTTCCTTGCCTACGACATCGCCGCAGTGCCGCGCAGGGTGCTCCACAGGACGCTGGTGATGCAGGGCAGGATTGGCGACTGACATGGTCGGCCTGTCGCGGCAGATTGTCAGCTATCTCTTCGTCGGCGTGGCCTCGGCCATCGTCGATGTCGGCACCTTGCAGGCGCTGCTCCTGGCTGGCAGCGGCACCACGGCAGCGGTCAGCGTGGCCTTCGTGGTCGGGCTGGTGTTCAACTACGTGTGCCAGCAGCGCCTGACCTTTCGTGCACGGCACAGTCTGCGGAGTGCGCTGCGCTTCCTGGCCGTAGTCGCCGTCAACTACGGCCAGACCCTGCTGTTCGTCCATGGCACCTTGCTGCTCGGTGGCACGGCGGTGCTGGGCAAGCTGCTGTCGTTGCCCAGCGTTGCGGTGGTGGGCTTCGTGGCGGGCAAGTTCTGGACCTTTCGGGATACGGCAGCGCAGCCGCCAGGCTGAACCACCGCCGTTGACGTGAAACAGGCTGCGCCGGTCCGCGCGGCGCAGGTAGAATCGCCGGCTGTTTCCCCGACGATCCCACGCGCATGAATCTGAAGCTGCAGCTCGAACGTCTCTTTGCCGCCTCCCTGCAACAACTCACCGGACTGCCGGATGTGCCGGCCCAGGTGGCCCGCTCCAAGAATCCGCAGTTCGGCGACTATCAGGTCAACGGCGTCATGCCGGTGGCAAAGCGGCTCGGGCGCAATCCGCGCGAGTTGGCGCAGCAGCTCTGCCAGCAAACCCCGCTGGGGGAGCTTGCTTCCCGCGTCGAGGTGGCCGGACCCGGCTTCATCAACATCACGCTGGCAAACAGTTTCCTCGACCAGTCGCTCAACGCATGGCGTTCGCTACCGCTGTTGGATGCCGCGGAACGGCCACTGACGGTGGTGATCGACTATTCCTCCCCGAACCTTGCCAAGGAAATGCACGTCGGGCATCTGCGCGGCACCATCATCGGCGATGCCATCGCTCGGACCTTCGAAGCCCTCGGCCACCGCCTGCTGCGCCAGAACCATTTCGGAGACTGGGGTACGCAGTTCGGCATGCTCATCACCCATATGCAGGAAGCAGCGCAGGGCCTGCCGCTCGGCAGCCAGCTGCGTGATCTGGAACAGTTTTACCGCGAAGCGAAGCAGCGCTTCGACGCTGATCCGATCTTTGCAGAGAAGGCACGCCAGAACGTCGTGAGGCTCCAGTCAGGTGATGCCAACTGCCTCGCCATGTGGCGCGAGTTCATCGCCACGTCCGTTGAACATTGCGAGGAACTGTACCGTCTGTTGGACATCAGCCTCGAGCGCTCCCACATGATGCCGGAAAGTCGCTACAACGAACGTCTGCCCGGCATTGTCGCCAAACTGGAAAGCCAGGGTCTGCTGACTGAATCGGCAGGTGCACGCTGTGTGTTTCTCGAGCAGTTTCAGGGCAAGGAGGGCGAGCCACTGCCGGTGATCGTGCAGAAAAGTGATGGCGGTTATCTGTATGCCACCACAGATCTCGCCGCCATCGACTATCGCTGCAACGAGCTTGCGGCCGACCGGGTGCTGTATGTCGTCGATGCACGGCAGAGCCTGCACTTCCAGCAAGTCTTCGCCGTGGCCAGGCAGGCCGGTTTTGCCACGTCCGATTGTTCGCTGGAGCATCTCTCCTATGGAACGATGATGGGCAAGGACAACAAGCCCTTCAAAACTCGCAGCGGCGATACGGTGAAGCTGGTCGACCTTTGCCACGAAAGCATCGAGCGTGCCTTCGCCATCGTAAGCAGCAAGAACCCTGACATGCCTGAGAAAGAGCGGCGTCGCATCGCCGGCGCAGTCGGCATCGCTGCCATCAAGTACGCCGACCTCAGCAAGAACCGCAACAGCGACTATGTATTCGACTGGGACACCATGCTGTCCTTTGAGGGCAACACGGCGCCCTACATGCTCTATGCGTATGCCCGCCTGTGCAGCGTCTGGCGCCGGGCCGGCGTCGACTTGGCCCAGTTCCAGGCGGCCGTGGCCGTCAAGGCACCGCAGGAACGGGAGCTGGCCCTTAGGCTGCTGCAATACGGCGAAGTGGTGGAAACGCTGGCGGAAGACTGTCTGCCGAACCAGTTGTGCCTGTACCTGTACGAGCTGGCCGGCAGCTTCATGCAGTTCTACGAAGCCTGCCCCATCCTCAAGGCAGAGCCCGCGGAGCAGAGCGCCCGCCTCGCCCTTGCCAAGGCTACCACGCGTACCTTGGCAGCCGGCCTGGAATTGCTGGGCATCCGGCCGCTGGAGCAGATGTAGGCCGGCGCTCACCGCGGCAAACAGCCGGCAAAAAATCGTCGATTCTTGCGGGGAAGCTTGTCAAAATCCTCGCCTGTTTTTCATGCCATTTACCGGGAAAACCATGTCGCACACACCTGCCATTCTCTACACCCACACCGACGAAGCACCGGCCTTGGCCACCTACTCGCTGTTGCCGATCATTCGCGCCTTCACTGCCTCGGCCGGTATCCGTGTCGAGACGCGCGATATTTCGCTGGCGGGCCGGATACTGGCGGCCTTTGCCGACCTGCTGCCCGCCGGGCAACGGCAGCCTGACGATCTTGCCGAACTGGGGCGTCTGGCCACCACGCCCGAGGCAAACATCATCAAGTTGCCCAATATCAGTGCCTCGCTGCCGCAAATGACAGCCACCATCAAGGAGCTGCAAGCCAAGGGCTATGCCGTACCCGACTATCCCGAAACCCCGACCACCCCGGAACAGAAAGACCACAAGGCCCGCTACGACCGCGTCAAGGGCAGTGCCGTGAATCCGGTGCTGCGCGAGGGCAACTCGGATCGTCGCGCGCCAGGTGCCGTGAAGGCCTATGCCCGCAAGAATCCGCATTCGATGGGGGCGTGGCGCAAGGACTCCCCCACCCATGTGGCTCACATGCAAGCGGGTGATTTCTTCGGCAGCGAGATTTCCCTCACCCTCGCGCAGGCCGACAGTTTCCGGATCGAGTTCGTCAGCGCCGGCGGTGCTGTCAGCGAACTTCGTAAAGCAGCGCCGCTGCAGGCCGGCGAGGTGATCGATGCCTGCGTGATGAGTGCCAGTGCCCTGCGATCTTTTCTGGCGGAGGAAATGGCAGCGGCCAAGCAGCAGGGTCTGCTGCTTTCTGTGCATCTGAAGGCCACCATGATGAAGGTCAGTGACCCGATCCTGTTCGGTCACGCCGTGTCGGTTTACCTGGACGACGTCTTCAGCAAGCATGCCGACACACTGCGCGAGGCCGGCGTGAACCCCAACAACGGCCTCGGTGAAATGTATGCCGTCATCGAAACGCTGCCGGAGGCCACGCGGCAGGCCATCAAGGCCGACATCGCCGCCTGCGTGGCCAAGCGTCCCCCGTTGGCCATGGTCAATTCCGACAAGGGCATCACCAATTTACACGTACCAAGCGATGTCATCATCGACGCCTCCATGCCGGCAGCCATCCGTGCCTCCGGGAAGATGTACGGCGCCGATGGCAAGCTGCATGACACCAAGGCCTTGATTCCGGACCGTTGCTACGCCGGTGTCTACCAGGCCGTGATCGACTTCTGCAAAGAACACGGAGCTTTCGACCCGCGCACCATGGGCAGCGTCCCCAACGTGGGCCTGATGGCCCAGGCTGCCGAGGAGTATGGCTCGCACGACAAGACCTTCGAGTTGAAAGAGGCCGGCACGGTACGGGTGGTGAACGCGGCAGGCAACGTCCTGCTCCAGCATGCGGTCCAGCGCGGTGATATCTGGCGCATGTGCCAATGCAAGGATGCTGCGATTCGGGACTGGGTCAAGCTGGCAGTCAACCGCGCGCGGCTGTCAGCGACGCCCGCCGTTTTCTGGCTGAACCCGCAGCGTGCCCATGACCGCGAAATCATCGCGAAAGTGCAGCAGTACCTGCTGCAACACGACACCACGGGTCTCGAACTGCACATCATGTCACCCGTGGAGGCCACGCGGTTTTCCTGCGAGCGTCTCAAGCAAGGCAAGGACACCATCTCGGTGACCGGCAATGTGCTGCGTGACTATCTGACCGATCTGTTCCCTATTCTGGAAGTCGGTACCAGCGCCAAGATGCTGTCGATCGTCCCGCTCATGAACGGGGGCGGCATGTTCGAGACCGGAGCAGGCGGCTCGGCACCCAAGCACGTCCAGCAGTTCCTCGAAGAGAACCATCTGCGCTGGGACTCACTGGGCGAGTTCTTTGCCCTGGCTGCTTCGCTCGAACATCTCGGTACGGTGACCGGTAATCGACGAGCCCGAATATTGGCCACCACGCTTGATGCGGCAACCGGCGTCTTCCTCGACGAGGACAAATCCCCACAGCGTGATGTTGGCCAACTGGACAACAGAGGCAGTCACTTCTATCTGGCGCTGTATTGGGCCGAGGCACTGGCGTCCCAGCAGGACGATGACGGTTTGCGCACCTTGTTCGGCCCGCTGGCACAGCAACTGCGCAGCAACGAGAGCCGCATCGTGGGTGAACTCAACTCGGCGCAAGGGCAGCGCGTGGAGATCGGCGGCTATTACAAACCGGATCCGACCTCGTGCGAACGCGCCATGCGACCGAGCGCTACCTTCAACACGCTGCTGACAACCCTCGCCTGAAGCGGCGGGGTTGCCCGCAGGCAGCACTCAGCGCGCCAGATCCAGCAGCAGCTTGTTGAGTCGGCCAATGTAGGCGGCAGGATCGGGCAGTTGGCGACCCTCCGCCAGCGACGCCTGATCGAACAGAATACTGGCCAGGTCGGCGAAGCGCTCCTCGTCGCTCTCGAGATCGAGCTTTTGCACGAGCGGGTGTCCGGTATTCACCTCGAAGATCGGCTTCACGTCTGGCACCTTTTGACCCGCCGCCTCCATGATGCGCCGCATTTGGAAGCCCATGTCGTACTCGCCCACGGCGAGGCAGGCCGGTGAGTCGGTGAGGCGGTGCGTCACGCGCACGTCGGCAACCTTGGACTCGAGTACTTTCTTCAAGCGTTCCAGCAGGGGCTTGGCCTTTTCCGTTTCGGCCTGCTGCTGCGCCTTTTCCTCTTCCGTATCGAGTGAGCCGAGATCCAGTTCACCCTTGGTGATGTCCTGCAAGGCTTTGCCATCGAAGTCCTGCAGGTGACTCATCAACCACTCGTCCACGCGGTCAGACAGCAGCAGAACCTCGATGCCTTTCTTGCGGAAGACTTCGAGATGTGGGCTGTTGCGGGCCGCCTGCGGGGTGTCGCTGACAATATAGTAGATCGCCTTCTGCTCCGGCTTCATGCGTGCCGTATAGTCCTCCAGCGACTGGCTTTGCACGGCATCCGCCACCTGCGTGGTGGAAAACAGCAGCAATTTTGCGATCTTCTCCTTGTTGGCGAAGTCTTCCGAAGGACCCTCCTTCAGTACCGACCCGAATTCCTTCCAGAATGCCTGGTACTTTTCGGCATCTTTCTTCTTGAGCTTGTCGAGCATGTCGAGCACACGCTTGGTCAGAGCGCCTTTCATGCTTTCCACTGCCGGGTCCTGCTGGAGGATTTCACGGCTGACGTTCAGCGAGAGATCATTCGAATCGACGACGCCCTTTACAAAGCGCAGGTACAAGGGCAGAAACTGTTCGGCATCATCCATGATGAAGATGCGCTGCACATAGAGCTTGAGTCCTCGCGCACCGTCCCGGTTCCACAAGTCATAGGGGGCTTTTGCCGGCACGTAAAGCAGGCTGTTGTATTCGAGTTTGCCCTCGACCTTGTTATGGCTCCAGTCGAGTGGATCGCTGAAGTCATGGCTGATGTGCTTGTAGAACGCCTTGTACTCGTCGTCGCTGACTTCATTGCGGGAGCGTACCCACAGAGCCTTCGCCGAATTGACGGTCTCGAGCTCCTTCTCCCGTGGCTCCTTGGCTTTTTCTTCATCACTGCGGAAATCCTGCTTTTCCATCATCACCGGAAGCGAGATGTGGTCGGCATACTTCTTGACGATGCTGCGCAAGCGGTAGAGATCGGCAAAATCCTGCTCGTCTTTCTTGAGATGGAGCACGATGCGGGTACCGCGCGCCGGCAAATCCATGCTTTCGACGCTGAAGTCGGCCTCGCCACTGCTTTCCCAGTGCACACCGCTGTCCGCGGGTTCGCCGGCACGGCGCGTGAAGACCTCCACCCGATCAGCGACGATGAACGCCGAGTAGAAGCCCACGCCAAACTGGCCGATCAACTGGCTGTCTTTCTTCTGGTCACCGGAAAGGCTGTCGAGAAACTGCGCCGTGCCTGACTTCGCGATGGTGCCAAGGTTTTCGATGACCTCTTCCCGGGTCATACCGATGCCGTTGTCGCTGACGGTGATGGTCTTGGCGACATCATCGACCTCCACACGGATGTGGAGGTCGGGGTCGGCTTCGTACAGCCCATTGTTGCCGAGCGCGAGGAAGCGCAGCTTGTCGGCGGCATCGGACGCGTTGGAAATCAACTCGCGCAGGAATATCTCCTTGTTGCTATACAAGGAGTGGATCATCAGATGCAGAAGCTGCTTGGCTTCGGTCTGGAATCCGCGGGTTTCTTTGGCGGCAGCTGTCATGTCTACTCCCTGGGTACGATGCACCCCGGCGGATGTATGGGCAGGCCAGGCCTTTTCAAGCCTTTTCCTGCCGCAACAGCCGCAGCTGGCGCGAAAAGCGCCAGCGGCCGGCAGAAGCTACCAGCCTGTTGCCCGCTTGATGCCCTTGCCGATATCGGCCAGCGACTTGACGGTGGTGATGCCTGCCGCCTCCAGCGCGGCAAACTTTTCGGCTGCCGTGCCCTTGCCGCCCGCAATGATGGCACCGGCATGCCCCATGCGCTTGCCAGGAGGCGCGGTAACACCGGCGATGTAGGACACCACCGGTTTGGTGACATGGGCCTTGATGAAGGCGGCAGCTTCTTCCTCTGCGCTGCCACCGATTTCGCCGATCATGACGATGGCCTCGGTCTGCGCATCATTCTGCAGCAAGCCGAGGATGTCGATGAAGTTGGAGCCCGGGATGGGATCACCGCCGATGCCCACACAGGTGCTCTGGCCGAAACCATAATCGGTCGTTTGTTTGACTGCCTCGTAGGTCAGTGTGCCGGAACGGGACACGATTCCCACCTTGCCCGGCTTGTGGATGTGGCCCGGCATGATGCCGATTTTGGATTCACCCGGCGTGATCACACCAGGGCAGTTGGGGCCGATGAGACGCACACCGAGCTCGTCACACTTCATCTTGACGACCAGCATGTCGAGCGTGGGGATCCCTTCGGTGATGCAGACGATGAGTTTGATCCCCGCCGCGGCAGCCTCGAGGATGGAGTCCTTGCAGAAGGGTGCCGGCACGTAGATCACCGACGCTTCTGCCCCGGTCTCGCGCACGGCATCGCTCACGGTGTTGAACACCGGCAGCCCCAGATGCAACTGGCCGCCTTTGCCGGGTGTCACACCTCCCACCATCCGCGTGCCGTAGGCGATGGCCTGCTCGCTGTGGTAAGTACCCTGCGAGCCCGTGAACCCCTGGCAGATGACTCGGGTGTTCCTGTTGAGAAGGATGCTCATTACACGGCTCCTGCGGCTTTGACGACCTGCTCTGCAGCGTCGGTGAGACTCTTGGCAGCGATGATGTTGAGCCCGCTGTCTGCCAGTACCTTGGCACCGAGCTCGGCATTGTTGCCTTCCAGGCGGACCACGACGGGCACTTTCACACCGACCTCCGAAACCGCCCCGATGATACCTTCGGCGATGAGATCGCAGCGTACGATGCCACCGAAAATGTTCACGAGCACGGCTTTCACATTGGCGTCAGACAGGATGATCTTGAAGGCCTCGGTCACGCGCTGCTTGGTGGCTCCGCCGCCCACGTCAAGGAAGTTGGCGGGCTGCCCGCCGTGCAGTTTGACGATGTCCATGGTGCCCATCGCAAGCCCGGCTCCATTGACCATGCAGCCGATGTTGCCTTCCAGCGCGACGTAATTGAGTTCCCATTTTGCCGCCAACGCTTCCCGCGCATCGTCCTGCGACGGATCGTGCATGGCCCGCAACTTGGGGTGACGGAACAGCGCATTGCCGTCGATGTTCAGCTTGGCGTCAAGACAGTGAAGGTTGCCCTGCTTGGTGATTACCAGCGGATTGACCTCCAGCAGCGACAGGTCATTTTCCACGAAGAGTTTCGCGAGCCCGAGGAAGATGTGGGTGAATTGCTTGAGCTGCTCGGCATTCAGACCCAAGCGGAAGCCCAGCTCGCGGGCCTGGTAGGGTTGGGCCCCAGTCAGGGGATCGATGGTGGCCTTGAGGATCTTTTCCGGCGTTTCGTGTGCGACCTTCTCGATTTCCACGCCACCCTCGGTGGACGCCATGAATACGACCCGACGCGAGGCACGATCGACCACTGCCCCCAGGTAAAGCTCTTTCTCGATGTCGGTGCAGGACTCGACGAGGATCTTGCTCACGGGCTGACCGTTCTTGTCGGTCTGGTACGTCACGAGATTCTTGCCGAGCCACTTGGCGGCAAACGCCCGGATATCGTCTTTCGACTTCAGCAGCTTGACGCCACCGGCCTTGCCACGGCCACCGGCGTGCACCTGGGCCTTTACCACCCATTCTGTGCCACCGATCTTGTCGGCCGCAGCTGCCGCTTCGTCAGGCGTGTCGCAGGCAAAGCCCTTGGAGACCGGCAACCCGTACTCGGCAAACAATTGCTTGCCCTGATACTCATGTAGATTCATGGGAAGTTCCCTGTGGGTGGAAGCAATTATTTTTTCTTGCGATTGGCGATGTGGATGGCATGGCCACCGACGGCCAACGCAGCCTCGTGGACGGCCTCACTCAGGGCGGGATGCGAGAACACCATCATGGCCAGGTCTTCGGCGCTGCTGCTGAATTCCATGGCGATGGCCACCTGTTGCACGAGATCGGCCGCTGAGGGCCCAATGATGTGGCAGCCGAGAATCCTGTCGGTACGGGCGTCCGCCAGCATCTTGACCATGCCATCGGAGTCATTGGCCGCCAGCGCACGTCCGCTCGCCACGAAGGGGAAGATGCCGACCTTGTACTCGATGCCAGCCGTCTTCAGCTGCTCTTCGGTCTTGCCCACCGACGCAATTTCCGGATGGGTATAGATGACGGCAGGCACAAGATCGTAATTCATCGATGCTTTGTGGCCAGCGATATTCTCGACAACCATCACGCCTTCTTCGGACGCCTTGTGTGCCAGCATGGGCCCCCGCACGAGGTCCCCCACGGCGTAAACACCGGGCACGCCGGTACCGCAGTGGCCATCCACCTTGATGAAGCCACGCTCGTCTTTCTGGACACCGCAGTCATCGCTCAGCAGGTCGACCGTGTAAGGCTTGCGACCGACGCAGACAATGAGCTTGTCGAAGATCTCTTCCTTGGCCCCCTCCTTGTCGGTGAACTGCACTACCACCTGCGGTGCTGCACCGTCCTTCACCTTGCTGCCCGTCACCTTGGCGCCAAGCCTGATGTCGAGCCGTTGTTTGGCAAAGATCTTGGCAGCCTCCTTGGCGATCTGCTGGTCTACGGCGGCGAGGAAGTGCTCAGAGGCTTCCAGCACTACCACTTCGCTGCCAAGACGCGACCACACCGAGCCGAGCTCGAGACCGATGACACCGGCCCCGATGATGCCAAGGCGCTTGGGAATTTCCTGGAATTCGAGAGCCCCCGTCGAATCGACCACCACACCTGGTACGAGTGGCGTCGGTGGAATTTCGATCGGCACCGAGCCTGCGGCGAGGATGACATGATGGGCATTAATGACCTGCTTGCTGCCATCGGCCGCCGTGACTTCGACCTTGCGATCCTTGAGCAACCTGCCTTTGCCGCTGATTCCGGTTACACCGTTGGCCTTGAACAGCCCGGCGATGCCGCCTGTCAGTTGCTTCACGACCTTGGCCTTGCGGGCAATCATGGCCGGTACATCGATTTCCAGCTTGGCGACCTTGATGCCGTGGACGTCGAAGCCGTGTGCCGCCTCGGCGTATTTGTGTGAAGAATCGAGCAAGGCCTTGGAGGGGATGCAGCCCACGTTGAGGCAGGTGCCGCCGTACACGGGCTTGCTGGCTTCGTCGATCCACTTTTCCACGCAGGCCGTCTTCATGCCCAACTGGGCGGCCTTGATGGCAGCCACGTATCCGCCGGGGCCGGCCCCGATCACCACTACATCGTAATCAACTGACATATGCGTTTCTCTTCAAGAGTATTTTCGGCTACAGGCCCCGCGGGAAACCGGGGTCAGGTCAGACTTCCAGGAAGATACGCGCCGGGTCTTCCAGCAAGTCCTTGATAGTCACGAGGAACTGCACCGCTTCCTTGCCATCTATCATGCGGTGATCGTACGACAGCGCCAGATACATCATGGGAAGGATTTTCACCTCGCCATTCACTGCCATCGGACGCTCCTGGATCTTGTGCATGCCGAGAATGGCCGTCTGCGGGGGATTGAGGATCGGCGTGGACAGCAGCGACCCGAACACACCGCCGTTGGAGATCGTGAAGGTACCACCGGTCATTTCGTCGATGCTGAGTTTGCCGTCCTTTGCCTTGGCACCGAAATCGCCGATGGATTTCTCGATCTGCGCAAGGCTGAGCGAATCGGCGTTACGCAGGACCGGGACTACCAGACCGCGCGGCGAGGAGACAGCGACACCCACGTCCTGGTAGCCGTGGTAGATGATGTCGTTGCCATCGATCGAGGCGTTGACGGCCGGGAAGCGCTTGAGAGCCTCCACGCTGGCCCGCACGAAGAACGACATGAATCCAAGCCTTACCCCACCGTGTTTCTTCTCGAAGGTATCCTTGTAGCGACTACGCAGGGCCATCACCGCCGACATGTCCACCTCATTGAAGGTGGTCAACATGGCGGTGGTTTGTGTGGCTTCGAGGAGTCGCTCGGCAATCTTGGCACGCAGTCGGGTCATGGGAACGCGCTGCTCCGGACGGGCCCCCTGCGGCACGGCAACCGGCGCTGCCGGCGCCAGGGCTTCCGCCCTTGCCGGTGCAGGCTTGCTGCCACCGATGAAATTCACGACGTCTTCCTTGGTGATGCGACCATCCTTGCCGGTGCTCGGCACCGAATTCGGGTCGAGCTTGTTCTCCTCGATCAGCTTGCGTGCGGCAGGACTCATGAGCACTTCGAGACTGCTCTTGTCCACAGGGGGCGCCGCAGGCGCCTTGGCCAGAGCTGCACCCGCAGCAGCCGGAGCCGCTGCCACGGCCGCACCTGCCTCGATCACCGCCAGCAGCTCGTTGCTTACAATCGTTTCGCCCTCCGCCTTGACGATCTTGCTCAGCACACCATCGGCAGGTGCAACCACTTCCAGCAGCACTTTGTCGGTCTCGATGTCCACAAGCAATTCGTCGCGGGCGACAGCCTGACCCGGCTTCTTGTACCAGGTTGCGATACGACCATCGGGAACCGACTCCGGGAGTGCGGGGGCCTTGATTTCTACTGCCATGACATCGTCCTCATTGAAAGCATCAGCTCGGATTTCTTGTAGTTGCCGAATCGGACGGGGCCGCCCGAGCCGGAGTTAGCGGGACTCGAAGGCGTCCTTGAGGAACTGTTCAAGCTCCTTGTTGTGAAGAGCTCCATAGCCCGCCGCCGGCGAGGCGGATGCCTCACGGCCCGCGTAAACGAGCTGCAGTGCCGGGTTGTGCTTGCCGATCACGTTGCGCATGTGGTGCTGGCTCGAGTACCAGGCACCCATGTTTTGGGGCTCCTCCTGGCACCAGACCACCGTCTGCAGATTGGTGTAGGGCGCAATGACCTCTGCAAGCCTGTCTTCCGGAAATGGATAGAGTTGCTCGAGCCGCACGATGGCCGTGTCGTCGACGCCTTTGTCGCGGCGTCGCGCACGCAGGTCGTAGTAGACCTTGCCACTGCAGAGGATGAGACGCTTCACTTGCTTCGGTTTCAGTGCATCGGTCTCGCCGATCACGGTTTGGAAGGCACCCGTGGCCAGTTCCTCCAGCGAGGACACCGCCTCCTTGTGACGCAGCAGGCTCTTCGGTGTCATGACCACCAGCGGCTTGCGCAGCGGTCGCAGCATTTGTCGCCGCAGCATATGGAACACCTGGGCCGGCGTGGTGGGCACGCAGACCTGCATGTTCTTCTGTGCGCAGAGTTGCAGGAAGCGCTCCAGGCGCGCAGAACTATGCTCGGGACCCTGACCTTCATAGCCATGCGGCAAGAGCATGACGAGACCACACAGGCGCTCCCATTTGTATTCGCCACTGGCGATGAACTGGTCGATCACCACCTGCGCCCCGTTCGCGAAGTCGCCGAACTGGGCTTCCCAGATCACGAGAGCATCAGGCCGGGTCGTGGCATACCCGTATTCGAAAGCCAGCACGGCTTCTTCAGACAGGAAGGAATCAAAGATCGTGAATTTCTTTTCCGACGCGTGCACGTGCGCCAGAGGCACATAGGCCTCGCCGGTATTCTGATCGTGCAGCACGGCGTGGCGGTGCGAGAACGTGCCGCGGCCGACATCCTGCCCGGTGATTCGTACTTTATAGTCGCTGTCGACAAGGGAGGCGTAGGCCAGCAATTCAGCGCAGCCCCAGTCGAGTGGTGCTTCGCCCCGCCCCATGCGTGCCCTGTCCTCGAGCACTTTGGCGACCTGCCTGTTCACCGAGAACCCCTGCGGCAACTGGATGATCTTTTCCGCGAGCGCCTTCAGGTGCGGCAACTTGATGCTGGTGTCGCAGGTCATATTGCTGTCATGACCGAGATAGGGCCGCCAATCGACGTAGAGCGCCGTGTTCGGTGCCGTCACCAGACTCTTGACGACATGGGTGCCCTCGACCAGCGCCTTGCGGTAGTTGCTCATGAGCTCTTCCGCCTCGGCCTTGCTCAGCAGACCTTCGGCCACGAGATTGTCTGCATACAGTGTGCGCGTCGTGGGCAGATTACGGATGACCTTGTACATGAGGGGCTGGGTGGACGCCGGCTCGTCGGTCTCGTTGTGCCCACGACGACGGTAGCAAACTAGATCGACGACAACGTCCTTGTGGAACTGATTGCGGAAATCCAGGGCAAGTTGCGTAACGAAAAGCACCGCTTCCGGATCATCCGCATTCACGTGGAAGATCGGTGCCTCCACCATCTTGGCAATGTCAGTGCAATACTCGGTGGAGCGCGCATCGTCTTGGCGACTGGTCGTGAAGCCGACCTGGTTGTTGATGACGATGTGCATGGTACCGCCAACGCCGTAGGCTCGCGTCTGCGACATCTGCAGCGTCTCCATCACAACGCCCTGCCCTGCGAACGACGCATCGCCATGGATGATGATGGGCAGGACCGTCCTGCCCTGCGCGTCTTTACGGCGATCCTGGCGAGCCCGCACGGAGCCTTCGGCGACCGGCGAAACGATCTCGAGATGCGAGGGGTTGAACGCCATGCTGCAGTGCACTTCGCCCCCCGGAGTCATGATGTTGGAGGAGAAACCGAGGTGGTACTTCACGTCGCCGGAATGGCTGAAACGCGTGCGCCCCTCGAACTCGTCGAAGAGCACGGAAGGATTCTTGCCCAGTGTGTTGACCAGCACGTTCAAGCGCCCACGGTGGGCCATGGCCACCACGATTTCCTTGCAGCCTGCAGCGCCGGCACGCTGAATGATGTCGTCCATGGCATGAATGAGGGATTCACCACCTTCCAGGGAGAAACGCTTGGTGCCCGGGTACTTGGCGTCCAGATGTTTTTCGAGGCCCTCGGCCGCCGTCAGTCTTTCGAGGATGTGCAGGCGAGCTTCACGCGAAAATCCCGGTCGTCCCCCAATGGATTCGATGCGCTGCTGTATCCACTGTTTCTGCGTGACGTCGGTGATGCCCATGAACTCGTAGCCGATGGAGGCGCAGTAGATCTCTTCGAGCACAGCAATGATTTCAGAAAGCGGGGCCTCTTTCTGGGGGATGTAAAGCGGGTGCACCTGAAACAGGGTGTCGTGGTCGGCACTGGACAAATGATGGAACGCCAAACCGAGATCCGGTACAGGCGTGCGTGCAGTGAGATTGAGAGGGTCTAGTTTTGCGTGCTGGTGACCGCGTACCCGGTAGGAGCTGATCAACTGCACCACATTGACCTGCTTGGCTTCGTGCGCGAGCGATCCCGGCTGTTTGCCATCATTGCTGATGATGACCACTGGTTGGCCGCGCTTGGGCAAGTCACTGAAGCTTTGCCGCACGCTGGCATGGGATACGTCGCTGGTGCCCTCGCCATGCGGAAGGGCATCAAAGAAGCGGCTCCACTCCGCAGGAATCGAGGCCGGATCCTGCAACCAGCTTTCGAACAAGCCCTCGACGTACTCCAGATTGCCACCAGCGAGGTGGCCGCTCTGCAGCATCAATTCCCTCAAATTCTGTTGCATGTTCATTTTTTTATATCCTCAATCGGGCAGCACTCAGACGCCACGCTCCAGCAGCATCGACCGGATGTGGCCGATGGCCTTGGTGGGGTTGAGCCCCTTGGGGCAGACGGAAACGCAGTTCATGATTCCGCGGCAGCGGAACACGCTGAAGGGGTCTTCCAGCTCGGCCAGGCGCTCGGCGGTATGCGTATCCCGGCTGTCGGCCAGGAAGCGATAGGCCTGCAGGAGACCGGCTGGACCCACGAACTTGTCGGGGTTCCACCAAAACGATGGGCAACTCGTGGAACAGCAGGCACAGAGGATGCACTCGTAGAGACCGTCGAGTTTGGCGCGATCTTCCGGTGACTGCAGACGCTCGATCGCCGGTGGCGGCTCATCGTTCTGCAGATACGGCTTGATGCGCTCGTACTGCCTGTAGAAGGCGGTCATATCGACCACCAGATCGCGCACGACCGGCAATCCGGGCAGCGGACGCAAAACGACCTTGCCATTCTTGACGATTTCAGACACGTGCGTGATGCAGGCCAGGCCATTGCGGCCGTTGATGTTCATGCCGTCGGAGCCACACACGCCCTCCCGACAGGAACGCCGATAGGTCAATGACTGGTCCTGATCCTTTACCAGTTGCAGCAGGTCGAGAACCATCATGTCCTTGCCCGGCGGCAAGTCGACGTTGTAGTCCTGCATACGGGGTTGCAGATCGGTTTCGGGGTTGTATCGATATACGCTGACTAGCACGGCTGGTTACCTTTTGCAGGGTCGACATCAATAAGTGCGGACTTTTGGTTCGAACACAGGCACGGTTTTGGGCGCGAAGTTCACCGCCCGCTTGGTCAAGGTCTTGCTGGTCGGGAAGTAGAGCGAGTGGCAGAGCCAATTCACGTCGTCACGCTCGGTGAAATCTTCACGCGCATGGGCCCCGCGGCTTTCGGTTCTTGCCTCGGCAGCCATGGCGGTGGCCTCAGCGACTTCCAGCAGGTTTTCGAGCTCCAGGGCCTCGATGCGGGCGGTATTGAACGTGTTGCTCTTGTCATCGAGATGGACGTTGGCGACACGCTCGCGCAGCACCTTGAGTTTGTCGATGCCTTCGCGCATGTACTTGCCACTGCGGAACACGCCGAAATGGTTCTGCATGGTGTTTTGCAGATCTTTGCGGATGGCTGCGACCTTTTCTCCCGACTTGCTGTTGTTGAGGCGGTCGAGGCGCTGCATGGCGCCGTCGATGTCGGTCTCGCTGGCCGCGCGCTGCTCGAGACCCTCGCGTAGCATCTTTTCAATCTGTATACCCGCCGCACGGCCGAACACGATGAGGTCGATCAACGAGTTGCCACCAAGTCGGTTGGCCCCGTGGACGGACACGCAGGCTGCCTCGCCGACGGCGAAAAGGCCCTCGATGACACGATCATTTCCGTTGGCGTCTACCGTAAGTGCCTGGCCCCACTTGTTGGTCGGTATGCCGCCCATCATGTAGTGGCAGGTTGGAACCACGGGGATCGGTTGCTTGGTGGGATCGACATGCGCGAAGGTCTTCGCCAGTTCGAGAATGCCAGGCAGTTTCTTGTTCAACTCGGCCTCGCCCAAGTGATCGAGTTTGAGGAACACATGGTCACCTTCCGGGCCACAGCCTCTGCCCTCGATGATCTCCAGCACCATCGAACGCGCGACCACGTCGCGACCAGCGAGATCCTTCGCGGTCGGTGCATAGCGCTCCATGAAGCGTTCACCGTTCTTGTTCAGGAGGTAGCCGCCCTCGCCTCGGCAACCTTCAGTCACCAGGACTCCGGCCCCGGCGATGCCCGTGGGGTGGAATTGCCACATCTCCATGTCCTGCACCGGAAAGCCGGCCCGCATGGCCATGCCGATGCCATCTCCAGTGTTGATCAGCGCATTGGTGGTCGACGCAAAAATACGACCGGCGCCGCCGGTGGCGAACACCGTCGCCTTCGACTTGATGTAGACGACCTCACCGGTCTCCATGCAGATCGCCGTGACGCCGGCCACGTGGCCATCCTGATTCTTGACGATGTCCACGGCATACCATTCATTGAAGAACACCGTGTCGTTCTTGAGGTTGGCCTGGTACAGCGTATGCAGCAAGGCGTGACCAGTGCGGTCGGCCGCGGCACAGGTACGCGCGGCCTGCCCACCCTTCCCGTAATCCTTCGACTGGCCGCCAAAAGGCCTCTGGTAGATACGACCTTCCTCGGTGCGGGAGAAAGGCATGCCCATGTGCTCCAGTTCGAAAACGGCCTGCGGTCCTTCACTGCACATGTATTCGATGGCGTCCTGGTCGCCGATGTAGTCGGAACCCTTCACGGTGTCATACATGTGCCAGCGCCAGTCGTCGTTCGGATCGGCACTGGCGATCGCACAGGTAATGCCTCCCTGCGCGGACACCGTGTGCGAGCGTGTGGGAAACACCTTGGAGATGACCGCCGTCTTGTAGCCAGACTGCGAGAGTTGCAGGGCGGCGCGGAGACCCGACCCACCACCGCCGACGATCACACCATCAAAAGAAATCGTTCTGAGCTTAGACAAGGCTTAGATACTCCAAAGTATGTGGATACACCAAAGCAGGTACACAGCCAGTACCGCCACGCAGGCAACCTGCACCAGCAAGCGCAGTGCTGTAGCCTTCTTGCCCATCAAGTGCACGGAGAAGTAATCGGTTGCGATGGTCCAGAGCCCGATCCAGGCGTGCGCGCACAGGGAGAACAAGGCAATCAGCGTGAAGATTCGCATCCAGGTCTGACTGAACAGTCCCTGCCACGCAAGGTAGGTGAGCGGTTCATGCAGCACCGCATAACACCCTACGTAGACAAACCAGACCAGCAACACCACGGCACTGATGCGTTGCACCAGCCAGTCATGCAGGCCATTGCGACCCAAGCTCGTCACGTTGGTCACCATATCCAGAACCCCAATCCGATTGCCGACAGTAAACTCACCAAAATGACGATCTTCGCCCCGAACGGTGCCGCCTCCTTGGTTTCGCCCAGACCAAGGTCCATCAGGAGGTGCTTGCAGCCGGCCACCAGATGGTAGGCAAGTGCGGTCAGAACGCCCCACAACAGAAACTTCATAACCGCCGATCCCAGCACCTGCACTGCCGCCGTGAATCCGGCCTCTCCGGAGAGCGACAGGTCGAAAAGCCACAAAAGCCCGGCCATGCCGACGAATACGATGATTCCGGAGATGCGGTGGGTGATGGAAGTGATTGCCGCCAGAGGCAGGGCAATGGTGCCGATATCCAGATTGACGGGTCGTTTGCTTTGCACGCGGTTACCTGCCTCTCGTTAGAAATAACTTAAATAATATGTATACTTAAATAACTATATCTTATCAAAGCATTTTCGCACTGTTTTCGCGCGATGGAGTATGCCTGACTTTTGGCTCAGAGATAAGTGGCCATGAAGTAACCACTGAATAAATTTTGTGAACAAAGAATATATCCACCGAGCGGGTCATCTGCCCGTATAGTACTTAGATATCAGCGTCTTAGATCCTACGACTGTAGCGCGTCAGGCGGCACCCGTGGCGGTGAGCGCCGTGCAGTCGTGGTTTGACAAATCCAGCGAGCGCGGGATAGTGTTGCGGCCGCTAAGTCGGCGCTTATCAGCGACCTTGATTAGCCTGTTTATCCGAGTCGGGGGAATACTTATGGCTGCAAAAACGGCGCGCTTGTCGGTAGACGGCATCGCGGAACCCATCGAATTGCCTGTGTACCCTGGTTCGACGGGACCCGATGTCATCGATGTCCGCGGTCTGACCAACCACGACGTCTTCACCTTCGACCCTGGCTTCATGTCCACGGCGTCCTGCGAATCGAAAATCACCTACATCGATGGCGACAAGGGCGTTCTGCTCTACCGGGGTTACCCCATAGAGCAGCTGGCAGAAAAGTCCGACTATTTGGAGTGCTGCTACCTGCTCCTCAACGGTGAACTCCCAGACGCCAGACAGAAGGCGGAGTTCGTGAAAGCCATCTGCTATCACACGATGGTGCACGAACAGATTCACCACTTCTTCAACGGCTTCCCCCGCCATGCGCACCCGATGGCCATCATGGTGGGCGTCGTGGGAGCGCTGTCTGCCTTCTATCACGACTCGTTGAAGATCGATAACGAAGACCACCGCAAGACCGCCGCTCTGCGTCTCATCGCCAAAATGCCGACCATCGCGGCCATGTGTTACAAGTACTCGATCGGTCAGCCCTTCATGTACCCCCGCAACGATCTCGATTTCAGCTCCAACTTCCTGTACATGATGTTCGGAACTCCATGCGAGACCTATGAACCCAGCCCTGTCCTCGCCGATGCAATGGACAAGATCTTCTTGCTGCACGCCGACCATGAGCAAAACGCCTCGACGTCGACCGTTCGCCTGGCGGGATCCACCGGAGCCAATCCTTATGCCTGTATTTCCTCAGGGATCACGGCACTCTGGGGACCGGCCCATGGAGGAGCCAACGAAGCCGTCCTGAAAATGCTGGTTGAGATAGGCGATGAATCCAACATCGAAAAGTGCATCAAGCGAGCCAAGGACAAGAACGACTCGTTCCGTCTGATGGGCTTTGGTCATCGTGTCTACAAGAACTTCGATCCGCGAGCCAAGGTCATGCGAGAAACCTGCCAGAAAGTGCTGGCGGAACTCGGCAAGGAAAACGATCCGCTGCTGCGCATTGCCATGAAGTTGGAAAAGATCGCTCTCGAAGACGATTACTTCGTCGAGCGCAATCTGTACCCGAATGTGGATTTCTACTCCGGCATCATCCTCAAGGCGATCGGTATTCCGGTGAACATGTTCACAGTGATCTTCGCCACCGGGCGCACGCCAGGATGGGTTGCCCACTGGCACGAAATGATCAGCAATCCTTTCAAGATCGGCCGCCCACGCCAGCTCTATACAGGCCCGACCATGCGGGACTATCCGAACCGTTGAGCAAAGTGATCGGTGATAAAGGCCCCAGTGCGGGGCCTTTTTCATTTGTGCGCCAGAAATAGATCCGGGCGACGGAGTGGCGCGGGCCAGGAAGACCCGCATCGACCGGTGTGACGAATACGCGGGCGCGCGTGACTACCAGCGCAAAAAAAACCCTCGCTCCTGCGGAGCGAGGGTTTTGATATGGCGTCCCCTAGGGGATTCGAACCCCTGTTACAACCGTGAAAGGGTCGTGTCCTAGGCCTCTAGACGAAGGGGACTGACAAACCTCCGATTTATGAATGATTTCGAGTTGGTGGAGCCAAGGAGGATCGAACTCCTGACCTCAACGCTGCCAGCGTTGCGCTCTACCAGCTGAGCTATGGCCCCTCGTCATTCACTTCCCGGGTCAACCGGAAAGACGCGCATTCTATTGATGCCGTTTTGGGGTGTCAACAAACGTGCCCGCTGAAAAACGTGTTTTTCATCCGGCATTTTCAGCATCGGACGCACCCGACCTCATAAGCAACTGATAGTCTTTTTCGAGCACCTTCTGCTGCTTCCCCGAAAGACCGCCGAGTACAACGATGGCATGTCGAAGTCTCGCCCGCGCCATGTCCAGTCCGAGAATGACCATCGAATCGATCACTGACGTAGACACCGCAGTCCCCGCAATCGCCACGAACAAGGGAAACAGGAAATCGCGAATCCTGGTACCCAGTTTCGAAGCCAGATCGACCAGTGCCTGCTCCAGGGCATCACGCTGCCAGTCGCGCAGGTCCTCCAGGCGCCAAGCCGTGAACTGCAGAATGCGCAGCATGTCTTCCGTTGCCAACTTGCCGTGGGAAAAACTGGATTCCTGAATCGCCGGCATACCACTCAGAAAAAAACCGGCGAGCGGGGCCACATCAGCGAAGCGCTCCACCCGCGGTTTTATCAAGGGCACGATGCTGCGGATACGCTGCGGATCGAACGCCCAGGCCTGATAGCGGGCGATGAACTCGCCATCGCTGAGGTTCTCCCGCAGATAACGCCCATTCAGCCAGTCGAGCTTGGCCGTGTCGAAAACAGGACCGCCAAGCGAGATGCGCGAAAGATCGAAATTGGCAATCATCTGCGCCAGGGTGAATTTTTCCGCGCCATCCACCATGGACCACCCCATCAACCCCAGATAGTTGATCACGGCTTCCGGCACATAACCCATACGCTGGTAGTACCCGATGCTGGTGGGATTCTTGCGCTTGCTGAGTTTGCTCTTGTCGGCATTGCGCAACAGCGGCATGTGGCACAGCACCGGGGCCTGCCAGCCAAAGTAGTCGTAAAGCAGCAGGTGCTTGGGTGCCGAGTTGATCCACTCCTCGCCCCGGATGACGTGGCTTATCTCCATCAGGTGATCATCCACTACGTTGGCGAGGTGGTAGGTGGGCAGTCCATCGGACTTCATCAACACCTGCATGTCGACCTGACTCCACTCAATCTCGACAGGTTCACGCAGCAGGTCCTTGACTACACACGTGCCCTCTCTCGGTACCTTCATCCTGACGACGGAAGGATCGCCGGCAGCCACACGTTTCGCCACGGTGTCAGCATCGAGTGTCAGGCAGTGACCGTCGTAGCCTGGCTGTTGCTTGTTCGCCAATTGCTGCTGACGCACAGCCTCGAGGTGCTCTGCCGTGCAGAAGCAGCGGAAGGCATGGCCACGATCCAACAGCAACTGCGCATGCTGCTGGTAGATGGCCGAGCGCTCGCTCTGGCGATACGGGGCATGCGGGCCACCGACATCCGGCCCTTCGTCCCATTCCAGTTGCAGCCAGCGAAGCGCAGCCAGAATGTCCTGCTCGGACTTGCGCGTGCTGCGGACTTGGTCTGTATCCTCGATCCTGAGTATGAATTTGCCTCCATGCTGTCGGGCAAAGCACAGATTGAAGAGCGCGATGTAGGCAGTGCCAACGTGGGGATCGCCGGTCGGGGACGGTGCAATGCGAGTGCGAATCATGGTCATGTCTGGCTTGGAAAAAATGGATTATAAGGGGACGCGGCGCCGTACCGGGCCGTCAGTCAAGCTGCACACGGGTACGCAGTTTCTTGTGTCCCGAGCGTTTTTGTTTGCTTGCCAGTCTTCGTTGCTGGGATCCTGCCGTGGGTTTAGTCGCCACACGACGCCGCTCTACCTTCGAAGCCATCCTGATGAGATCACTGAGTCGGGCCAGCGCCTCCTCCCGGTTTTTTTCCTGCGTCCTTCTGGTTTGTGCCTTGATGACGATGGTGCCGTCCTGCGTGAGACGCGCATCTGCGCGGTCGAGCAAGCGCTGCTTGATCCAGTCAGGAAGGGATGAGGCCCGCACGTCGAAGCGCAGGTGGATGGCAGAGGAGACTTTATTCACGTTCTGGCCACCAGCGCCTTGCGATCGAATGGCCTTCATTTCGATTTCGTGCAGAGGCACCGCAAGCCCAGCGGAGATTTGCAGCAGGTCAAGCATGTTCCGCCACGAACTGTCTGATCTGTGGAGCAAGCAGGTCGCCCGCGATACCGAGGTGCATGGCCACAGAGACGTGATTTTGGCCGATCCCATAGACAAATGGCGGCAGAGAACCCCGGTACCGAAGACAGGCCGTCAGCAACTGCAGGGTCTGCGCTTCGAACTGCGGGGGATCAAACTCGGCCAGACTGACCAGGAGCGGAACTGTGCTCTCGACCAATCCCTGCAGCGAGGAACGCGCCGCGTACAGCGAGCGGTCATCGCCGAGATAGGCCGGCTCCATGGGGCTGGGAGGCATGCTGCTGTAGTCGTAGATTCCTGACAGCAGAATGACACCCCTGACACCGGGGGGCCGCGGTGCGTACAACCCCGCATGCGCCACATAACTGGCCACATGGGCTGCACCTGCCGACTGCCCCATAAGAAACAGTTTCTCCGCGCCAACACCACAGGAAGCGCCGTCGACCTGCAAAAAGTCGACGGCTGCCCGCAAATCCTCGACCCCGCTCGGCCAACGCGCCTTCGGTGCCAGCCGATAGGTGATGTTGACCGCATTAAAACCCTCGGCAACGGCCCACGCACCGATGTTCGAGAAGAAGGGGGAGCCCTCACTGTGCTTGTCTCCCGCCACAAATCCACCCCCATGCACGAATACCAGCAAGGGCCGCTGCGGCTCTGCACCGGACGCCGGCGTGAAGACATCAAGACGCTGACGCTCATCGTTGCCATAGCGAACATCGCGTTGGACGTGGACGACGGCACCTGGCTGGGCCGGCTGCAGGGAGGTCAGCAGGGCTCGCGTGGCAGTCACCATGTCTGGCGTGATTGGACGCCCGAGGGCCCGCAGTGAGCGGCGAAGCTCGGTGATTGGCATGAGGATCTCCAGTGGTTTTGGCGATTGTATCTCGACAGTCAGCCGGGCGGTTGCGCTAGACTTGCCGCCCCCGAGCCGGAGTACGCCCATGACACCAGCTGCTCTCAACAGCGAGTTTGCATCCCAGTCCCCGCAGGCCATCATCCGCCACGCGCTGTCGTTGCCCGGTAAGGCCGTAGTGACCACTCATTTCGGGCCGCTCGAAGCGGTGATCCTGCACATGGCTGCCGAAGCCAAACCCGGGGTGCAGGTGATCTGGGTAGACCACGGCTACAATACCAAGGCCACCTACCGCTGTGCCGAGCAGATCATTGCCCGCCTCCGGCTCAACGTCGACGTTTTTGCACCACGCATCACTGCCGCGCGTCAGGAGGCAGCTCTCGGCGGCATTCCGGCGTACACGGAAGCGGCACACAAGGAATTCACGGAAAACTTCAAGCTCGAGCCTTTCCGGCGCGCCATGAGCGCCCATCGTCCGGCCATCTGGCTGACGGCACTGCGCAAGGAGCAAACGACATTTCGCCAATCGCTGGATGTCTTTACACAGGACGACAAGGGCGTGTTAAAGGTGGCCCCTCTCTTCCACTGGTCCGAGGCGCAATTGCGCGCCTACCTCACCGCACACGACCTGCCCAACGAAGACAGCTACTACGACCCCACCAAGGCACTGGAAAATCGCGAGTGCGGCTTGCATACCTCCACGCTGTGATGCGCTTGACTTGAGTCAAGGCCAAAAGCGATTGCTGGATTCTGCCGCAGTGGCAGCCAGCGATGACACTTAACATGGACCCCGTAGTGCTCGCGCGACTGCGCGCTGCAACCGGGAGGAACGGCCCATGAAGACCTTCAAATCAGTAACGCCAGTATCCCTCGCACATCGGCTGGCCAGCAGCATTGCTGCTCTGCTGCTCATCACCGGTGCCTTCGCGGCCTCGACCGAAGAGCCACCGGTACCCGCCGTCACGCTGCAGCAACTAATGGCCATCGTGATTACCGACGCCTCCAATCAAGTCTGGAACGCGGCGCTGCTGGAACCGGCTGCCGGCAGCGACAAACCGAGCCTGACGGAGGAGCAATGGGCCACGCTACGGTCCGCCGCGACTACCCTGCTGGTAACGCCCACCGTGTTGTTGCATCCCTCGCTTGCCGTGGCCAGCCCGGGTGCACCGGCTGCTGAAGGCTCCCTGTCCGCGGCCGCCATTGCAGAATTGCGCAGCAACCAGTGGGCCGTGTGGGCTGCACAGGTGAGTATTCTCCAGCAGAGCGCAATGGCTGCCCTCAACGCCATTGAGGACCGTGATTACCAAGCCACGCTGCGAGCGGGTGACACCCTCTACGGGGTCTGCGACAGTTGTCACAAACTGTTCTGGTACCCCGAAGGTCAGTAGCGCCTGTCTAGCCTTCTCCGGGACCGGCCACTTCCTGCAGGGCTGCGCCGCTCAGTCGGTAACGTGTCCACTCACTCTGCGGCACGGCGCCCAGCGAGAGGTAGAAATCTATCGCGGGCTGGTTCCAGTCGAGCACACTCCATTCCAGCCTTCCACAACCTTCCTCCACGGCAATACGTGCAAGTCGCTGTAGCAGGGCCTTGCCGGCCCCCTTGCCGCGAGCCTCGGGAAGGACAAAGAGATCCTCGAGATAAAGCCCCTTTCTGGCCAGCCAGGTCGAATAACTGAAAAAATACACCGCGAACCCGACGGGGCTGCCCTCCCAGAGGGCCAACAAGACCTTGGCCTGCGGTGACTCGCCAAACAGCGTCTCGCGAAGCCGCTCCTCATCCGCCACGACTTCCGCAGCGGCGCGCTCATACAGGGCCAGGGCCCGGATGAAATCCAGGATCAGCGACACATCCAGGGCGGTGGCACAACGGATCGTCAACACGCTTGCAACTCCATGATTCAGCCTTCAGTCCCTCCAGCGCAGGCTGTCGTGCAGGCGCACGACCTCACCCACGATGATCAGGGTCGGGGGTGATACGGCTCGTTCCGCCATGTCGTCGGCAAAACTACCCAGTACCCCGGTGTAGACCTTTTGCTGCGGCATCGTACCCTGTTGGACCAGTGCGATGGGCAAGGTCGGGGAAGCGCCGTGGGCCACCAACTCGCGACAGATCTGCCGCAGGCTGACGAGCCCCATGTAAAACACCAGGGTCTGTCCGGGGCGGACGAGTTGAGGCCAGTCGAGATCGCAGCTGTCGTCGCGCAGATGGCCGGTCACGAAGCGCACGGACTGGGCATGGTCGCGGTGAGTCAGCGGTATGCCGGCATATGCTGCGCAACCCGAGGCCGCCGTAATGCCGGGTACGATCTGGAACGGGATGCCGGCTGCCGCCAATTCGGCAATCTCCTCACCGCCGCGACCGAAAATGAAGGGATCGCCTCCCTTCAGTCTCAGCACGCGCTTGCCCTGCCGGGCCAGCGCCACCAGCAAACGACTGATTTCCTCTTGCGGCATCGTGTGGTTGGAGCGCTGCTTGCCGACATGAATACGTTCGGCATCTTGGCGGACCAGTAGGAGTATCTCGGGAGTGACCAGGCGATCGAACAGTACGACGTCGGCCTGCTGCATCAGGCGCAGCGCCCGAAACGTCAGCAAATCCGGATCACCCGGGCCCGCTCCCACCAGATAAACCTCTCCTGAGGCAGCGCCAGCCGGTGCGGAAGCCAACTGCTCCTGCAGCACGGCCTCGGCCCGTTGCTGCTGTCCACTCAACACCAATTCGGCCACCGGACCGTTGAGCACGTCTTCCCAGAACCGCATCCGCAAGGCGCTGCCACCGAAGCGAGCCTTCACGGCTTGGCGGTACCGACCAAGCAACTGGGCGAGCCGGCCATACCCGGCTGGGATCAGCGTCTCGAGGCGGGCACGCAGCAGACGCGCCAACACCGGTGAGCTGCCACCGCTGGAGACCGCGACCACGAGAGGCGAACGATCAACGATGGAGGGGAAGATGAATGTGCAAAGCGCTGGCTGGTCAACCACGTTGACCGGCAACTGCCTGGCAGTAGCCTGACGATGAATAGCCGCGTTCAGCGCCGCATCATCCGTTGCAGCCACCACCAGCAGGACCTGTTCCAGGTCTTCCGGTCGGAAGGCACGCTGCTCGATCGGATGTGAGGGGCCCAACAGGGTTCGCAGCTCTTGGCAGACCTCGAGGGCAACAACGCGCAGGCGGGCACCGGCACGCAGCAGCAACTGCGCTTTTCGGAGTGCTACCTGCCCTCCCCCGACCAGCAGCACAGGTTGCTGGTCCAGGCGCAGGAAGATCGGCAGGTAGTCCATGCGGCCCCGGGGTCAACGCTGCAAGATCACCTTGCAGCCTCCCATGTATGGTTGCAGTACCAGCGGCACCGTGACGCTGCCATCGGCGTTCTGGTAGTTCTCCAGCACGGCCACCAGCGTTCGACCGACCGCGAGCCCCGATCCATTGATGGTATGCAGGAGTTCCGGCTTGCCTGTGGCGGGATTGCGCCAGCGTGCCTGCATGCGACGCGCCTGAAAGTCACCGAAATTGCTGCAGGAAGAAATTTCCCGGTAGGTGTTCTGCCCTGGCAGCCAGACCTCGAGGTCGTAGGTCTTTTCCGACGAGAAACCCATGTCGCCTCCACAAAGCACGATCACACGATACGGCAGTTCCAGTTTCTGCAGGATGCGCTCTGCGTGGACGGTCAGCTCCTCGTGTGCGGCGCGGGAGGCGTCGGGGATAACGATCTGCACGAGTTCGACTTTCTCGAACTGATGCTGCCTGATCATGCCTCGGGTGTCCTTGCCATAGCTGCCGGCCTCGCTGCGAAAGCAGGGAGAGTGGCAGGCAAAGCGGAGCGGCAGGCTGGCCGCATCCATGATGCTGTCGCGCACAACATTGGTAACCGGCACTTCGGCCGTCGGGATGAGGTAGTACTGCTGCTCGCCAGCCAACCGGAACAGATCCTGCTCGAATTTAGGGAGCTGACCGGTGCCGAAGGCGGACTCGGCGTTGACCATGAAGGGGACGTTGATCTCGACATAACCGTGTTCGCCAGTGTGGGTGTCGAGCATCAATTGCACGATGGCGCGGTGCAGCCGGGCAATTTCGTGTTTCATTACCACGAAACGGGAACCGGTGAGTTTCACGGCTGTCGCAAAATCGAGCTGACCAGCCTCCTCGCCGATTGCCACATGGTCACGTACCGGAAAATCGAAATTGCGTGGCTGCCCCCAGCGACGTACCTCGACATTGTCGCGCTCGTCCTTGCCCTCGGGCACATCGGCAGCCGGAATGTTGGGCAGCCGCTGGAGTACGTCGTCGAATTCGCGCTGCACGGCATCCAGCGCCCGACTTTTCGTCTCGAGCTGCTCCTTCAGGCTGTCGACTTCGGCCAGCAAGGGCGTGATGTCCTGACCGCTGGCTTTGGCCTTGCCGATATTGCGCGAGCGCGTATTGCGTTCGTTCTGCAACTGCTCGGTTTCGGCCTGCAAGAGTTTGCGGCGGCTCTCCAGCTGCTCGATGCCTGACACATCGAGAACGAACCCTCGCTTGCCGAGGAGTCGAGCGACCGCCTGCGGGTCATTTCGAACCAGACGGGAATCCAGCATAGTCAAATCCTTTCTCTGAAGGCTGCCGTCGCAGCCATATTCAACGTCATCAGCCCAAGGCTCGGCCCACCATGAGGCCCGCCCCGGTCGCCGCAATACATAGAAGGAGCGTACCGAGCAAGTAGCCCACAGCCCAAACGGGCTGCCCCTGCTCCAGCAAGCGCCAGGCATCCAGCGAGTAAGTGGAGTAGGTCGTAAAAGCTCCCAGGAAACCCACGCTCAACAAGGGCTGCAGCGCCGGCGGCAGGCCTGCCCTCTCGACCAGGGTGACATAGGCAACGCCGATCAACAGGGCCCCGAGGCCATTGATCGCCAGCGTAGCCCAAGGCGCAAAAACACCGAGCGTATGCGCAAGATTATATACCGCGTGGCGACCGACGGCGCCGAGCGCACCACCGAGAGCAACCAGCAAATACTGATTCATGGAAGACCTCCCTCACTCGGACTCATAGCGACGTCGGGCACTCGCTGCGTCGAGCGAGCGCAGATGAGCCAACTTCTGGCGAATCTGCTCTTCGAGACCGCGGTCCACAGGATGGTAATAACGTCGGTCCCTCAGCTCTCTCGGAAAATAATTCTCACCCGCCGCATAGGCTCCGGGTTCGTCGTGGGCATAGCGGTAGCCGGCACCATAATCGAGTTTTTCCAGCAAGGTCGTGGAGGCATTGCGCAAGTGCAGCGGGACCTCGTGACTGGTTCCCTTCATCACGTCCTCACGCGCGGCATTGAAGGCCTGATACACGGCATTGCTCTTGGGAGCGCAGGCGAGGAACACCACCGCCTGCGCCAACGTCAGCTCACCCTCGGGGCTACCCAAACGCTCCACGGCTTCCCAGGCATTGAGTGCCAGCTGCAGGGCGCGTGGATCGGCATTGCCGATATCTTCGCTGGCCATCCGCACCACCCGACGGGCGACATACAGGGGGTCGCAGCCACCGTCCAGCATGCGGCACAACCAGTACAGCGCAGCATCCGGCGCGGAACCGCGCACGGCTTTGTGCAGGACGGAAATCTGTTCGTGGAAGACGTCACCCCCCTTGTCGAAGCGTCGCGGCCCGCTCTGCAGCAAGGGTACCAGTGCGGCAGAGCCCAGACGGGCGACACCGTCTGGCCCGGTCTCAGCCAGGTCCGCTGCCTGCTCAAGCAAATTGAGCAGGCGTCTGGCATCGCCATCTGCTGCCTGCAAAAAAGCCTGCTTCTGCGGGTCGGACAGCTGCAGTCGCCTAGCACCGAGTCCGCTCTGCGTGTCACTGAGCGCCCGCTGCAAAATCCCGCCCAATGCGTCCTCGTCCAATGCCTTCAGGACATACACACGCGCCCGGGACAGCAGGGCCGAATTCAGCTCGAAGGATGGATTCTCGGTGGTGGCACCCACGAAGACGACGGTGCCATCTTCGATGGCAGGCAGGAACGCATCCTGCTGGGCCTTGTTGAAGCGGTGCACCTCGTCGACGAACAACACGCAGCGCCGGCCTTGCTGTTGGGCCAGTTGCGCGCGCTCCAGCGCGGCACGGATTTCCTTCACACCGGACAGCACGGCCGAGAGGCTCTCCACCGTTGCCGAGGCACTGCGTGCCACCAGCCGTGCCAGCGTCGTCTTGCCAGTGCCCGGCGGTCCCCAGAGGATCATCGAATGGGGCTGACCGAGCCGGATGGCTTCGTAGAGCGGAAGACCGGGCTGCAGCAGATGCCCCTGCCCCGCATAGGCAGACAGCTCCTCTGGCCGCAGGCGCGCGGCCAACGGTTGATATGGAGCGGCTGGAGAAAACAGCTCGCGAGTCATGTCAGTCAGTCAGTCCAGCCGGCCGTCGACCACATCGATGCCCGCAGGCGGCTCGAACCGGAACTGGGCGGGTTCCAGAACTGGATTGCGCCGCACATTGCCAAACAGCAGCGTGGTGCGCTGGCCGAGGCTGTCTTCGAAGTGCATCTCCAGCAAGGTCGGCCCTTCGAAGGACAGGCTGATGCGCTCGAACAGGGTGCTGGCCTGCTTCGGCAGCAGGGTGAACAAGGTTTGCCGACCCTCGGCAAGCGACGCCGCACTGACCTCGTAAGCTGCTGCAATCGTGCTGGCGGTACCATTCAGCAGCATGACCGGCGTACGGTCCAACGCTTCATCGAAATGCTGGATGGTGACCTGTTCGAGATCAGGCTCGTAGCGCCACATGGTATCGCCATCGGTCACCATCAACTCGCTGTAGGGACGGGTGACCTCCCACCGGAAGCTGGATGGCCTCTGCATGCTGAGTAGCGCCCGGGTTTCCTGCACTTCCCTGCCCTCCTGGTCCAGCAGCAACTGCTGCACCTCTGCAGTCAGCGACGCAGTCGCCTGCAGAACGGACACCAACTGCTGCAGCGCAAAGTCATTGGCGCTGGCAATTGCCGGCGGTGAGACGACTGCCGGCTGGGCCGCCAGGGGTGCGACCACCCATGGCGCCAGCAGGAGCAGCAGCACGCGGCACTGGCGCGAAAGCAGTGTGATCAAGGGATACCTCTCAGGTTGCTGGCCACTTCTCTGGCGAACGTGCACGGGGAGAATCGTCAGGAGGGCGGCGGCGCCAGCACTTCCCGATTGCCATTGGAACTCATGGCTGACACTACCCCGGCCATTTCCATGGCTTCAATCAGACGGGCCGCGCGGTTGTAGCCGATGCGGAATTTACGCTGCACTGCGGATATCGACGCCTTACGGGACTCGGTGACAAAACGCACGGCTTGATCGTACATCTGGTCGTTCTCCTCGGCATTGCCTTCTTCGCCGTCACCGCCGTCGTCACCGAGGCCGGGAATACCAGCGCCGGAAGACTCCGAGGTAATCGAGTCCACGTAGTTGGGCTCACCGCGGGCCTTCCAGTCGGCCACCACGCGGTGCACCTCCTCGTCGGCCACGAACGCGCCATGCACGCGCTGGGCCACCCCACCGCCGGGCGGCAGGAACAGCATGTCACCATGGCCGAGCAACTGTTCTGCACCACCCTCACCAAGAATGGTGCGCGAATCGATCTTCGACTGCACCATGAAAGACAGTCGCGTGGGAATATTGGCCTTGATCAGGCCAGTCAGCACATCGACCGAAGGCCGCTGGGTCGCAAGAATCAAATGGATGCCGGCCGCTCTGGCTTTCTGGGCGATGCGGGCAACCAGTTCTTCCACTTTCTTGCCGACGACCATCATCATGTCGGCCAGTTCGTCGACGATCACCACGATGACCGGCAACTCGGCAAGTCCGTCGGGCGTCTGTTCTTCCAGTGCGAGCATCGGATCCGGTCGCCAGAGTGGGTCGACAATGGGTTCGCCGGCCTTGATGGCATCAGCCACTTTCTTGTTGTACCCGGCCAGGTTGCGAACCCCGAGTGCCGACATCAATTTGTAGCGACGCTCCATCTCTGCCACGCACCAGCGCAGGCCGTTGGCAGCATCCTTCATGTCGGTGATCACCGGCGTCAGCAAATGCGGAATGCCGTCATAGACCGATAATTCCAGCATTTTGGGATCGATCATGATCATCCGGACCTGCTGCGGCGTGGACTTGAAGAGCAGACTGAGAATCATGGCATTGACCCCCACCGACTTGCCCGAGCCCGTGGTGCCGGCCACCAGCAGATGTGGCATCTTGGCAAGGTCGACAACGACCGGGTTGCCGCCGATGTCATGACCGAGTGCCATGCTCACCGGCGAGCGAGCATTGTCGAAGGCAGCAGAGGACAGTACCTGACCCAGAAAAATGGTTTCCTTCTTCTCGTTGGGAATCTCGATCCCGATGCAGGTCTTGCCGGGAATCACCTCGACGACACGCAGACTCGGAACGGCCAGCGAGCGCGCAAGGTCCTTCACCAGATTACTGATGCGACTGACCTTGATGCCCGGGGCCGGTTGCACTTCGAAGCGCGTTATCACGGGACCCGGATTGATTCCTACCACGGTGATGTCGATCCCAAAGTCCTTCAGCTTAATTTCCAGCAGCTTGGACATCGCTTCAAGCGCCTCGGTGGAGTAACCGAATACCTTGTTTTCCTCCCACTCGTTGAGCAGGGTCAGCGGTGGCAGCTCACCAACCACGGGACTGTCAAAGAGCTTGCCTTGCTTCTCGCGGAGCTTCTCCCGCTGCACGCGCCTGCTGGGTTCTTTTTGTACCTCTCTGGCTGGTGCGATCTCGATGGGGGGCCGCTTTGACTCCTTTTCGACGAAGTGGTCGAGCGCCTCACGCCTCTGATGGATCATCTGTGCAGTCGCCGCCGCTTCACGACGCCGCTCCCGCCAGTGTTGCCAGCCTTCTCCCAGCAGTACGAAGAGCCTCAGGCTGCCATAGCCGACGGCATCCACCACCCTGATCCATGACAGACCGAGTCCCAGGGTCAGCCCCAGCACCAACAGGGTAAGGCCCACGAGGGTCGCACCGGCCAGCTCCAGGGCAGGCAAGGCGGCCAGCGCCAGCGTGCGACCAAGCAGGCCCCCGGCAGAGGCTTGCAAATCACTGGCAAAGTGGAGGCTGGCGAGCACGCAGGCACTGACGAGGGACATGACGACACCTGCGCCACGCAAACCGATGATGTCCCACTGTACCTCCCGAGGGCCCAGACGCCCGCGGTATATACCAACCGCCCTGATGACGAGCAGCAGCGGCAAAAAATAGGCCAGACTACCGATCAGGAAGAAAAGCACGTCGGCCAGCCAGGCCCCACTGCGACCGACCCAGTTGACCACGGTGGCGTTGTCGCCCGTGCCTGACCAGCCGGGATCACCGGGAGAAAAGGAAAGCAGCGCCAGCAGTACGTAGGTCGCCAGCGACAGCAGGACGATGATGACCCCCTCGACCAAGAACAGGCTGACGACGCCGTTCGTGGCCGGCATGGGGCTATTGCGCGTGGCTTTTTCCCGCATGGCTGGCACTGAGCAAAGGACCGTATGGAAATTGGAAACCCGGGCAGTCGATCATAAACAATTACGCGGCAGGCGCCTACGGTGCGCGAGCACTGACACAGCCCTGCGATCGTTTACGGACAATCACTGCACTGTTCGCTGGTATTCGACGTATCTGTCCCCATAATGCCGACCACAGTCGTTCCAGAGATTTTCCCATGAGCAGCCCCCAGCACCACCGCCTGATCATTCTCGGTTCCGGCCCCGCCGGCTACACGGCCGCCGTCTATGCCGCCCGCGCCAACCTCAAGCCGGTCATTATCACCGGCATGCAGCAAGGTGGGCAGCTGACGACGACTACCGAGGTGGACAACTGGCCGGGCGACGTCCACGGCCTTACCGGTCCTGACCTTATGGAAAGAATGAAGAAACATGCGGAACGATTTGAAACCAATGTTATTTTTGACCACATAGAGCAAACAGACCTCAGCAAGCGCCCCTTCGAGCTGCGCGGCATGATGGGCACAACTTACACCTGCGATGCGCTGATCATCGCCACGGGTGCCTCGGCCCAGTACCTGGGCCTGCCCTCGGAGGAAAAGTACATGGGCAGCGGTGTGAGCGCCTGCGCCACCTGCGATGGCTTTTTCTATAAGGGACAACGGGTTGCCGTGATTGGCGGAGGCAATACTGCGGTAGAGGAAGCGCTTTATCTGGCCAACATCGCCAGCCACGTGACCCTCGTTCATCGCCGGGACAAATTGAAGGCGGAGAAGATCCTGCAAGACAAGTTGTTCGAAAAAGAGCGCGCCGGCCTGATCCGCATCCTGTGGAACCATGCCCTCGACGAGGTGCTGGGCAGCGATGGTGCCGTCACCGGGATGCGGGTTCGAAACGTTCTCACCTCAAGTGCTGAAGAAATTGATTTGAAAGCTGTTTTCATCGCGATCGGCCACAAGCCGAACTCGGACGTGTTCACGGGGCAACTGGCGATGCACAACGGGTATATCAAGATTCATTCCGGCATCGAGGGCAATGCCACGCAAACCAGTGTGGCAGGCGTGTTCGCCGCCGGCGACATCGCCGATCATGTCTACCGACAGGCCATCACCTCGGCTGGTTTCGGCTGCATGGCGGCGCTGGACGCCGAAAAGTATCTCGACAAGCTGGGCGGCTGACACGGCCAGCGCCCACCCTTGACACTGCTGCGCCGCCTGCCCTGGCTGGATCAGGAAGCTCACGATTTCCCTGATCCGTCTACCGCCCTGCGGGAGCCCAACGGGCTGCTCGCGGCGGGCGGCGATCTCCACCCCGAGCGACTGCTGAGGGCCTACCAGCAAGGCATCTTCCCCTGGTATTCACGCGATCAACCCCTGCTGTGGTGGAGTCCCGATCCACGCATGGTGCTGAGACCTGAGCGGTTGCACATCAGCCGCAGTCTGCAGAAGGTCTTGCGACGCGGGGCTTTCCGTGTCACCAGCGACCGGGCTTTTTCCGCCGTCATCCACCGCTGCGCCGGCCCGCGTCGCGGCAGCGCCGACACGTGGTTGCTACCCGACATGCGGGCTGCGTACGAGCACTTGCACCGTCTGGGTTACGCCCACTCCGTTGAGGTATGGCGTGATGACACGCTCGTCGGCGGCCTCTACGGCGTGGCGCTGCCCGGTGTCTTTTTTGGGGAGTCGATGTTCAG
>CANGUU010000022.1 GCA_947457195.1 Gammaproteobacteria bacterium
AGGCCCCGGGGTTGGCCGAGCGGCGCCTCGCTGTGAGGCGCCGGTCTCCGTGACTTCCCGAGCGCTGCCGGTGCTCAGTGCGCCTCTTCGAGCGCGCGGATGCGTTCGCTGAGCGGCGGATGGCTGGCGAACAGTGCACCCATGCGGCCGGTGTTGATGCCGAACGCCACCATTTCATCGGGCATTTCGGCGGGGTGACCCTGCTGCAGCGCCCGCAGCGCCGCGATCATCTTGTGCCGACCGGCGAGGTCGGCGCCGCCGGCATCGGCGCGGTATTCACGCCAGCGTGAAAACCACATGACGATCATCGAGGCAAAGATGCCGAGCACGATCTGCGAGACCAGCGAAATGATCCAGAAGGCCGGGCCGGGGCCCTCGCGGTCCTCGCTGCGGAACAGCACGCGGTCCAGGAAGAAGGCGATCACGCGCGAAAGGAAGACCACGAAGGTATTCACCACGCCTTGGATGAGGGTCAAGGTGACCATGTCGCCGTTGGCCACGTGGCTGACTTCGTGGGCCAGCACGGCTTCGATTTCGTCGCGGTTCATGGAGCGCACGAGGCCGGTGCTGACCGCCACCAAGGCAGCGTCCTTGTTCCAGCCGGTGGCGAAGGCGTTGGGTGCGCTCTGGTCGAACACGCCGACTTCCGGCATGCGGATGCCGGCCTGCTCGGCTTGGCGCGCCACGGTGCGCAGCAACCACTGCTCGAAGTCGCTGCGCGGTTCGGTGATCAACTGCACACCCATCGACATCTTCGCCATCATCTTGGACATGAACAGCGATATCAGCGAGCCGCTGAAGCCGATGACTGCCGAGTACACCAGCAGCGAACCCAGATCGAGATCCACGCCGTTGGCGGCGAAGATGCTGTCGAGGCCGATCAGCCGGAAGATCAGCGAGATGAGGACCAGCACGGCAATGTTGGTGGCGAGAAACAGCAAGATGCGCATCATGGTATGGACGACTCCTGACGGGGCGGAAACGGGCTGAAGACAGCGAACCCTTTGGTGGTATGGGGGCTTGGACCGGAAATTCAACGCAAAGTGTAGCGCGGCTGCCGTCAATCCGGCAGAGACAGCAGCACCACACCGCCCACGATGGCAGCAGCCCCCAGCAAGCGGCTGGTGGCGAAGCGCTCTTTCAGCAACCGCGCCCCTAGCCAGGCCCCCACCAGCGTAGACAGTTCGCGGGCGGCGGCCACGTGCGAGACGGGGGCAATCTGCATGGCGTACAGCACCAGAATGTAACCCAGAGGGCCCAGCAGGCTCACGGTGAGCACGGGGCGCAGGAACTGCCGCAACTCCGCCCGAGCCGCCGGCCAGTCGCACCAGGCGGCCGGGCTCAACATGGCGGTACGGAACAGGTTGCCGGTGTAGTCCACGAGCAGGGGGGACAGCAGCAGGGTCTTCACCGCCCAGCCATCGTTGATGGTGTAGGCCGCGATGAAGCCCCCGGTGCACAGTCCATAGGCCACGCCTTTGCCGTCGATGCGGCGCCGGCCTGCCAGCAGTCCGGTCACCAGCAGGATACCCGCCACGATCAGCAACATGCCCAGCACAGACCCGGGTGCCGCGGTCTCGCCCAGCAGCAGCACGGCCAGCACGAACGACAGCAGCGGACCGGAGCCCCGCGCCAGCGGATACACCAGCGACAGATCGGCGTGGCGGTAGCCAGCCTGCAGCGTCAGCGAATAGCCCATGTGCAGGAAGCTGGTGGCGGCCAGTGCCAGCCAGTGGCGTGCATCGAGGTCGGGCAGGCCGCGCTGCAGCACCCAGAGCAGGGCTGGCAGATACAGCAGCATGGACACCACCGAGTACCAGAATACGAAATGGCGGGCGGCAGCCGCCTGCTTGGCGGCAAGGTTCCAGAGGGCGTGGGTGCAAGCAGCCAGTAGAACGGCGACCAGAGCGAGCGTGGGCATGGGGAGGCAGACATCAGGCGAGGCCCGCATTGAACCACAGCGGTGCAGAGGCCGTCCGCCCGCTGCCTCCCCGGGGTGTGACAGATTGCACTCGTCGAAAACATCTTTCGCTGGCGGGGGTTTTCGCGTCGGCGGCGCTGGCAAGTCCGCGGTGGCGGCAGTGGCAGGGGGTCGCTACAATGCGCGCTCTTTTGCGCAGACCCCTGTTCATGGCCAGCCCAGACTTCCTGATCGCCCCCTCCATCCTGTCGGCCGACTTCGCCCGGCTCGGGGCCGAAGTCGATGCGGTGCTGGCAGCCGGTGCCGACGTGGTGCACTTCGACGTGATGGACAACCACTATGTTCCCAACCTCACCATCGGCCCCATGGTATGCAAGGCGCTGCGCAACTACGGCATCAGGGCGCCGATCGACGTACACCTCATGGTCAGTCCGGTCGATGCGCTCATCAGCGACTTCGCCAAGGCCGGCGCCTCCATCATCAGCTTCCACCCCGAAGCGTCCCACCACGTGGACCGCTCGCTGCAACTGATCCGCGATCTCGGCTGTGAAGCCGGACTGGTGCTGAATCCGGCCACCCCCCTGCACTGCCTCGACCACGTGATGGACCGGCTCGACCTGATCCTGCTCATGTCGGTGAATCCGGGCTTCGGTGGACAGGCCTTCATTCCTTCCACGCTGCCCAAGCTCACCCAGGTGCGCCGCCTGATTGACCAGTCGGGCCGCCGCATCCGCCTCGAAGTGGACGGGGGTGTCGGTATCGGCAACATCGCGGAGATCGCCCGGGCCGGCGCTGACATGTTCGTGGCGGGCTCGGCCATCTTCGGCAGCAAGGATTACCCAGCCACCATCGCCGCGCTGCGTCAGGAACTGGCCACCGTATGAATGCGCAGCATTTCAGTCAGCTCGCCGCGGCCGGCTACAGCCGTATCCCGGTGCTGCGTCAGGTCATGGCGGACCTGGAAACCCCTCTGGCTGTTTACCTGAAGCTGGCACAGGGCCGTTACAGCTACCTGCTCGAATCCATGCAGGGCGGCGAAAAATGGGGCCGCTACTCATTCATCGGCCTGCCGGCACGTACCGTGCTGGTCGCTACCCGAGAGGCCACCGCCACCAGCGCTCTGGTGACACTCGAGGTACAGACCGACGGCATCACCGTGGAGCGCTGCGAAACCGACGATCCCTTCGCCTTCATCGCGCAGTTCCAGGCGCGCTACCGCATACCCGAGCTGCCTGAGCTGCCGCGCTTCAATGGTGGTCTGGTGGGGTACTTCAGCTACGACACCGTGCGCTACGTGGAGCAGCGCATCGCGCACACGGCACCGCCCGACAACGTGCACACGCCGGACATCGTGCTCATGGTGTCTGAGGCCGTGGCGGTCTTCGATAACCTGCGCAATGCGCTTACCCTGATCGTCTACGCCGACCCTGCAGAGGCCGGCGCCTTCGAAGCGGCCGAGGCCCGCCTCGATCAGCTGGCGGCCGCGCTGCAGTCGGCGCCCCGGCTGCCACCGGTTTCCGGCGGCCGTACCGTCGCCGAGGCTGATTTCGTGTCCAGCTTTGGCCAGGCCGCCTACGAAGCGGCGGTGGAACGCATCAAGGACTACATCGCCGCCGGCGATGTGATGCAGGTGGTGCTGGCCCAGCGCATGAGCCTGCCCTACACGGGTGCGCCGCTGCAGGTCTACCGCGCGCTACGCCAGTTGAATCCGTCGCCCTACATGGTGTTCATGGACTTCGGCGACTTCCATATCGTCAGTGCCTCGCCGGAAATTCTTGCGCGGGTCGAGGACGGTCACATTACGGTACGCCCCCTCGCTGGCACGCGACGCCGCGGCAAGACACTCGAGGAAGACCTGGCGCTCGAGCAGGAGCTGCTGGCGGATGCCAAGGAGATCGCCGAGCACCTGATGCTCATCGATCTCAGCCGCAACGATGCCGGACGCGTGTCGAAGATCGGCAGTGTGCACGTGCCGCGGCAGATGTTCGTGGAGCGCTACTCGCACGTGATGCACATCGCCTCGACTGTGGAAAGCACGCTGGCCGACGGCAAGACTGCGCTCGACGTGCTGAAGGCTACGCTGCCGGTCGGCACGCTCAGTGGTGCGCCCAAGGTGCGCGCCATGGAAATCATCGACGAGCACGAACCCGTGCGCCGCGGCATCTACGGCGGTGCCATGGGCTACCTCGGCTGGAACGGCAACATGGACATGGCCATCGCCATCCGTACCGCCATCATCAAGGACGGCACGCTGTACATCGCCGCCGGTGCTGGCGTCGTGGCGGACTCCGTACCCCGCTCCGAGTGGGAAGAAACCCTCAACAAGGCGCGGGCCATGTTCCACGCCGTCAAGCTGGCGGAATCCGGGTTCCGCTGAGCCCGGCGTCCGTTCGGACTGCCTTTGCTGACGCCAGCCGATAGGCAGGCGCGGCGAGATTCGCCATACTTGCGCTGCTCCATCCTCAATAACAACAACAAGCAAGGATTCAGCCATGAAAAAAATAACGCTGCGCCGGGCAGTTCTGCCCGCCGCCATCGTCAGTTGCCTGCCATACCAGGCGTTTTCCCAGGCGGTCGAAGAAGTGTTGGTCACGGCCACGCGTCGTGAGACCAGCCTGCAAAGCACGCCACTGTCCATTCAGGCCTTTACCGCCGAAAAACTGGAACTCGGCGGCATCCAGCGCGGCCAGGATCTCGGCATCATGGTGCCTAACCTGGTCGCCAACCCGCAGGGCGGCGGGGTAGGAGCGCCAACGTTCTACATCCGCGGTTTGCCGGGAGTCGGCATCTACATCGACGGCATCTGGCAAACCTCCTACGGCTTCCTCGAATCGAACTTCACGGAAGTCGAACGGGTGGAGGTGCTGCGCGGGCCGCAGGGTACGCTGTTCGGCCGCAACACCAATGGTGGTGCCATCAACATCACGACGCGGGCCCCGGCCGAGGAATTCGGCGTTCGCATGAACCTCGAGGCGGGCAGCTACAACCGCCGCAACGCCACCTTCGCCATGGACCTGCCCCTGACCGATACGCTCAAGAGCAAGGTCATGCTGTCGAGTTTCCGGAACGACGGCTTCCTCGAAAGCCTCAGCGTGGGCCGTTCGCTCGGCGACCAGGACGACAAATTGCTGCGGCTTGATCTGTTGTGGGAGCCGGTCGACAACGTCGATCTGCGCTTCACCGCCAACAAGGAGGACAAGCGCGGCACCGAGGCCCGCATCATCCGCATCACCAACCCCAACAATGTGCGTTACATCCAGTACAACGTGCTGGCGGGCAACCCTGACTACGTAAACATCCCGGGCTTTACACCCATCAACTGGGGCCTGCCGTCCACGCGTTTCACGCCGAAGACCCACATGCCCGGCTACCCGGGGGGCGAGGTCGGCAAGTGGCAAACCAAGTCCGATACGCCGGCGCAGGGCATTACCCGTGACCTCGAGTACTACACGCTGACCGGCAACTGGGACATCACCGACACGCTGCGCTTCCGTTCGATCACCTCCGTGTGGGAAATGGATCGTCGCCAGGCCGTGGATTTCGATGGCTCCGAGTTCATCATCACCACCGACGAAAACCGCGCCCGCGACAAGAGCTATACGCAGGAGTACCAGTTGGCCGGCAGTTTCTTCGACGAGCGCGTGGACTGGATCGCCGGCTACTACTCGCTGCACGAAAACAGCACGGTACGTACCTACCGCTGGCCCATGCTGGACATCCCGCGCAATCCGGCCAACCAGAACGCCTTCCGCCAGGACGTCATCAGCTACCTGAACGCCTGGTGGGCGGCGGCTGGCCGCCCCGCTTTCCAGGGAGCCACCTCGATCGCCGCCAACCCGGCCGCCTTCCAGGACACGCTCAACAAGAACGAAGGCGAGCAGCGGGCGCTGTACGGCGAGGCCACCTTCGGCATCACCGGCAAGCTCGACCTGACGCTGGGGGTGCGCATCACCGACGATGAAGGCCAGTCCATCGTCATGACACCCACCTCGGGCTTCATTCCGGCGCGCCCGGGCCAGGAACCGGTGGGTGACATCTACCAGGGCACGTCCACCACGGTGAACGTCAACCCCGATCTCGGCAACAACACCACCAACAAGGTAGGCCTGCAGTACCAGCTCAACGACGACATCATGCTGTACGGCAGCTGGAGCGAGGGCTTCACCGAGACCGCGGTGCAAAACCCCCGCCTGCCCACCAAGGTGAACGGTATCTGTCCCTCACAGCTGGTCGCCACCCGCGTGGAGCTGCGCCGTGAGATCATCACCAACCGTGAACTCGGAATCCGCTCCGACTGGCTCGACGGCCAGTTGCGCGTAAACGCCACGTACTTCGATGCCACGTGGGACGGCATGCGGGTGAACAACCTGCCCGTGGACCCCTGCACGGGCTCCCCTGCACCGAACCCCTACCTCAGCGCCGATGGCGGCGGCGTCGCCGATGGCTGGGAGATGGAGCTGATCCTCGCCGCCACCGAGAACCTGCGGCTTGACCTCAATCTCGGTGCGATCGATACCGCCTATACCGCGCGCGGCTTTTTCGACGGTACCAACGGTATCGGCCCCAATACGCCATTTGCCTACTCGCCGAAGTACAGCGCCTCATTTGGTGTGCAGTACGACCTGCCGCTACGTGGAGGATCCACCGTGAGCCTCGTGGGCAACTACGGCTGGCGTTACGAGTACACGCGCGACAATGCCAACCAGCGTACCCCGGTAGACGCCAACGGCAACTACATCTACGAACCGGCCTACGGCCTGTTGAACGCGCGCGTGGTCTATCGTCCCGCCGACGCCAACTGGTCAGCGAGCCTGTGGGGCATGAACCTCACGGACGAGCAGTACGTGAATGGCGGCTTCGACACGCGTTTCGTATGGGGTTACGACTTCTCCGTGATCGGTCGCGCGCGCGAAGTCGGCGTGTCAGTCAACCTGGAATTCTGAGCGCGGCGGTGTGGCCCTCCGCGTCATCTGGCGGAGGGCTGTTACTCCGCAAGACCGCTCAGCCCTCTGCCGCGGCCCACGCCGGGGCCGTATCCGCTTGCCCTCGGGATAGTCGTTTGAGTTAAGCGCGACATAGGCGACAATGCCCGCCCCTGAAAGGCCGGTCCCAGGCAGGCCAGAGGGGTAGCGAGCAAGACCGCGGGTACCCCGGGGGTGCAGCAGCGGTGTCCCGACGGGTTGGTCAGGAAAAGTCAGAGAAAGCGGCTCTATGCTGTTGATGATCGACAACTACGATTCTTTCACCTACAACCTCGTGCAGTATTTCGGGGAGCTGGGTGCACAGATGCAGGTCTTTCGCAACGACGAGATCAGTCTTGCGCAGATCGAGGCGTTGGCGCCGAGCCATATCGTGATTTCCCCCGGGCCCTGCACGCCGAAGGAGGCTGGCATCTCGGTACCCCTGATCCGCCACTTTGCCGGCAAGATTCCCCTGCTCGGCGTATGCCTTGGGCACCAGAGCATCGGCGAGGCCTTCGGAGGCCAGGTCGTGCGTGCCAAGCGGGTGATGCACGGCAAGATCTCGGCGATCCACCACCGCAGCGAAGGCGTGTTTGCCGGACTCGCCAACCCGTTCAACGCTACGCGCTACCACTCGCTGGTGATCGAGCAGGGCAGTCTGCCTGACTGCCTTGCGGTCACGGCCTGGACCCAACTGCCCGACGGGACGCTGGACGAGATCATGGGCGTGCGTCACAAGACCCTCGCCATCGAGGGCGTGCAGTTCCACCCCGAATCCATCCTGACCGAACACGGTCATCGCCTGCTGCAGAATTTCCTGACGCGTTACTCCTGAACCCCGGTCACGTACAGGGAAGCCAGACTCATGGACCAATCGACCATACTCAAGAAAATCCTCGAACGAAAACAGGAAGAGGTTGCCGCTCGCCGCGCCAGCCTGCCGCTGTCAGTGCTGGAAAGCGGGCTCGGCTCTCTGCCGGCCTGTCGCGGCTTCGTGTCTGCGCTGCAGCGCCAGATCGCGCAGCGGCGCCCGGCAGTGATCGCCGAGATCAAGAAGGCGTCACCCAGCAAGGGCCTGATCCGCAGCAACTTCGATGCGGCATCCATCGCCAGAAGCTACGCCGATCACGGCGCCACCTGTCTGTCGGTACTCACCGACGTGGACTTTTTCCAGGGGCACGACCTTTACCTGCAGGAGGCGCGGGCCGCCTGCGCGCTGCCGGTGATCCGCAAGGATTTCATGATTGATCCCTACCAGATCGTCGAATCACGTGTGCTCGGCGCCGACTGCGTGCTGCTGATCGTGGCGGCGCTCAGCGCCGGCCAGTTGCAGGAACTTGCTGCCACGGCGCGTGCCTGCGGACTCGATATCCTGATCGAGGTACACGATCTGTCGGAATTGCAGCTGGCGCTCGCCCTGAAACCGAGCCTGATCGGCATCAACAACCGCGACCTGCACACGTTCAAGACCAGCCTCGCCACCACCATCGATCTGCTGCCGCACATCCCGGCCGGGGTGGCCGTGGTCACTGAAAGCGGCATCCACGTCCGCGCCGACGTGGAAGAGATGCTGGGCCATGGCGTCTATGGCTTCCTGGTGGGCGAGTCGTTCATGCGCGCCACCGATCCCGGCCTCAAGCTGCAGGAGCTGTTCTTCCATGGCTAAACCCGGTCAGACAGGCATAGCCCGCATCATCTCCGCCGCGCGCTATTCCTTGCAGGGGTTTCGCGCCTGCTGGCGCATGGAGGCCGCTTTCCGGCAGGAAGTGGCTCTGGTGCTGGTGCTGTTCCCACTCGGCTTGTATCTGGGGGAGGGCGGCGCCGAGAAGGCCATACTCACCGGCACCTGTCTGCTGGTGCTGATCGTGGAGGTGCTCAACTCGGCCATCGAGGCCGCTGTCGATCGCATCGGCCACGAAAAGCACGAGTTGTCGGGCATTGCCAAGGATCTCGGCTCGGCTGCCGTGTTTCTGAGCCTCTGCGCCACGGCGCTGACCTGGCTGCTGGTGCTGTTGTTCTAGCGTCTGCCGCCAGCCTCTGGCGGGCAAATCGTTCACAGGTCGCAACAAGCGAGGCGGTCAATGAAAGCAACGATCAAGTGGGTGGATGGAGCGATGTTCGTCGCCGAGGCCGGCAGTGGGCATGCCATTGTGGTGGACGGACCACCGGACATCGGCGGCCGCAACATGGGGGCTCGGCCCATGGAACTCATGCTGATGGGCGTGGGGGCCTGCTCCTCCGTGGACGTGGTCAATATCCTGAAGCGCGGACGCCAGCAGGTGGTGGGCTGCGAGGCCCGCGTGGAGGCCACCCGCGTGGATGCCGTGCCAGCCCTCTTCGAAACGATTCACCTGCATTTCGTGGTGACCGGCCGGGAGCTGGATGCTGCCAAGGTGAAGCGGGCGGTGGAACTTTCTGCCGAAAAATACTGCTCGGCGTCCATCATGCTCGGCAAGGCCGGCGTGAAGATCACCCACGACTACGAAGTCGTGGACGCCTCTGCTCCACCGGCCCACGCCAGCGCCTAGGCTCGGGCCATCCAGCCGCGCAAAGAGCCGAGGATCCAGTAGCGCCAGCCGCGCGACGATGGGGTCGGGGACTCGGTCTGCGTCGTCGATCGACACCCGACGATCGACAGTTACAGACGTGCTGTGGTCGCCTTCATCACCCGCGCCAGCCACTGCATGGCCTGCGGCACCGGTGCCGGCAAGGGCGCGGCGCCGGCCTGCTCCGCATTGCGGGCATGCGTGCCTTCGTCCTGCAACATGCGCTGCAGGATCTCGCGGCTGCGCAGGTCGCCGGCTGGCAACTGCTCGAGATGTTCCTGCAGGTGCCGGCATACCTGGCGTTCCGTTTCCGCCACGAAGCCGAGACTCCACTTGTCGCCGATGGCGCCCGCCAGCGCGCCCATGCCGAACGAAATCCCGTAGAACAGCGGGTTCAACAGGCTCGGGCCACTCTGCAATTCCTGCAGCCGGCTTTCGCACCAGGCCAGGTGGTCGAATTCTTCCTGCGAGGCCTGCTGCATGTCGGTCCGCACGCCGGCATCGCGTGCGGTCAGCGCCTGCCCCTGGTAGAGGGCCTGGGCACAGACTTCGCCAGTGTGGTTGATGCGCATCAGCGCGGCGCTGCGCGCGCGCGCCAGGCTGTCAAACTCTGCACTGTCGCTACGGTTTTCCGCGGGATTGGCCTCGGCAGCGACGACGGCTCCGGGTACCAGCGTGCGCAGGGCCTGGTCAGCCTGCACGATGAGCGTGTCGATCAGGTTCATGCGTGACTCCTCCGTTCCCGTCTCGATCATCGCCCCGTGGCTTGCTCCCGGGCGATGGCGCGCCAGCCGATGTCGCGGCGGCAATACATGCCGTCCCAGTGGATGCCAGCGGCCAGTTGGTAGGCGGTCGCCTGCGCGGCCGCGACCGTGGACCCCAGGGCGGCTGCACACAGCACGCGGCCACCGCTGGTAACGGTGCGGCCGTCGTCGATACGTGTGCCGGCATGAAACAGCTTACTGTCGGCTGGCGCGGCGGTCGCGAGTCCGGAGATGGGCAGACCCCGCGCATAGTCGTTGGGGTAGCCACCTGCCGCCAGCACCACGCCAACCGCGGCACGCGCGTCGAAGTCGATGCGCTGCTCGTGCAGGCGCCCGTCCAGAGCCGCCTGACACAGCGTGACGAGATCGGTCTGCAGTCGCAGCATCACTGGCTGCGCCTCGGGGTCGCCGAAGCGACAATTGAATTCCACCACGCGTGGGGCGCCGCTGGCGTCGATCATGAGACCGGCGTAGAGGAAGCCGATGTAGGGGCAGCCCTCGGCTGCCATGCCTTCCACCGTTGGCATGATGATTTCGCGCATCACCCGTTCGTGAACGGCTGCAGTGACCACTGGCGCCGGGGAATAGGCGCCCATGCCGCCCGTGTTGGGGCCTTTGTCGCCGTCGTCGCGCGCCTTGTGGTCCTGCGAGGTGGCGAAGGGCAGGGCGGTCTTGCCGTCCACCATCACGATAAAGCTGGCTTCCTCCCCCACCATGAATTCTTCGATCACCACGCGGTGCCCGGCGCTGCCGAAACTGTTACCGGCCAGCATGTCGCGCACGGCAGCCTCGGCTTCCTGCAGGGTCTGCGCGATTATCACGCCCTTGCCGGCGGCCAGGCCATCGGCCTTGATCACGATGGGCAGTGGCTGCGAGCGCAGATAGGTCAGCGCTGCCTCGAGATCGGTGAAGTTCGCATAGGCTGCCGTGGGAATCCGATGACGCGCTAGAAAGTCCTTGGCAAAGGCCTTCGAGCCCTCCAGTTGGGCGGCCTGCCGGCGCGGACCGAAGCAGGCGAGTCCGCGCTCGCTGAAATAGTCGACGATGCCCGCCACCAGCGGGGCTTCGGGGCCCACGACCGTGAGAGCGACTTGCTCGCTGCGCACGAAGGCGGCCAGCGCGGCAAAGTCCCCGACATCCAGAGCTACGTTGCTCACTTTCGGCTCCGTGGCTGTGCCGGCGTTGCCCGGGATCACGAAGACGTGCTGCACGCGCGGCGAGCGGGCCAGTCGCCAGGCCAATGCGTGTTCGCGTCCGCCGCTGCCGATGATCATGACCTTCATGCGAATACCTGCTCGGAAAAGTGGCTCAGTGGCGGAAATGCCGCAGGCCGGTGAAGACCATGGCGAGTCCGGCTTCGTCGGCGGCAGCGATGACTTCGCTGTCGCGCAGGGAGCCGCCTGGCTGTATCACGGCAGAAATTCCCGCGGCTGCTGCGGCATCGATGCCGTCACGGAAGGGCAGGAAGGCATCGGAAGCCATCACGCAGCCCGGTACCACAAGGCCCTCGTCGGCAGCCTTGATGGCGGCGATGCGCGCACTGTAGACACGGCTCATCTGGCCGGCACCGATGCCGATGGTGCGGCCGTCGCGGCAGTAGACGATGGCATTCGACTTCACGAACTTCACCACCTTCCAGGCGAACAGCAGGTCGGCCAGTTCCACCGCCGTTGGCTGACGCTTGCTCACCACGCGCAGGTCGCTGGCCGCGACCGAACCCAGATCACGCTGTTGCACCAGCAGACCGCCCACGACGCGCTTGCAGTCCCAGTCCGGCTGGAGCACAGCGGGCAGGGCGCCGCAGGCCAGCACCCGCAGATTTTCCTTGCGGGCCAGTACCGTCAGCGCGGCCGCCTCCACGGCCGGTGCGATGATCACTTCCGCGAACTGCCGGGCCGTGATCCGATCGGCAGTGGCGGCATCGAGTGGGCGATTGAAGGCGAGGATACCGCCGAAAGCGGACGTCGGGTCGCAGCGATAGGCGTGGTCGTAGGCGGCGGCAAGGTCCTCGCCAATGGCCACGCCGCAGGGATTGGCGTGCTTGACGATCACGCAGGCCGGCTCGGCGAAGCTCTTCACGCACTCGAGCGCAGCATCGGTGTCGGCAATGTTGTTGAACGACAGCTCCTTGCCCTGCAGCTGCACGGCAGTTGCCACGCTGGATTCGACCTGCTGCTGATCCACGTAGAAGGCTGCCTCCTGATGTGGATTTTCTCCGTAGCGCAGCAGTTGCCGGCGCTGCAGCTGGCGATTCCATGTCTGCGGAAACCGCTGGCTCTGCCCATCGGCCTCGTGCCGTCCGAGGTAGTCGGCGATGGCACCGTCATAGGCGGCTGTGTGCTCGAAGGTGCGCACCGCCAGCTTGTAGCGGGTGGCGGCGCTGATGGCACCGCTGCTGCGCAGTTCATCGAGCACTGTCCGGTAGTCGGCCGGCTCCACCACCACGCTGACCCACGCGTGGTTCTTGGCGGCCGCACGCAGCATGGTGGGCCCTCCGATATCGATGTTCTCGATGGCCGCATCCAGCGTGCAGTCGGCACGCGCCACGGTGGCCTGGAAGGGGTAGAGATTCACCACCACGAGATCGATCGGTGGAATGTCATGCTGCTGCATCACGTCACCGTCGAGCGAGCGTCGCCCGAGAATGCCGCCATGCACGCGGGGGTGGAGTGTCTTGACGCGACCCCCCATGATTTCCGGGAAGCCCGTATAGTCACCGATCTCGATGACCGGCAAGCCGGCGTCGCGCAGCTGCTTCCAGGTGCCGCCGGTCGACAACAACTCGACGCCAAGTACGTGCAGGCTGCGCGCAAACTCGACGATGCCTGTTTTGTCGGACACGCTCAAAAGTGCGCGGCGGATGGGCACGGGGGCAATGTTGCCAGGGGCCGGGGAGAGAGAGCTCATGATCAGTCCAGCAGGTGGTATTGCTTCAGTTTGCTGCGCAGCGTGCCGCGGTTGAGACCCAGCAGTTTGGCCGCCTTGCTTTGGTTGTGGCGAACGCGCGCCATGACCGCCTCCAGCAACGGCGCTTCCACTTCGGCCAGCACCAGTGCATAGAAATCGCTGATGAGTTCGGGGTCGACGCCCTCCAGATAATCTCCCACCGCCGCTTCGACGCTGGCGCGCAGCGTCCGGGAAGGCAGTCGGTCGGCGGGCGCCGGGGTGCCCCCGGCGTCGGCAGTCGTGTCGCGCAGCGGTGCAGGCGGGTCAGTCGGCAGGCTCATGCGGCAGCCTCGCTCAGCAGGGGCGAGGCGAAGAAGGCATCGAGACTTTCCAGTTGGGCTGCCGCGCTGTCGAGGGCGTTGAAGAAGCGGCGGAACTCCACACCCGCCCCAAGCGGTTCGAGGTACCAGGTCACGTGCTTGCGCGCAAAGCCAAGCCCAAGCGGCAGCCCGTAGAACGCGTGCAGTTCAGCCACGTGCTGCAGCACCAGCGCTCTCACCACCGAGGCCGGTAGCGGCGCAGGCAGACTGCCCTGTGCCAGGAAGTGCGCGACATCCCGAAACAACCAGGGGCGCCCGCGCGCGGCCCGGCCGATCATCACGGCATCGGCGCCGGTGTGCGCCAGGACGAAAGCGGCCTTTTCCGGGCAGTCGATGTCGCCATTGGCGAGTACCGGCAAGCGCACCGCGGCCTTGATTGCCGCGATGGTGTCGTACTCCGCGTGACCATTGAACATGCAGGCACGCGTGCGGCCGTGCACGGCAAGAGCCTGGATGCCGCAGTCCTCAGCAATCTTCGCCACCCGTACGCCATTTCTGCACTCTGGACTCCATCCGGTGCGAATCTTCAGTGTGACGGGCACGTCCACGGCCTGCACCACGCTGCGCAGGATGGCTTCGACCAGAGGTTCGTCGCGCAGCAGCGCCGAGCCCGCCGCCTGTTTGAGAACCTTCTTCACCGGGCAGCCCATGTTGATGTCGATGATCTCCGCGCCCTGCTCCACGTTGAGGCGGGCGGCCGCGGCCATCGCCTGCGGGTCGGCACCGGCGATCTGCACAACGCGCGGCGACAGCTCCTCACGATGTATGCCGCGCAGACCGGCGCGCTCGGGCTGCTGCAGTTGCAGGCTGGCGCTGAGCATTTCCGTGGCCGCCACGGCTGCCCCGAACTGCCGGCACAGGCGCCGGAAAGGTCTGTCACTGATGCCTGCCATGGGGGCGAGCACTACGCGAGAACCGAGCTGATGAGGGCCGATGCGGGTCACGGAAACAGGCTGGAAACGAAAGGCGGCCATGGTACCTGCGCCGCCGGAGCCAGTCTATTCGGCGACCGGCCGGTCGTGGATTTTGAGGGTGTAGTGCACGGCCTGCTGGCCCGGATCCACGAGTTCGAGCTGCGCTTGCACGGAGCTCCTGGCCGGCATGTCGTCCAGTTGCCGCAGCTCGATGGGCAGGTACTCGCGCGGACCGAACAGGCGGTTGGCCACAGGCTGGCCGTTGGTGTCGCTGAAAAGCAGTTCCACGTCCGGGAAGCGCTGGGCTGCAGGACTGTCGTTGTGGAAGACGAAGCTCACCTCGAGGGCGTTCTCGTAATCAGGGTGGCTGCGAACGAGCAGCTGCTGGGAGTAGATCGCCGTTGGCTGCGGCGCGTCGCGCGGTGGAGCGCAGGCAAACAGTCGGCAGACCAGCGGCGCCAGCGGGGCAAAGTAGGGGTCGGCCGCCAGCAGGCTGCGATTGACGTACAGCCACTGCGCCGGAAGGCAGAGCAACAGCAGCAGGTTGACCAAGAGCAGGCCCACCCGGCCAAGTCGCCGCTGCAGACTTCTGCCGCCCTGCAGTGTGATCGGCACGGCATCGAGCCTGGCAATCTGGGCATCGGCCACGGGTCCGAGCACTTCGGTTTCGGCGAGCTCTGCCAGTCGCTGCCGCAAGGCGGCCTTCGCATCCTGCTCCTCCGCATCCTTGGGCGGCAGCACCTGCACGTCTGTCATTGCTGCCGTAGGCACTGGCTGTCGCGTCGCGGCCAGCGGGTCTGTGTCTGCCCGATCTTCTGTCGATAGTGCGGCTTCAGCGCCCGACGCTTGCTGGGCGATCGCTTCCGCCTCCTCGTAGTCTGCGGCCTCGTCGTCCGCTCCCTCATCGTCAAGTCGGAAATCACCGAGGGAAACATCGAGATCGTCACGGAGGCTGCTACCGGGATTGGCGTAGGTGTCGGGGAAGGCGGCGGCAAGCTCCGCTTCCTCTTCGTCGACCACGCGCGCTGCGGCAGACTCAGGCGCGAGAGTCGCATCGTCCAGATCTCGCGCCAGTGCGCCGTCCGTCTCGGTCAGCAGGCTGTCGGCGACAGCCTGGGCTTCCAGATCGTCGAAGAGGGAGACATCGTCGCTGTACTCCGGTCCGTGCTCGGACTTGAGCTGAATGGCGTTGGCCACAGCGGAAAAAATGCCCAGACAGGCGCCACAGCGCACCACTCCTTTGGCTGCCTGCAGTTGCGCAGGCGAAACCCTGAAGGACATCTGGCAATGTGGGCACTGTGTCAAGGTCACGGGCAGGAGGAAAACAGCAGAAAAACAAGGGGGAATGTACAGGACATTTTACGGGTGCGAGAGCTTTCCCTCGAAAATAATTGTGGGAAAATTGACGCCCCTCAATGGCACCCCCGGTCACAGGCTTCATGAGCAAGCACGCCGAACACAGTCTGCCGACGTTGTGCCTCGCTGCCATCGGTGTGGTCTTCGGCGACATCGGTACCAGTCCGCTCTACACGCTGAAGGAAGTCTTTGCCGAACACACCCAGGTGGCGCTCACCGAGGCAAATGTGCTGGGTGCGGTGTCCACCATATTCTGGGCCCTGCTGCTGGTCGTTACGCTCAAGTACGTGGTGTTGGTGCTGCGCGCCGACAACCGCGGAGAGGGCGGCATCATGGCGCTGCTGGCCATGGCACTGTCGACCGCCGCCAAGGACTCGCGGCGCAAGACTTGGCTCCTGGCACTCGGGACCTTCGGTGCGGCGCTGTTCTACGGGGACAGCATCATCACGCCGGCGATCACGACCTTGAGCGCCGTTGAGGGCTTGGGTTTGGTGGCGCCGGCGCTGGAGGAATACGTGCTGCCCGTGGCGGTGGTGATTCTGGTCGGCCTGTTTCTCATGCAGAAAAAAGGCACCGAGAAAATGGGGCGCTGGTTCGGTCCGGTCGTCGCGTTGTGGTTTGTGGTGCTGGCGCTGGTGGGCATTGCGCAGATCATCAAGGCACCACAGATCCTGCAGGCGCTCAATCCGCTGCATGCCGTCACCTTCCTGTCGGGCCGAGGCATCGGTGTACTGCTGCCGCTCGGGGCCATCGTACTGGCGCTCACCGGAGCCGAGGCACTGTATGCCGACATGGGTCATTTCGGGCGCCGTGCCATCCAAGTGTCCTGGGTCAGTCTCGTCTGGCCCGGTCTCATCATCAACTACCTCGGGCAGGGGGCGCTGCTGCTGACGACGCCGGCGGCCGTGGAAAATCCCTTCTACCTGTCATTCCCGTCGCTGCTGCTGATTCCGGCCGTGCTGCTGTCGACGCTGGTGTCCATTATCGCGTCTCAGGCGGTGATTTCCGGTGCCTACTCGGTCACCCAGCAGGCCATCCATCTTGGCATGCTGCCGCGCATGCACGTGGTGCATACGTCCAGCAACACCGCCGGCCAGATCTACATTCCCTCCGTGAACTGGCTGCTGCTCGGCGCGGTGCTTGCCGTCTGCATCAGCTTTGGCTCATCGTCGGCGCTCGCCAGCGCCTACGGCATCGCGGTAACGGCGGCGATGTCCATCGATACGCTGCTGACCTTCTTCGTGGTGCGCCACAAGTGGCGCTATCCGCTGTGGCTGGCGCTGGGTGCCACCGGTTTCTTTCTCGTCATGGACTTCATGCTGGTCGCTGCCTGCGCCATCAAGATTCCGGAGGGAGGCTGGTTTCCGCTGGTGCTTGGCGTATCGCTGTTCACCACCATGTGGACCTGGAAGGAAGGACGGGAGCTGCTGCTGCACCAGATCCGTGAGGGTGACCCGAACCTGCTGGAATTCGTGCGCACCCTCAACAACAGCTCCATCCCCAAGGCGCCGCGCACAGCGGTATTTCTCGTCTCCAATCCCACCACTGTGCCGCAGGCGCTGCTGCACAACATCAAGCACAACCTCACACTGCACCAGAAGAATCTCATCGTGACCGTGAAGTTCACCGACGAGCCGATGGTCGACGCCGACCAGCGCCTGCGCATCCACGAGCTATCCAATGATTTCTGGCAGATTGCGATCTACTACGGTTTTTCCGAGCGACCCAACGTGCCGGAGGCCCTGCTGCAGTGCAATGCACACGGTCTGAAGTTCGATCTCTACTCGGCTTCGTTCTTCATCAGCCGGGAGACGGTGGTGCCGAGCCCCGGGCGCGGCATGGCAAGCTGGCGGGAAAGTCTGTTTGCGGCGCTATCGCGCAATGCAGGCAGCGTTGTGGGCTACTTTGCACTGCCTCCGTCGCACGTGATCGAGCTCGGCACGCGCGTGCATATCTGAGTGCAGCGGCAACTCAGCAGCGGCGTGCGCTGATGCGTATCCAATCGCCCTCGGCTGCCACGTCGAAGGCCTCGCACCAAGCCGCGTAGGCCGTGATGACAGCCTCTGCCTGCTCGCGCAGGATGCCGGACAGCAGCAACCAGCCGCCGGGCCTCACCTGCCCACACAGCGTGGCTGCGAGCGCGATGAGTGTGCCAGCGAGGATGTTGGCCATGACACCATCCACGGCCGCCGCAGGGGTTTGCTGTTCAGCGCGGTCCTGCGCCAGTTCGATCGGAAAGCGTTGGGGATCGAGACGGTTCTTGCGGCAGTTCTCTGCCGTGGCGGTGAGTGCCTGAGGATCGTTGTCGACCCCCAGCACGCTTTCGGCGCCGAGCAAGAGCGCGGCAATGCCGAGGATGCCCGAGCCGCAGCCGTAGTCCACCAGCCGCAGCCCAGTGAGTGGATGGCCTTCCAGCCAGCGCAGGCACAGCGCTGTGGTTGGATGCGTGCCGGTACCAAAGGCGAGTCCAGGGTCGAGAAGCAGCACGACATTGCCTGCTTGCTGCATGCTGGCCAGGGCCCCTTGATTGCGCTCCGACCAGTAGCGGGCCTGCTCCGGGTTCGGCTGCCAGGCCTCGGGGCCCTCGGTCGGCGCAGACCACCAACTCGGGCAAACCCAGAGTCGGTTGCCGAACTGCATGGGCTTGAAGTCGTCGAGCCAGACTCTCACCCAGTCCCGGTCCGCCAGCACGCCCTGCTGCTGCAGCGGCAGCAGGGTCGGCGCCCACTGGCGTTGCAATTCCGCCACCAAGGCGGCGCTGGCGGCTTCGCCGACGAATTCCTCGGCAAACAGTGCGGTGAGCTCGAGTTGCTCCCACAGCGGGGTTTCGCCCGGCGGGGGCTCGAACAGTGGCTGGTCTTCGGCGTCAGTCAGTGTCACCGACACCGCTCCGTTGCCGAGCAGCAGGTCTTCGAGTGCCGTGACATCCTTGGCGCCACAGCGCAGCTTCAGTTCCAGCCAGCCCATTGCCGTGGCCTCAATGCGAGCCCGATCCCTTCAGCAGCTTTTCCAGGTAGTGGATGTTGGTGCCCCCGGCCCGGAAGCCCGGATCGCGCATCAATCGGCTCTGCAGCGGAATGTTGGTCTTGATGCCGTCCACGATCATTTCCTCCAGCGCGTTCTGCATGCGGCGGATGGCGGCGTCGCGGTCGGGACCGTAGCTGATGAGCTTGGCCACCAGGGAGTCGTAATGCGGCGGTACCGTATAGCCACTGTAGAGGTGGGAATCGACGCGTATGCCGATGCCGCCCGGCGAGTGGTACAGGTTCACCTTGCCTGGACTCGGCAGGAAGGTTTCGGGGTCCTCGGCGCAGATGCGGCACTCGATGGCATGGCCGGTGAGATTGACCTGCTCCTGCTTCACCGAAAGCCCGAGTCCGGAGGCAATGCGCAGCTGCTCCCGCACGATGTCGATGCCGGTCACGCGCTCCGTGACCGGGTGCTCGACCTGAACGCGCGTGTTCATCTCGATGAAGTAGAAGCGCCCCTCCTGGTAAAGGAATTCCAGCGTGCCGGCGCCGCGGTACTTGAGGTCCTGACAGGCCTTGATGCAGGCCTTGACGATGTCGGCCCGAACGCTGGCCGGGATGCCCGGTGCCGGGGCCTCTTCGATGATCTTCTGGTGGCGACGCTGCATGGAGCAGTCCCGGTCACCGAGGCAGATGGCGTTGCCTTCACCGTCACCGATCACCTGGATTTCCACGTGCCGCGGGTTGTCGAGGAATTTTTCCATGTACACGACGTTGCTGCCGAAGTAGGAGCCGGCTTCGTTCTGCGTGACCTGAATGGATCCGAGCAGGTCCTCTTCCTTGTGGACCACGCGCATACCGCGCCCGCCGCCGCCGGCCGCTGCCTTGATCATGATTGGAAAGCCAATCTTGCGGGCGATGGTCAGCGTGCGCTGGTTGTCTTCCGTGATCGGCCCGTCCGAACCGGGCACGGTGGGAACGCCGGCCTTTTTCATGACATCGATCGCGCTCACCTTGTCGCCCATGGCACGGATGGTGTCGGGCCGAGGGCCGATGAAGATGAAGCCGCTGCGCTCCACCTGTTCGGCGAAGTTGGCGTTCTCCGACAGGAAGCCGTAGCCCGGATGCACGGCATCGGCGCCCGTCACTTCCATGGCGCTGATGATGCGCGGAATGTTGAGGTAACTCTCGCTGGTCGGCGGTGGGCCGATGCATACCGACTCGTCGGCCAGGCGAACGTGCATCAGGTTGCGGTCGGCGGTCGAATGCACGGCCACGGTCTTGATGCCAGCCTCCTTGCAGGCCCGCAGGATGCGCAGGGCGATTTCGCCGCGATTGGCGATCAGTACTTTCTCGAGCATGGTGGCTTACTCCTGCCCGCTTCAGACGATGATGACGAGTGGCTGGTCGTATTCCACCGGTTGGCCGTCTTCGACCAGGATGGCTTCCACCACACCGGCCTTGCCTGCCTGGATCTGGTTCATCATTTTCATGGCCTCGACGATGCCGATCACATCGGTGGCCTTGATGGTCTGGCCGACCGTGATGAAGGGGCCGGCTGTCGGAGCGGGCGAGCGGTAGAACGTGCCGACCATCGGTGACTTGATGGCTTCGCCCTTGTGGGCCGGCTTGCTTTCCGGCGGTATGGCGGCAGCGGCAGCAGCGACGGGGGTCGGGGCAACGGCGGCTGCCGGTGGTGCCACGAAGTACTGCTGGGGCGGCAGCTGCCCGTGGGGATAGTTGCGGCTGATGCGCACCGTTTCTTCACCTTCCTTGATTTCGATCTCGGCGACGTTCGATTCCTCGAGCAGCTCGATCAGTTTCTTTACCTTGCGGATATCCATACAGGACCTCGATGACTGGGGTAAGGGAGAGGTAGTTCAGGCCGACGGCAGTCGGGCGATGGCTGCCCGCAAAGCCAACTCGTAACCGAGGGCGCCAAGCCCGACGATCACGCCGGACGCGATATCGGAGAAATAGGAGTGGTGCCGGAAGCTTTCCCGGGCATGCACGTTGGACAGGTGGATCTCGATGAATGGCAGCGCCACGCCGAGCAGGGCATCCCGCAGCGCTACGCTGGTGTGAGTCAGGGCGGCTGGATTGATCAGAATGAAGGCAACCTGCTCAGCGTGGGCACGATGCACCCTGTCGATGAGCTCCCCCTCGGAATTGCTCTGGAAAGTCTGCAAGCTATGGCCTGCATTTGCGGCTATTTTCTGCAAATGAGCGTCTATTTCCGGCAAAGTGGCGCGACCATACTTTTCTGGCTCACGAGTGCCGAGCAAGTTGAGGTTGGGGCCGTTCAAGACGAGTATTTTTGCCATGACAGACTCGATACGGAGGGGAAAAGCCGCCTGCCGACACAGGTGCCGACGGCATGTTAGCGAGAACTTCGCCGAATAGACAGAGAATTGCCGGTAACCGCAGGGCGCCCTCTGGGGACGGGCTGTTTGCTACGCCTTGGTTCAGCGCGCGGTCTGCAGCGGAACCTGCAGCTGCAGCGGCGGATAGCAGTAGAGCTCCTTCGCGCAGCCCTGGAAGCGCACCGTCACGACACCCGCCGCCGGGTCCGTGGCACTCAGGGCCTCCAGGGGGACGGTCAGTTGCACCGAGTCGAAGTACACGGCGGTTTCTCCAAAGAACTCGTCGGTCAGCCGCTCGGCCTCCGGCAAGGCAAGGGCCAGCGGCTGCCCGCCGGCCGGGGCGAGCTCGAACTTGTCGCGATAAAGGTAGTGATTGGCCGCGATCTGCCAGGTAAGCCGCAGGCTGCCGCCGGCTACCAGCGTGGTGAGCCGGAAGGCGTCCTCGGCGGGCAGTACCGTGCTGGCCTGCAGGGGCTGGCGGCCTTGCAGCAGCCCCCCGGCGCTCGTCAACTGCGCCTGCCCACCGGCTGCCAGCAGGCAGAGCGCCAACAGACCGCCCAGACGCCGCAGCACCGTGCACAGACCTTGGCTGCGGTCAGGCCGCATGGCAAGGCAGCCGCTGCCGGGTCTGCTCAACGCGGTCAGCCCTCATAACGCTCGAACACCAGGGTGGCATTGGTGCCGCCAAAGCCGAAGCTGTTGGACATCACGGCATCGAGACGCCGACCATCGAGCCGCTCACGCACGATGGGCATGTCGGCTACTTCGGGGTCCAGGGTGTCGATGTTGGCAGAGGCCGCCACGAAGTCGTGTTGCATCATCAACAGACTGTAGATGGCTTCCTGCACGCCGGTAGCGCCCAGCGAATGCCCGGTCAGGGACTTGCTCGAGCTGATCAGGGGCACCGGCTTGCCCGCGAAGACGCTGCGAATGGCGGCGATCTCCTTGACGTCGCCCACCGGAGTACTGGTGCCATGGGTATTGATGTAGTCGAGCGGCCGCCGCGCCGTGCCCATGGCCATCTGCATGCAGCGGATGGCGCCCTCGCCGGAGGGGGCTACCATGTCTTCTCCGTCCGAGGTGGCGCCGTAACCGGTCAGTTCCGCGTAGATCCGGGCGCCGCGGGCCAGCGCATGGTCGAGTGCTTCGATCACCAAGGCGCCACCCCCGCCGGCGATGACGAAGCCGTCGCGCCCGGCGTCGTAGGCGCGCGAGGCGCGGCCCGGTGTGGCGTTGTACTTGGTGGACAGCGCGCCCATGGCGTCGAACATGCAACTCAGCGTCCAGTGCTCGGCCTCACCCCCACCGGCAAAGATCACATCCTGCTTGCCGAGCTGGATGAGCTCCATGGCGTTGCCGATGCAGTGCGCGCTGGTGGCGCAAGCCGAGGAAATCGAATAGTTGACACCCTTGATCTTGAAGGGCGTGGCGTTGCAGGCCGACACCGTGCTGCCCATGGTGCGTGTTACGCGGTAGGGCCCAATGCGCTTGAGTCCCTTTTCCCGCAGGATGTCGGCCGTCTCGACCTGGTCTTCGGTGGAGGATCCACCGGCTCCCATGATCAGCCCCGTGCGCACGTTCGAGACTTCGTTGCTGGCGAGTCCCGCGTCAGCGATGGCCTGCTGCAGACTGAGATATCCGTAGGCCGCCGCGGCACCCATGAAGCGCAGGTCCTTGCGGTCGATCAGGGCTGTGAAGTCCATGTCGACTGCCCCGGCCACGTGACTGCGCATGCCGCGCGCTTCGTATTCCGGCCGGTAAACGATGCCACTGCGACCCTCCCGGAGGGACCGCAGCACGGTTTGTGTCTCGGTACCGATGCAGGACACGATGCCCATGCCTGTGACTACGACTCGCCGCATTGACCAAACCCCTTGATGCTCGTTGCGATTACTTGCTGCTCGTTCCGATTGCCTGCGACACGATCGGAAATCCGCGTCTGCCGGATTCAGACAACCATCGGCTCGTCTGGCTTGAAAAGGCCCACCCGCAGGCTCTTGGCCGTGTAGATCACTCTGCCGTCCACCGAGACCTGGCCGTCCGCGATGCCCATGATGAGCTTTCTTTCGATGAGCCGCTTGATATCCAGTTCGTAGACGACCTTGCGGTTGCTGGGCAGGATTTCGCCTGTGAACTTCACCTCGCCACAACCGAGGGCACGGCCCTTGCCCGGATTGCCGCGCCAGCCCAGGTAGAAACCCACCAGTTGCCAGAGGGCATCAAGGCCGAGGCAGCCGGGCATGACCGGGTCCGATTCGAAGTGACAGGCGAAGAACCAGAGGTCCGGGTGGATGTCCAGTTCGGCGAGGATGCGGCCCTTGCCTTCGGAGCCCCCGGTGGCGCTGATGTCGAGGATGCGGTCGAACATCAGCATGTTGCCGACCGGCAGGCGCGCGTTGCCGGCGCCAAACATCTGACCGTGGCCGCAGCCCAGTAAATCATCCCTGCTGAAACTGCTGCGGGTTCTGAAATCGGTACTCATAAGCAATGCAATGACAATCGTTGGCCCGTCGGGTATTGCCCAAACAGTTTTCCCGCTGGAAAGGCCGGCATTATATCGTCATAAGCCGCCCCGGCGCCCACTAAATTCCCCGCATGCGTGGCATATAATCCCCGCACTTCCGGCTGTCCGCAGGTCCGCGTCTTGAGGGCGCAGCAGCCCGGCTGGCCACCCCACACAGCAACGAGAAATCCGAGAGGCAAGCATGAGCGAGGCTCCCATCAAGAAGTGTCTGTTTCCCGCCGCGGGGTACGGAACCCGATTCCTGCCGGCCACCAAGTCCATGCCGAAGGAAATGCTGCCGGTCGTCAACAAGCCACTCATCCAGTACGGCGTCGAGGAAGCGCTCGATGCCGGCATGAGTGGCATGGCCATCGTTACGGGGCGTGGCAAACGGGCCATCGAGGATCACTTCGACATCAACTACGAGCTCGAGCATCAGATCGCCGGCAGCGACAAGGAAAGCTACCTGCGCGAAATCCGCCGCATCATGAACCAGGCGGTTTTTTCCTACACGCGCCAGATCGAAATGAAGGGACTCGGCCACGCCATTCTCACCGGCGAAACGCTCATCGGTGACCAGCCCTTTGCCGTGCTGCTGGCCGATGACCTGTGCCACAGCACGGGGAAAGGCGTGCTTTCGCAGATGGTCGAGCTCTACAACTACTACCGGTGCTCGATCGTGGCCATCGAAGAAGTGCCGCGCAACGAAACCAACAAATACGGGGTGATTGCCGGAGACGAAATCGCACCAGGCATCATCCGCATCAACAACATGGTCGAAAAGCCCAGGCCCGAGGAGGCGCCCAGCAATCTGGCGATCATCGGCCGCTACATCCTGACGCCCGATATCTTCGGCATCATTCGCAACACACCCCCGGGCCGCAACAATGAAGTGCAGATCACGGATGCCTTGCTGACGCAGGCCAGGCAGGGTCGCGTGCTTGGTTACCGCTTCAAGGGCAGACGCTTCGACTGCGGCAGCGTGCCGGGCTTCATGGAAGCCACGCGTTTCTTCTTCGAGAATGTCTACAAGGACTGAGGGCCGGCAAGGTGCTTCAGCCATTGACCTGCTTCAAGGCCTACGATGTTCGCGGCCGCGTTCCTGATCAGCTGAACGAGGAGTGTGCCTATCGGATCGGTCGGGCGTTTGCCGCCTTTCTGTCGCCACGGCGGGTGGTGGTCGGTCATGACATCCGTCTGACCAGCAAGCCACTCTGCGACGCGCTGTCGCGAGGCCTGCTCGATGCAGGGGTCGATGTCTACGACATTGGACTGTGCGGGACCGAGGAAATCTATTTCGCGACCAGTCAGCTCGGCATGGACGGCGGCATCGTGGTAACGGCCAGCCACAACCCGAAAGACTACAACGGCATGAAGTTCGTGCGGGAAGGGTCGCGGCCGATCAGTGGCGACACCGGGCTGGATGCCATACGCCAACTGGCCGAGCGTAATGCGTTCGTGCCGGCGGCGCGGCGCGGTCGCGTCCACGCGGTGGATACCAAGCCCGCCTACATCGAGCATCTGCTTGGGTATGTCGATCGTGCCCGGCTCAAGCCCCTGACTGTGGTCTGCAATGCCGGCAACGGCGGCGCTGGCCGCATCATCGATCTGCTCGAACCCCATCTGCCGTTCCGCTTCATCAAACTGCACCACGAGCCGAACGGTGATTTCCCCCACGGCGTTCCCAATCCGCTGCTGGAAGAAAACCGTCAGGTCACCAGCGAGTGCCTGCTCGCGCAGGGGGCCGATCTCGCCATTGCCTGGGACGGAGACTTCGATCGCTGTTTCCTGTTCGATGAGAAAGGGAGCTTCATCGAGGGCTATTACATCGTGGGGTTGCTAGCAGAAATGTTTCTGCGCCAGCAGACGGGTGGCCGGATCATTCATGACCCGCGCCTCGTCTGGAACACGCAGTCGGTGGTCGAGCGCCTGGGGGGCACTGCGGTACAGTGCAAATCCGGTCATGCCTTCATCAAGGAAAAGATGCGCGCGGAAGATGCCGTGTACGGCGGGGAGATGAGCGCGCACCACTACTTCCGCAATTTTTTCTACTGCGACAGCGGCATGATTCCCTGGCTGCTGGTGCTGCAGTTGCTGAGCGAAAGCGGCAAGTCACTGTCCCGGCTCATCGGTGACTGCATCGAGCGCTTCCCGGCCAGCGGCGAAATCAACCGCACCGTGGCCGATGCCGACGCCGTGCTGGCGCGTGTCCTGGAGCAGTACCAATCGAGCGCCGTGGCGATCGACTCGATCGACGGCATCAGCCTGAGTTTTCCCGATTGGCGCTTCAATCTGCGGCGCTCCAACACCGAGCCGGTGATCCGGCTCAACGTGGAAACGCGCGGTGATCGCGCGCTCATGGAGCGCAAGACTGCTGAATTGCTGGCGCTGCTCCACTGACGCTGCCCTGGGCGGTCGCCGGCCCCGCGGCTGGATGCTCGCCGAGTGGTCGGTGACGGCCTACGCCAGTTTGCCCTCGATCAGTTGCTGCACGACCGCTGGATCAGCCAGCGTCGTGGTATCACCGAGGTTGTCGAGTTCCCCGGCGGCGATCTTGCGCAGGATGCGGCGCATGATCTTGCCGGAGCGGGTTTTCGGCAGGCCGGGTGCCCACTGGATGAGGTCGGGTCGGGCGATCGCGCCGATTTCCCTGCTTACCAGCACCATGAGTTCCTTGCGCAGGTCCTCGCTGGGTTCAGCGCCTGCCATGAGACTGACGTAGGCATAGATACCCAGGCCCTTGATGGCGTGCGGATACCCCACCACGGCCGCCTCTGCCACCTGCGGGTGCAGCACCAGTGCGCTCTCGATCTCGGCCGTGCCGAGGCGGTGCCCGGAGACGTTCAACACGTCGTCGACGCGTCCGGTGATCCACCAGTAGCCGTCTTCATCACGACGGGCACCGTCACCGGTGAAGTAGAAACCGGGGTAAGCCGAGAAGTAGGTGTCGATGCAACGCTGGTGGTCGCCGTATACCGTGCGCAGCTGACTCGGCCAGGAGGTGGTGAGCACGAGATTGCCTGACGCAGCTCCCTCCAACACGCGACCCTCGGCATCGACGAGCGCTGGTACTACGCCGAAAAAAGGCAAGGTCGCTGAGCCGGGCTTGAGCTCCGTCACCCCGGGCAGCGGCGTGATCATGTGGCCGCCGGTCTCGGTTTGCCACCAGGTATCCATCACCGGACAGCGGCCAGCACCCACCACATGGTAGTACCACTCCCAGGCTTCCGGATTGATCGGCTCGCCGACGCTGCCGAGGATGCGCAGCGATTGGCGGGACGTGCGCTTGACCGGTTCATCTCCCTGCGCCATCAGAGCCCGGATGGCTGTCGGCGCAGTGTAGAACTGGTTGACCTGATAGGTATCGATAATCTGCCAGAAGCGTGAATGATCCGGGTAAGTCGGCACCCCTTCGAACATGAGCGTGGTCGCACCATTGGCCAGCGGACCGTAGACGATGTAGGTGTGACCCGTCACCCAGCCCACGTCGGCAGCGCACCAGTAGATGTCACCGTCGTGGTAGTCGAACACGTACTTGTGCGTCATGGCCGCGTGCAGCAGGTAGCCGCCCGTGGTGTGCAAAACACCCTTTGGTTTGCCGGTGGAGCCCGAAGTGTAGAGGATGAACAGAGGATCCTCGCTGTCCATCGGTTCGGCTGCGCATTCGGCTGCAGCGCTTGCTGTGGCCTCGTGGTACCAGAGGTCGCGGCCGGCCCGCATGTCGACGGGATTGCCGCTGCGGCGCACGACGAAGACGGTCTGCACGTTCGGGCAATGCAGCAAAGCGGCATCGGTATTGGCTTTCATGGGCACTCGCTTGCCGCCACGCAGTCCTTCATCCGCCGTGATTACCGTACGGCAGTCGGAGTCGAGGATGCGATCCTTCAGGGACTCTGGCGAGAATCCTCCAAATACCACCGAGTGCACGGCCCCGATGCGTGCACAGGCCAGCATCGCGAAGGCGGCTTCGGGAATCATCGGCATGTACACGCAGACGCGATCTCCCTTGCGGACCCCGCGGTCCTTCAAGGCCGACGCCAGACGGCAAACCTGTTCGTGCAGTTCCTGGTAGCTGATGCGACGTGACAATCCGGGCTCATCGCCTTCCCAGAGGATGGCAGTCTGTCCACCCCGTGCCGGCAAATGACGATCGATGCAGTTTTGCGTGACATTCAACCGACCACCGGCGAACCAGCGGGCTTCGCCACGCCGCAGGTCTTGCTCACACACGGTAGCGAAGGGATGCAGCCAGTGCAGGAACTCCCTCGCCATGCGTGGCCAGAAGGTCTGCGGAGAGTCGACCGATTCCCGATAGAGTGTTTCGTAGCGCGCGCGATCGAGGTGGGTCTTGCCCTGCAGGCTGGCGTGGACTGGATACCGCTTGCTGGTCGTCACGGGAGCCCTCAGGCGGCCTGGACCGGGATGGTGTTGGCGGTACGGACCACGACATTGCCGGCGTCGAGATACAGCAGTTTCGGATGGTGCAGCAGCAGTTCCACATCGCTGTAGGAGGCATAGGCGCAGATGATGACGCGGTCACCCACAGCTGCCTTGTGCGCCGCAGCGCCATTCACGGAAATGATGCGGGAACCGGCTTCGGCACGGATGGCGTAAGTGGTGAAGCGCTCCCCGTTGCTGACGTTGTAGATCTGGATTTGCTCGTATTCACGGATACCGGAGGTATCGAGCAGATTGCCGTCGATGGCGCAGGAGCCATCGTAGTCAAGCTCGGAATGCGTGACACAGGCTCTGTGCAGTTTGGCTTTCAGCATGACGGTTTGCATGGAAGGTCCTCTATCCTAGGCGCGGAATTATCCCAAATGGCCGCCACTCACGGCAAACCGCCTGTGCGTTCTACGAGTATGTTGTCGATGAGTCGCGTCTTGTCCAGCCACGCGGCAGCCAGCAAAACCAGCGAGCGCTCCTCGGGAGCTGCGGGCAGCAGGGAATGTTGGCTGGCTATTTCCACGTAGTCGGGCACGAACCCGGTGTCACGCAATGCCTGCTCTGCCCGGCGGCAGAGCGCAGCGTAGTCGTCTGCCCCGGCGGAGAGTTCGCCCGCCGCACCAGTCAGCGTACGGTAGAGAGCCGCCGCTTGCTGCTTCTGCGCTGTGCTCAGGTAGCCATTGCGGGAACTGAGGGCCAACCCCGATGCCTCACGGACGGTGGGAACACCGATCAGTCGCACGGGCATGTGCAGGTCGGCCACCATCTTGCGCAGCAGGAAAAATTGCTGGTAATCCTTGAGGCCAAAAAATGCCGCATCGGGCTGCGTCATGTTGAACAGCGAGTTGACTACCGTGCACACACCGTCGAAGTGTCCGGGCCGGCTCTTGCCGCAATAGAGTGCAGAAAGCCGCGGCACGCTGATGAGCGTGTGCTGCTCCAAGCCCGCCGGGTAGAGCATGGCGACCGTCGGCGTGAAGACGGCATCGCAACCAGCGGCGGTCAGCGCCTGCAAGTCGGCGGCCAGAGTGCGCGGATAGCGCGCGAAATCCTCGTTCGGTCCGAACTGCAGCGGATTGACGAAGATGGTCGCCAGCACGGCTGCGCACTGCGACTTCGCCTCCTGCACCAGCGAGAGATGGCCGGCATGGAGGTTACCCATGGTCGGCACCAGACCGAGCGAGCGTCCTTCGCTGCGCCACTGTTGCCGCAGACTGGCAAGCTCGGTGGCCGTGGTGATCTGAACCAGTGCCATGGAATGTCAGTAGTACGTGTGCTCGTCGCCGGGGAAGCGGCGTGACTTGACGGCAGCAACGAACCCCGCGAGCGCGCCCTGAATGCCATCTTCCGACGTGGCGAGGAAGTTCTTCACGAAGCGCGGCGTGATCGGCGAGATGCCGAGTGCATCGTGCAGCACCATGATTTGACCATCCACGTCGACGCCCGCGCCGATGCCGATCACCGGAATGCCCACCGACACGGTGACGGTGCGAGCCAGCGAGGCGGGGATGCATTCGAGCAGCAGCATGTTGGCGCCCGCTCGTTCCAGCAACTTCGCCTCCTCAATGATGGTGTTGGCTGCCTCAGGATCACGACCCTGCACGCGGAAACCGCCCAACCGGTTGATCGACTGCGGGGTAAGGCCCATATGGGCACAGACCGGTATGCCACGCTCGGTGAGCAGGGCAGTGGTCTCGGCAATCCAGGCCCCGCCTTCGAGCTTGACGATGTGCGCTCCGGCTCGCATCAGGCGTGCCGCATTGTCGAGGGTCTGGGGTGCAGACGCATAGGACATGAAAGGCAGGTCCGCCATCAACATGGCGTGCTGGTTGCCGCGCTTCACGCACTGCATGTGGTAGACCATGTCCTCCATGGTCACCGGCAGCGTGGAGTCATGTCCCTGCAGCACCATGCCGAGAGAGTCGCCTACCAGCAGCACTTCCACACCGGCTTCGTTGCAGAGGCGAGCGAACAGGGCGTCGTAGGCGGTGAGACAGGCGAATTTCTCACCGCGCCTTTTGCAGTCCTGCAGGGAGTGCAGGGTGACGTTGTTGTTCATGGGATCTCCATCGACGGCTGCTGCGCGCCTGTCTGTCAAAGCAGGCTCGGGCGTGGATTGAAGTAGTTGCGGCTACCTTGCCGCATGCCACGGATATGCCGCAGCAGCAGTTCGTAGTCGTCATCGTTGCGTACGAAGTTGGCGTCGGCGCTGTTGACGACCAACAGTGTGCTCTTGTTGTAGTAGTGGAACAGTTCGGTATAAGCCTCCACGAGGCGCCGCAGGTAGTCCTCCTGGATGAGCTGCTCCGAGGCTATGCCGCGTCGCTGGATCCGCTGCATGAGAACATCGACCGGCGCCTGCAGGTAGATGACAAGGTCCGGTACCGGTGCCTCTACCGTGAGATGGCGGTAGACGTTCTCGTAGAGCTGGAACTCATCGGTATCGAGCGTGAGCTTGGCGAAAAGGCGATCCTTTTCGATCAGGAAGTCTGCAACACGCACTGGCTCGAACAGATCGCTCTGCCGCAGTTGCTGCAGTTGCTGTGCACGCTGGAACAGGAAAAACAGCTGGGTGGCCAGCGCATGCTGCCGCGGGTTGTTGTAGAAACGGTCAAGAAAGGGATTCTCTTCTGCCTGCTCCAGCAGGATTTCGTAGTTGAAACTGTGGGCGAGCCGCTTGGCCAAGGATGTCTTGCCGACGCCGATCGGACCTTCGACGACGATGTAGCGTGGCAGGTAGCCTTGAGAACTTGCTTCGGTCACACGCGGGCCCCTGTTACTGTTCGCTGCGTTCCATGACCTGACTCTGAACGGAATTTACCCGCCGACGTCGGGATTTGCCGCGCTTGCTGCCTGGCGTGGCTGGCGTGCTCGGCGTGGCCTGCAACAGGCTGGCGCGCACAGTGGCGTCCGCTTCGGCAAAGCTCTGCCACCAAGTCCTGAGTTCTTGTAGCGGCTCTCCGCTTTGTTCCCGCAGCATCAGGAAGTCGATGGCTGCCCGGAAGCGCTTGTGGGCCAACAGGGCTTCGGCGCGGCGCCCGCGACGCTCGAGGAAGCCGAGTTGTAACTCCCAGATCTCGCGCACCGGGAAACTGAAGCGCTTTGGTATGGCAATACGGCCCACTTCGTCATCGAACACCCTCTGCGCCGCAATCTGCTGGGCCTGATAGGGCGGCAGGTGGGCCGGCTGTCGTCGCAGCTCTGCCTCGAGCGCAGGCCAAAGCAGCACCGCCAGCAGAAACACCGGCGTAATACTCTTGCCCTCCGCCAGCCGGGCGTCGGTGTTGGCGAGCGCGAGCTCCAGCATCGCATGCAGCTGTCCCGGCTCGCGCTGCAGCGCAGTGGCCGTTGCGGGGAACAGTTGCGCAAACAGACGCTGCTCCTGCAACAGCCGATAGGTCGACAAGCTGTGGCCGGCCAGGAACAGCTTGAGGAACTCATCGAACAAGCGTGCCGGGGGGATCGACGCCAGCAGCGGTGCGCAGCGGCGGATCGGCTCCTCCGTAGTGGCAGCTATGCTGAAGTCGAGCTTGGCAGCGAGCCTGATGGCCCGCAGCATGCGCACCGGATCTTCCCGGTAGCGCTGCTCGGCATCGCCAATCATGCGCAGGCAGCGCCGATCGATGTCGGCCAGTCCATCCACGTAGTCGTGGACCACGAAATTGCGGACCGTGTAGTAGAGCGCGTTGACCGTGAAGTCACGCCGCTGCACGTCTTCTTCGATGGTGCCGTAGACGTTGTCGCGCAGGATCATGCCGCTGGCCGAGCGCACTGCATCAAACTGGGCTTCTTCTCGCGAAAGCGGTTCGTCGTCGGCCGAGGTGAAGGTTGCGTCGGCCAGGGCACGGAACGTGGAAACTTCGATGATCTCCTTGCCGAAGTGCACGTGCACGATGCGGAAACGGCGCCCGATGATCCGCGAATTGCGAAATACCGCCCGCACCTGCTCAGGCGTTGCATTGGTCGCAATGTCGAAATCCTTGGGCTGCAGGCCGAGCAACAGGTCACGTACGCCGCCTCCGACGATGTAGGCGTCGTACCCGGCATCAATCAGGCCATAGAGAACCTTGAGGCATCCAGGGCTGATGGATTGCCGGGAGATCCCGTGCTCGCTGCGGCTTAGGATGCGTGCGTGTTGCACCTGCGCGGGCTCCTGCGAATGCTCTCGCGCTTGCGCCTCGGAGGATTCTGCGCCGTTGCCTGAAGTTGGAGGAGTGATGGTGACGTCTGCCGCGTGGAAAAAACTGCCGGCATTCTACACCGAGCCCAAAAAGAAAAACCCGGGGCCTGGGCCCCGGGTCGGATTGCGCTTTCTTATTGTGTTTTTCGCGGTGTGGACGTCCCGTCCGTACTTGTTCTTCTTATGGGTCAAGGACCTGAAGTTGGGTGGTTTTCCCTTCCAAGCGAGCCCTGCACTGCTGCTGGTTCCAGTCTTGTCAGTGGTTTGCAGACACCGAAGCGCCTGCAGCGGACTCCTTATGCACTCTGCCCGGTGTGTCTGTTGGCCCTTGTCACAAGGCCTGCATTCACAACCCGTTCTTTCTACTTTTGTTGTTGTTCTTGTCTGTTGTCGAAGCAGAAGTACGAAGTACATGGAGCAGCATTTGTGCCAAGTTGGCGTGGCAATTATTTTTGTTTTTTTTCAAAGGGTTGCAGGCGAGGCCGCTCAACCATTGGGCAATTGTGCAACTAATTTGTTACGAAAGTGCCTGAATTGTGTTACCGCGCGAGTAACAGGTAACCGCCATCAGCTGGTTTTTTTCTTGCGAGGAATCTCGAAGCGCTGGCGCCGCTCCCACAGGC
>CANGUU010000023.1 GCA_947457195.1 Gammaproteobacteria bacterium
CGGCATGAGCACTCTGGTGAAGGCGCTGGCCGATGGCCTCGACCTGCGGCTCGCCTCTGAAGTGCTGCCGCTGGAAGGCGAGGGGCCGCCGTGGCGGCTACGCAGCAGCACGGGCGAGGAACTCGGTGAATACGACTGGGTGATCAGTACCGCCCCCGCGCCGCAGTCCGCCCGGCTACTGGCGCCCTGGTCCACCACGCCGGTGCCCTGGCACGCCATCCCTACCGAGGCCTGTCATGCGCTGCTGCTCGGCAGCGAGCAGCCGTGGCCGCTCCGCTGGATCGCTGCCAAGGTGCACGAGGGACCGCTGGCCTGGCTGTGGGTCGATTCCAGCAAGCCCGGACGCGATGCCAGCCGCAGCTGTCTCGTGGCTCACACCAGCGCCGCCTGGTCTGCCAGCGTGCTCGACGCGGCACCCGAGACACTGGCCCTGCTGTTGCAGCAGGAAGTGTCCCGCCTCACCGGCGTCGACTTTTCTGGCGCCAGCCACGTGGCGGTGCATCGTTGGCGACTGGCACGGGCCACGGCACCGGAGCAGCCCGCGCCGTGGATCGACTGGCGCACCCAGTTGGTGGCCTGCGGGGATTTCAGCTGTGCGCCGCGCCTCGAGTCCCTGTGGTGGCAGGCCCAGGCGCTGGCTGCCGCGCTGCGTCCGGCCCTGGCGACGTTGGCCGCTTCCTAGCCCGCTTGCGGCACCTGCGTAGCCGCCTATACTCGCGGCTCGGTATTTTGCGAGGTTTCCATGTCCCAGGTCATCGCGGCTCTCCAGCCGCTGCTCAGTTCGCCCCTCCTGCTCGGCGCCGACATCGGTGAGCGCTATTCCCATGACTGGTCGTCGGAACCCGCCTGCATGCCGATCGCCGTGGCGCGACCGGCCTCCACCGAGGAAGTGGCGTCCATCCTGCGCACCTGCGCCGCCCACGCCCAGCCGGTGGTGGTGCAGGGCGGGCTCAGCGGCCTGTGTGGCGGAGCCAACCCGCAGCGTGGCGAGTTGGCGCTCTCGCTCGAGCGCCTGAGCGGCATCGAGGAGATCGATCACGCGGCCATGACCATGACGGTCAAGGCCGGCACGCCGCTGCAGGTCATCCAGGAAGCGGCAGCGGCTGCCGGCTTCGTATTCCCGCTGGACCTTGGCGCGCGGGGGTCCTGCAATATTGGCGGCAACATTGCCACCAACGCCGGGGGCAACCAGGTGCTGCGCTTCGGCATGACCCGCAACCTGGTGCTCGGCCTGGAAGCCGTGCTGGCCGATGGCACGGTGGTGTCGTCGCTGAACAAGATGCTCAAGAACAATGCCGCCTACGATCTCAAGCAGTTGTTCATCGGCTCCGAGGGCACGCTGGGCATCGTCACTCGCGCCGTGCTGCGACTTTATCCTCGCGCGCAGAGCCGCTGCAGTGCGCTGCTGGCGCTACGCGACTTTCCGCAGGTCATCGACCTGCTGCACCGCCTGAGCCGCGATTTCGCCGGGGGACTCAGCGCCTTCGAAGTGATGTGGGACAGCTACTACCACTACATCACCGACCACGTGAAGGGTGTGGCCTCGCCGTTCGCCGAGCGCTTTCCGCTCTACGCGCTGGTGGAACTGGAGGGCGGCAACCAGCAGCGTGACCAGATGCTGTTCGAAAGCGTGCTGGGTGAGGCCCTCGAGCAGGGTACGGTGATCGATGCCGTCATCGCTGCCTCACAGCGAGACCGGGAGCGCTTCTGGAAAATCCGTGACGGTGTGGCGGAGATCGGTGTCTTCATCCGCGACAGCGCCAATTTCGACGTCAGCGTGCCGATCTCTGCCATGCAGGAATTTCTCGCCAGCATAGACAAGGACATGCGTGCCCAGTTTCCCGATCTCACCAAGCTGGTGTTCGGGCATGTCGCCGACAGCAACCTGCACATCATCTGCGCCACCGGTCGGCGCGAAGACATCAAGCCGCTCTACAAAGTGCTGTATGACACGGTGGGTCGCTTCCAGGGGTCGGTGTCGGCGGAGCACGGGATCGGCGTGCAGAAACTCGATTACCTGTACCACTCGCGCACGCCGGCCGAACTGGCGTTGATGCGCAGCCTGAAGCAGGCGCTTGATCCGCAAGGTCTGCTCAACCCCGGCAGGGTGCTGCGCCGCGAGCCCTGAGCCAGCGCTGCCGCGGCGTCGCTTTACCAGGGCAGAGGGGCGGTGCTGGTGCCGACGGCCTCGACCGCCAGCGGGGTGTCCGATACGGCGATGTCATTGCGCGACAGAATGTAGGCGGCGGCGGCCGTGACCTGGTCGGCCGTCAGTGAGCGCAGCTTGTCGGGCGGCATCTTGTCGTAAATGAAGGTCAGCAGCTCGCCCAGACTGCGACCGCGCCATTTGTCCTGGAAGAAACTGCCCTTGAGCGGCGTGCCGAACTGGCCATTGGCCAGTGTGGAACCGTGGCAGATCTGGCAGGACTCGCGGTAGAGCGCGCGGCCGGCATCGGCCTGGGCCTGGCTGAAGGCGAGGCCATCGGCGCCCGCCAGGGACGGCAGCAGCGCACCCAGCAGCAGGACGGTCTGGCCGGCGCGGTGCGGCTGCAGCAGTCGGGAAAGCGGCATGGTGTCCATCTCCTGGCACGCCCCGGTCAGGCTGACTGGGCGTGCTGCAGTTGCAGGCGCTTGGTGTAGCGGCTGATCCAGCTCGTAATGACCACACCGGCGCAAACATTGCCCAGCGCCGCGCCCACGAACAGCCCCTGCAAGCCGCCGATCTGGTTACCGATGAGGGCCAGCGGCACATAGAACACGAAGAAACGCAGCAGGCTGGTGATGAGTCCGTTGCGCGGCGCGTGCAGCGCGTTGAACGACGAGGCACTCAGCACCACCATGCCCTGGAAGGCATACGACGCCGGCATGATGCGCAGGGCGAGCGTGATGATGTCGCGCACACTCTGTTCGGTCGTGAAGATGGCCGCAATCCACGGCGCGAGCACGGCGACTACCGCGTAGAGCGCCAACTGCCACAGCAGCACGAAACGCAGCGACAGCCGCAGGCCGAGCCGCACGCGGTCGAAGCACTGGGCACCGAAGTTCTGGCTGATGAAAGGCGGCACGCTCATCGACATGCCAAGCACCACGATCATGATGAAGCTTTCGAGCCGGCTCGCCACGCCGTAGGCGGCCACGGCCTGCGGGCCATAGACGGCAATGGTGGCGGTGAGCACCCCGGTGGCGAGCGGCGTGATCATGTTGGCCAGCGCGGCGGGACCCGTGATCACCAGCAGCTTGCGCCAGGACGCCAGCAGGTTGGCCGGGGAGGGCAGCCGGAAGCGCAGCAGTTTTTCGCGCACGCAGAGATGCCAGGCGATGACGACGATGGTGAACGCCCAGGCGATCACCGTGGCGAGCGCTGCGCCGCCGATGCCGAGGCCCTGCCAGGGGCCGAACCCGAAGATGAGCACCGGGTCCAGCACGGCATTGATGAGGGCGCTCACGGTCATGAGCTTGCCATGCAGTTTGGCGTTGCCGGTGGCGCGGATTACGGCAGTGCCGGCAAATTGCATGAGCTGCAGCGGCAGTCCCACATACCAGACGTGCATGTAGGCGCGGATGAGTTCCATGCGTTCGGGGCGGGCGCCGAGCAGCGGAAACACCCAGTCGATGCTGAGCAGCGCCGGGCCCATGAACAGCAGCCCGAGCAGCAAGCCCATGGCCATGGCGGCGAAGGTGATTTCGCAGGCCTGCTCGGCGTCCTTGCTGCCGATGGCCCGCCCGATCAGGGCCGAGGTACCGATGCCGAGGCCGACGCCGAAATAGGTGAAGAGAATCGTGGCAGGGAAGGTGAAGCCGATGGCCGCGAGTTCATCGGTGCCCAGCAGGCCCACGAAGAAAGTGTTGGCCAAGTAGTAGGCGATAACGGCGATGGCGCCGATGGTGGTGGGTACGGCGGTGCGATACAGGGTCGCGCCCACCGGGTCGCTGAGCATGTCGACCTTGCTGGCGGGGGCGTTTGCGGTGCGCGTTGCAGTGGCCAAGGGCGGTTCCACGGTGCTGTGCCCCTTCGATGACGACTGCCACCACATCACCAGCGGGCGCGGACGCGGCATTCTAGCAAAGCCGGCTGCGCCTACAACGACACAGCGACCGGCAAGCGAGGAAATATTGCATAAGCAGTCCCTGCCTCAGGCCGGGATTTCCCCGTTGACGATGGTGCGGAACATCTCGCGCTTGAAGCCATCGTAGTCGTTGAAGGCCTTGTGCATGCAGCTGCGGTTGTCCCACAGTACCAGCGTGCCGGGCGTCCAGCGCAGCCGGCACATGAACTCCTCACGGGTGACGTGGCGGGCCAGGTAGTCGAGCAGGGGCCGCGCCTCTTCATCCTTCAAGCCCTGAATGCCCTGGGCATAGATCGTATCCACGTAGAGCGACTTGCCGCCGGTGACCGGATGCGTGCGCACCAGCGGGTGGAAATTGCCGCGGATCATCTCTTCCTGCTCCTTCAACACCATCTGCATGTCGCCGACGATCTCCTTGCCCTGGTCGTCGCGGCGAACGGTCAGGCGGATCGCCTCGCGCGCCGTCATGTGCACCCGCAGGCCGGCCAGTAGCTGCTTCATGCCGTCGCTGAGGAATTCATAGGCGAGTTCGGCGTTGCTCCACCAGGTGTCGCCACCCCAGGGCGGAATGGCCTTGCCGTACAGCAGACTGACCGCCGGTGGTGTGGCGAGGAAGGGTGAATCGGTGTGCCAGCCTTCGCCGAACACGCGGTCCACGCGTGTCGTGGCTTCCTTGAGCAGGTGCTGCACGTTGGGATGGCCCGGCATGCCCTTGGTGTAGGCATCGGTGCCGAAGCTGCCGAAGCGCAGTGTCAGTCGCTCCTGATCTTCCAGCGTGAGGTTCTGGTCGCGCACGTAGATCATCTTGTAGCGGAAAAGCGCCGCCTTGAACTGCTCGAACTGCGCATCGCTCATGCTCGGGACCTGCACACCACGGATCTCTGCACCCATGGCGGCCGCCAGGGGCACGGTCTGCAGGAGAGTGAAGCCATTGGCCGCGTCGTCGTAGTGGGAGGGTGGATAAAGCTGCATGGTGGCCCCGCGGTGGCCGTCGTGGACGACGGGCTGTTGTAGTGTGCGGCGGATGATACTGTACCCACTTTGGCCAAAACGAGCGGCGACATGCGATCTGTATCAAGGCCCCCACGCGGCAGCGTACACACTCTCTGGCTGGACTCGTCCTTGCTGGCCGCCAACCTGCTGAACGAAAGCACGACGCGTGAAGTCAGCGTCTACCTGCCGGCCGGCGAGAACGGTGCCGGGCTGCCGCTACTGGTCGATCTCGCGGCCTTCCTGTCGGGGGGGCCGGCCCACGCCGGCTGGAAGGGCTTCGGCGAAAACCTGCCGCAGCGCCTCGATCGCCTGATCGCCGATGGTCTGCTGCCGCCGGTCGTGGTGGCCATGCCGGACTGCTTCACCCGGCTGGGTGGCAACCAGTACATCAACAGCAGCGTGCTCGGGCCCTGGGCCGACGTGCTGCGCGCGGAAGTGGTGCCGCTGGTGGAGCGGCAGTTCGGCTGCGGTGGGCCGGGGCGGCGTGGCGTGTTTGGCAAGAGTTCCGGCGGCTACGGTGCCCTGGTGCACGCGCTGCTCTACCCGGACTTCTGGTCGGCAGCGGCCTGCCACAGCGGCGACATGGGCTTCGAGTTGCTGTTCTATGGCGAGCTGCCCGGTCTGGTGCGTACGCTGTCGGCTTACGATATGAACGTCCGCGCCTGGCTCGACAACTTCTTTGGCAAGCCCAAGCAGAAGAGTGGCGATCTGCACACCCTGCTGCTGCTCGCCATGTGCGCCAGCTTCGACCCCGATCCTGCCCAGCCCTATGGCATCCGCCTGCCCGTCGATCCCTACACCTGTGAGCTGATTCCGGAGCGTTGGCACAACTTCCTGCGCTGGGACCCGCTGCGTCTGGCCGAAGAGCACGCCGGCGGCCTGCGCTCACTCAAGGCGCTGTTCTTCGACTGCGGCACCTTCGACCAGTACAACCTGCTGTACGGCGCACGGCGCCTGCACCGCCAACTGCAGCAGCGCGGCATTGCGCACACGTACGAGGAATTCAAGGACGACCACAACGGCCTGGACTACCGCCTGGACCGCAGCCTGCCGCTGTTGGTGAACGCGCTCATTCGCACGCCGTAGCCAGGGTCGGTCGTCGCCACGCGACACGACAGGCACGGCAGCGGACAGCCGCGGCGTCAGAGCTGGTAGGCCTGCTGCGCTTCCTTGAAGCGGATGAAGTAGTCCAGTGACTGCGGGTTGCTCATGGCGTCGCGGTTGGCTGACTTTTCCAGCGCGAAACCCAGCAGGATCTTGCGCACCGGGACTTCCATCTTCTTGCCGGTGAGCGTGTACGGTACTTCGTCGATCTGGTAGATGTCGTCCGGCACGTGGCGCGGACTGTAGTCCTTGCGCAGCTTGGCGTTGATCCGCTGCTTGAGGTTGTCGTCCAGCGTGAGACCGGGCTGCAGCCTCACGAACAGCGGCATGAAGAAGCGGCCGCCGGACAACTCCAGGTTCACGATCAGCGAGTCGGCCACTGCCTCGATGCCTTCCACACTGCGGTAGATTTCGGCCGTGCCGATGCGTACCCCGTAGCGGTTGAGGGTGGCGTCCGAGCGTCCCAGCACGAAGCAGCCATCGTCCTCGTTGATCCTGAAATAGTCACCCTGCCGCCAGATGCCGGGGTAGTCGGCGAAGTAGGTTTCCTGGTAGCGCGCATTGCCGGGGTCGTTCCAGAAAAACAGCGGCATGGACGGCATGGGCTGGCAGACCACGAACTCGCCGACCTCGCCGATCAGCGTGTTGCCGGCGTCGTCGAAGGCACGCAGGTCCACGCCGAGATGCGGGCCCTGGATGATGCCGGCCTTGACGGGAAGCCCGGGCATCGGGCCGCAGAAGCCCGAGCAGATGTCGGTGCCGCCGCTGCCGGGACCCACATACAGATCGGCCTTGACGTTTTCGTAGAACCACTGCGTGCACTCGGCGGAAACCGGCGAGCCGGCCAGCATCACCGAGCCGAGCTTGTCGAAGCGGAACTTGTTCTTGGGCACGATACCGGCGTTCTCCTGCATCTGCTGCAGGGTGGGGCTGGCTCCGAACAAGCGGGCGCCGGCTTCGTCGGCCAGCTGCCAGAGCGCGTCCATCTCCGGCCAGGTGGGGTTGCCGTCGTAGAGGATGGGACAGGCCTGGACCAGCATCGTGCTCACCACGAAGTTCCACATCATCCAGCCGGTGGTGGTAAAGAAGAAAATGCGGTCGGCAGGCTTGAGGTCGTAATGCAGCGCACTCAGCTTGTGCTGCTCGATGAGGATGCCGCCGTGCCCGTGCACGATGGCCTTGGGCAGCCCGGTGGTGCCTGATGAAAACAGGATCCACAACGGGTGGCTGAACGGCACCTGCTCGAACTGGAAGTCGGCCGCGGCCACCTCCGGTCCTGCCAGCAGGTCCTGCCAGAGCGTGGCACCGGCCACGGGCGGCGCGGTGTCGGCTGGATTCAGGTAGGGCAGGTAGATGACCTTTTCCACCGACGGCAGTGCCTTGATGATGGCCTCGACTTCCTGCTTGCGGTTGAAGGGCTTGCCCTTGTACTGGTAGCCATCGCAGCAGAACAGCACGCGCGGCGAAATCTGCGACAGGCGGTCGAGCACGCTCGGGGTACCGAAGTCGGGCGAGCACGACGACCAGATGGCGCCGATGGACGCCGTGGCCAGCAGGGCGGTCACGGCTTCGGGAATGTTCGGCAGGTAGGCGGCCACGCGATCACCGGGCTTGATGCCGAGTTCGCGCAGCCGACTGGCGAGCTTGCGCACGTTGGGGGCCAGCACGCCCCAGTCCAGCGACTGCAACGGCTGGGTTTCACTCTTGAAGAGCAGGGCGGTGGTACCCGGTTTGGCGTGCCGCAGGATGTGCTGCGCCCAGTTCAGTCGGGCGCCGGGGAACCAGTCGGCGCCGGGCATGCTGCGCTTGCCGAGCACCGCCGTCGGCGGCGTACTGGCGTCGATGCGGAAGTAGTCCCAGATCGTCTGCCAGAAATCGTCGAGGTGTTCGATCGACCAGCGGCGCAGATCCTGCTGGTGGGCAAAGTCCAGACCGCGGTGCTGCTTGAGCCAGAGTCGGTACTGGTGGAGGTTGGAGTCCTGAATCCAGGCTTCGCTGGGCTGCCAGAGAATTTCGCCTACAGTAACCATGTAAATCCCATCCGTAAAAATGCGCGCCATACTACCATCGGCGCTGCGCGTGCGGGCAGTCCAAACAGGCTGCCGCGTGGGCAAAATGCGGTGGTGGCCGCGGCACTTTCCTGCTGTTCAAGCAGGCACGCGCCGCTATAATCCCCGGCCCCCGTCTGGCCCAACGCCGGGAGCCCCGGGTACGAGAGAATCAGTCGATGAAAAGCGCCGAAATTCGCCAAGCCTTCCTGGACTATTTCCGGCAGCAAGGCCACAGCGTAATCCCCAGCAGTCCGCTGGTGCCCGGCAATGACCCCACGCTGCTGTTCACCAATGCGGGCATGGTGCAGTTCAAGGACTGCTTCCTCGGCCAGGACAAGCGCAGCTATGTGCGCGCCGCCAGTTCCCAACGCTGCGTGCGTGCCGGCGGCAAGCACAACGATCTGGAAAATGTCGGCTACACGGCGCGCCACCACACCTTCTTCGAAATGCTGGGCAACTTCAGCTTCGGGGACTACTTCAAGCGCGATGCCATCCACTTTGCCTGGGAATTCCTCACGGTCACGCTGCGCATCCCGCGTGAAAAACTCTGGGTCACCGTATTCCGCGACGACGACGAAGCGGCAGCGCTGTGGATCGACGAGATCGGGGTCCCGGCCGATCGCGTCACGCGCATGGGCGAAAAGTCGAACTTCTGGGCCATGGGCGACACCGGGCCCTGCGGGCCCTGCACGGAAATCTTCTACGACCACGGACCAGAAGTAGCGGGCGGTCCTCCCGGCTCGCCGGACGAAGACGGTGATCGCTACATCGAAATCTGGAACCTGGTGTTCATGCAGTTCAACCGCAGTGCCGACGGCACGCTCTCCCCGCTACCTAAGCCCTCGGTCGACACCGGTATGGGTCTCGAGCGCATCGCCGCCGTGCTGCAGGGAGTACACAGCAACTACGACATCGATCTTTTCCAGGCACTGATCGCGGCCGCCGCGTTGGTCACCGGCACCACGGACCTCAGGGCTACCAGCCTGCGCGTGATTGCCGACCACATCCGCTCCTGCGCGTTCCTCGTGGTGGACGGCGTGATTCCCTCCAATGAGGGCCGCGGCTATGTGCTGCGTCGCATCATTCGCCGTGCCATCCGCCACGGGCATCATCTCGGCATGAAGCAGCCGTTCTTCCACAAGCTGGTGGCGACGCTCGCCCGGGTCATGGGGGACGCCTGCCCCGATCTCGTCAAACAGCAGGCCCGCGTGACAGACGTGCTGCTCGCCGAAGAGCAGCAGTTCGCCCGCACGCTCGACAACGGCATGACGATTCTGGCTGAAGCCATCAGCAAGCTGCGGGGCAGCGTCATTCCCGGCGATGTGGTGTTCAAGCTCTACGACACCTACGGTTTTCCGGTCGACCTGACTGCCGACATCGCGCGCGAGCGCCAGCTCACCCTGGACATGGCAGGTTTCGAGGCTGCCATGGCTGTGCAGCGGCAGCAGGCACGGGCGGCGTCACGCTTCGAGGCGCAGGAGGCCCTCGCGCTCGGTACGGCTGCCGAAACCTGTTTCGAAGGCTACGAGTCGCTGACCGGGCAGTCGACCGTGCTCGGTCTGTTCGCCGACGGCAGCAGCGTACCGCTGCTGCAGGCAGGCCAGCGCGGTGTGGTGGTAATGGCCAGCACCCCCTTTTATGCCGAAAGCGGTGGCCAGGTCGGCGACAAAGGCGTGCTGCGCGCCGGCAGCGCATGTTTCCGGGTGGACGATACGCGCAAGCAGGGCAACTACCACCTGCATCTCGGTACCCTGGAGAGCGGAGAGTTGCAGCAGGGTGCGGTGGTGGCGGCCGAAGTCAGTGCGCCCCAGCGGCAGGCCACCATGCTCAATCACAGCGCCACGCATCTCATGCACGCGGCGCTGCGCAAAGTGCTGGGCGACCATGTGAGCCAGAAAGGGTCGCTCGTCAACGAGACTTTGCTGCGCTTCGACTTTTCCCACAACAAGCCACTTACCGATGCCGAGATCATGGCAGTGGAAGATCTGGTCAACGCGCAGATTCTCGCCAATGCCGACGTCGCCAAACGCGTGATGCCGATCGATGCGGCGCGACAGCTCGGTGCCATGGCGCTGTTCGGTGAAAAATACGGCAGCGAGGTGCGCGTGGTGAGCATGGGCCGCGACGACGATGCCGGTGCCTTCTCGCTGGAGCTGTGTGGCGGCACGCACGTGCAGCGCACCGGGGACATCGGTTTGTTTCGCGTGGTGCAGGAGAGCGGCATTGCCGCAGGCGTACGCCGCATCGAAGCGGTGACCGGTCTCAACGCCCTGGCCGCCGTTCGTGCCGGCGATGAGAGGCTGCAGCAGGTGGCTGCGCTGCTCAAGGGGTCGCCGGCCAACGTGGTGGAAAAGGTCCAGCAGGTTCTGGGCGACCTCAAGACCCTCGAGAAAGAACTCCAGCAACTGAAAGCCAGGCAGGCCGCCGCCGCCGGCGCCGAACTGCTCGGCCAGGCCGAGGAGTTCCATGGCATCAAGCTGCTGGTGCGCGAAGTGGAGGGCATGGATAGCAAGGCGCTGCGTGACACGGCGGAGCAACTGCGGGGCCGGCTCGGCAGCGGCGTGGTGGTGCTGGCGCTGCGCGAGCAGGGCAAGGCCACGGTGGTGGCGGCCGTGACAGCGGATCTGTCGGGCAAGGTGAAGGCGGGTGATCTCGTCAGCCAGTTGGCAGCGCCGCTGGGCGGCAAGGGCGGCGGACGTCCGGAGCTTGCCATGGCCGGAGGCACGCGAGTGGAAGGGTTGGGTGCGGCGCTGGCGGCGGTGAAACCGCTGCTGGCCGCGGCGCTCTAGGGCGGGCACCCCGGCGGCGGCGTACGCAGCGGCGCCCGCATTTTCGATAGAGAACTCCGGCCGCGTTTGGCAGAATGCCGGGCCAACACGGGTCAGCATCGGCTTCAAGGACTACAGAAACAGGCTATGGCATTGATAGTGCAAAAATACGGTGGCACCTCGGTCGGTTCCATCGAGCGAATCCAGAACGTGGCGAACAAGGTCGCCAAATGGCGTGCCGACGGGCACCAACTGGTCGTGGTGGTGTCTGCCATGAGCGGGGTCACCAACAACCTCGTCGACATGGCGCACAAGTTGCAGAAGGAGCCGTCCCCCCGCGAAATGGATGTGCTGCTGGCCACCGGTGAACAGACTACCATCGCCCTGCTGTGCATGGCGCTGGAGAACATCGGCATACCGGCCCGCTCGTACACCGGCAGCCAGGTGCGCATCCTCACCGACAGCGCCTTCACCAAGGCGCGCATCGTCAGCATCGACGACAACCATATCCGCAGCGACCTGGCCGCCGGCCGGGTGGTGGTGGTGGCCGGTTTCCAGGGGGTGGACGAAGACGGCAACATCACCACGCTGGGGCGCGGTGGTTCCGACACCACTGGCGTTGCGTTGGCCGCCGCGCTGAAGGCCGACGAGTGCCAGATCTATACCGATGTCGACGGCGTCTACACCACCGACCCCCGCGTGGTACCGGAGGCGCGCCGGCTCGACCGCATCACCTTCGAGGAGATGCTGGAAATGGCCAGTCTCGGGTCGAAGGTCTTGCAGATCCGCTCCGTGGAATTCGCCGGCAAATACAACGTGCCACTCCGGGTCCTGTCCAGTTTCGAGGAGGGTCCCGGTACCCTGATTGTCTCTGAGGAAACCAATACCATGATGGAAAAACCCGTTATCTCCGGGATCGCTTTCACCCGTGACGAGTCGAAGCTCAGTATCCGTGGCGTACCCGATGTCCCCGGCGTGGCATTCCGCGTGTTCGGTCCCATCAGTGATGCCAACATTGAGGTGGATGTCATCGTGCAGAACGTTGCCGACAACAAGGCCAACGACATCACCTTCACGGTACAGCGCAAGGAAACCGACAAGGCGGCGCGCATACTCGAGCAGGTCATGAAGGACCTCGGCGCGAAAATGGTCGAGGTCGACAACAAGGTGGCGAAGGTATCGCTGGTGGGTGTTGGCATGCGTTCGCATGCCGGCATTGCCAGCAAGATGTTCGGCGCCCTTGCCGCCGAGTCCATCAACATCCAGCTCATCACCACCTCCGAGATAAAGATCTCTGTCGTCATCGAAGAAAAGTATCTCGAACTCGCCGTGCGAGCCCTACACACCGCTTTTGGTCTGAAGGATCCGGCCTGAAGCGGCCACAGCAAGCCATGCAGTAAGCGGAGGTTGTGAATGCTGATCTTGACCCGCAGGGTAGGTGAAACGCTGATGGTGGGTGACGAAGTCACCATCACCGTGCTCGGTGTGAAGGGTAATCAGGTGCGACTGGGTGTGAATGCCCCCAAGCATGTTGCCGTGCACAGGGAAGAAATCTACGAGCGGATCCGCAAGGAAGGCGACACCGCAGACGAGGACAGCAGCAAGGACTGATGATTCGCCGTGCGGCCCGCTGGAGAATGGTCCGCGCTGTGATAACATGCTGCCCGCATGTGGAGAGATGGCCGAGTGGTCGAAGGCGCGCCCCTGCTAAGGGCGTATAGGCTTATCCCCTATCGAGGGTTCGAATCCCTCTCTCTCCGCCAACACCCCAATGAATACGCGCCCTCTGGCGCGTTTTTCATTTATACATACCCAAATACTTACCCAAACGAGAAGTGGCTAGCAGCAAGGGAGGTGTAGTGGTTCCATAAATCCGGACACCAACTTGGGTGGTATTCTTTCCGCCATGCGAGAGGTGTTCCATGGCAAGACAACGTCGTACATTTTCAACAGACTTCAAAAGCGAAGCGGCTCACTTGGTGGCCAATCAGGGCTATTCGATAAGGGAAGCCAGCAAGTCATTGGGAGTTGGTGAATCCGCAGTCAGATGTAATGACCCAGTGAATTTCTGCTCAGAGATCAATTAAAAATTCGCGCTACTCAGGGTCGAATGCCAAAACAAGATGCAGCTGCCGAAGTAATCTACTCAGGCGCAGACATCGACCTGATCACATACCGCGAGAACCTGAAATCAGGGCGACGTTGCGGACGGCACTGGCTTGGTGTCGTAGCGTCTATCACCCCAACTCCACATGCTGCCGGAACAGCGGCAAAAACTCGTCCTGCCGATGGCTCGCCATCAGCACGGTCGTGTGCTGTTGGTGGGCGAGGTGATCGAGGAAGTGCAGCACGCGGCAGCGGTTGATGTCGTCGAGGCCCTGGGTGGGTTCGTCCAGAATGAGCAGCAGGGGCTGCTTGACGAGGGCGCGGGCGACCAGGGCAAGGCGCTGCTCGCCGTAAGACAGATGCTTGAACGGCACGTTGCGCTGTTCGCCGAGACCCACGAGCGCCAGCCAGCGCTCGGCGTGCTGCAGCTGCGTAGTGGAAGGTTGGTCATAGAGGCCGATGGTGTCGAAGAAGCCGGAAATGATGATCTGCACCGTGGAGCCTGCCACGCGGTGGTCGCGGTGCAGCTGCGGGCTCACGATGCCAAGGCGCTGCTTGAGTTCCCAGATGGTCTCACCGCTGCCACGCCGTTTGCCGAACAGAGTGAGGTCGTTGCCGTAGCACTGCGGGTGGTCGCCGGTGAGCAAGCCCAGCAAGGTCGATTTGCCGGAGCCGTTGGGCCCGGTCAGCAGCGTGTGACTGCCGTGTTGGATGCGGAGTTCGATGCCGCTGAAGATGACCGTACTGTCGTAGGCCACCGTGCCGTTGCGTAGCACAATCAACGGATCGGGCACGGTGGCGCGCGGCAGCGCGTCCGGCCACGGCGGCAGTGCGGTGGCATCGAAGCGCAGCAAGGCCTGTAACGCCGGTGTGTCACGCACCTCCTGCGCGGGTCCCTGCGCGACCAGTTGCCCACGCTCCAGCACCGCCAGGTGGCTGTGCCAGGGGAACAGGTCTTCTTCTGTGTTCAGCAGAAACAGCAGCGTGGTACGGCCTGCGGCCACCACCTCGGCAAAGAAACGCGCCAGCTCGGCGCGGCTGGCCACGTCGAGGCTGTCGAAGGGTTCATCGAGTATCAGCAAGTCTGGGCTACGCAGCCATTGCTGCGCCAACAGTGTCTTGCGCGCCTCGCCGCTGCTGAGCTGCCGATAGCCGCGCTGCAGCAGGCGCTCCAGACCGAGGAAGGCCAGCTCCGCCGGTAGTGGATGACCGCCGAGTTCCAGCAGTTCCGCCACGGTGGTGCCGGCATCGGCGCCTTCCATGAATTCGCTGTCGTCGTCGCGCAGTTCGCGCTCGAACAGTTGCTGCTGGCGTTCGAACGACAGTACGCCCACATGGCAGTCGGGGCGCCGCAGGCGGCCGCTGGCGGGCACCAATTCGCCGGTGAGCAGGCGCGTGAGTTGCTGCTTGCCGGACCCGTTGCGACCAAGCACGGCCCAGCACTCGCCCGGCTGGACGCGCCACTGCACCAGCGAGAGCGAAGCGGCCCTCACGTCGTCGAATTCGAATACAGGGTAAGCCATGGCCGGGTGCGACCCCCGCGGTCACGGTTGGCGCAAGTGGCACTGCGACAACGCGGAAGGCAAGGGCTCGGGAAGCGACAGAGACGAGACCGGAGTCAGGGAATGGCGCACTTGGAGGGATTCGAACCCCCGACCACCAAGTTCGTAGCCTGGTGCTCTATCCAACTGAGCTACAAGTGCGTGGCTCCGGAAAAGGCGCGCATTGTGTTGGATTGCCGGTAGCGTGTCAATCCGCGCTGGCCCTGTGCCGGTGTTGCAAAACCACCGACCGCGGTAGCTAATGGCGCCCCGGCCGAGCCGGCAATACCCAAGGATTTTCCATGCGTGACCTGACCCAAGGTTCCATCACCCGCACCATTCTCACCATGGCGGCGCCCATGGCCGCCGGCATGCTTTTCCAGACGCTGTACCTGCTGGTTGACCTCTATTTCGTGGCAGCCATCGGCGAGGCGGCGGCGGCTGGCGTGGGGTCTGCCGGCACGCTGATGTTCATGGTCATGGCGATCACCCAGATCCTCGGCGTGAGTACGGTTGCCATGATGTCGCAGGCCGTGGGGCGCAAGGAACAGGATCAGGCCAACCGTATCTTCAACCAGTCGATGGGACTGGCGCTGCTGTGTGCAGTGCTGACGCTGGTGGGTGGGCTCGCCGGCGCCGACGCCTACATGGCGCAGATCGCCGCTGACACGGCCACCCGGGAAGAGGGGACCTTGTTCCTGCTCTGGTTCATCCCCGGGATGTCGCTGCAGTTTCCCCTCATGGCCATGTCGTCGGCGCTGCGGGCCACCGGCATCGTCAAGCCGGGCATGCTGGTGCAGATGGTGACCGTGCTGCTCAACACCCTGCTGGCGCCGCTGCTGATCGCCGGTTGGGGCACGGGCCTGGCCTGGGGCGTGATGGGGGCCGGGCTCGCCAGCACGGTGTCGGTGACCATCGGCGTCCTCATCCTCGTCTATTACTTCATCCGTCAGGAAAAGTACGTGCGTTTCGACCTCGCGCAGTTCCTGCCTGACTTCGGTGTCTACCGGCGCATGTTTGCCATCGGTCTGCCGGCCGGCGGCGAGATGCTGCTGATGTTTCTCTACTTTGCCGTCATTTATCTGCTGATTCAGGATTTCGGCGCCGAAGCCCAGGCCGGCTTCAGCATCGGCGGCCGCATCATGCAGTCGATCTTCATGCCGACCATGGCCATCGCATTTGCCGTGGGACCCATCGTGGGTCAGAACGTGGGCGCCAACCGCTGGGACCGCGTACGTGAGGCCTGCAAGACCGGCATCCTGCTGAACGCCGCGGTGATGCTGGTGGTGACTGTGGTGATGCAGATTTCGCCGCAGTCGCTGATGCGCGGCTTCACTGACGCGCCGGCCGTGCTGGAGGTGGGTGGCCACTTCCTGCAGATCGTGTCGTGGAATTTCGTGGCTCAGGGCGTGGTGTTTTCCTGCTCGGGCATCTTCCAGGGGCTCGGCAATACGCGGCCGGCGCTGCTGAGTTCGCTGCTGCGCCTGCTGATCTTCGTTCCCGTGTCCTTCCTGGTGGCGGCGCGCGACGACTTCGCCCTGCACGAGATCTGGTATGTGTCGGTGCTGGCGGTGGTCGCGCAGGCGGGCTTCAGCTACCTGTTGGTGCAGCGCGAGCTGCGGTCAAAGGCACATGGAGAGGGCAGCAGACCCAAAGGCAGCGTGCAGCCGGTCGGCAGTGCCTGAAGGAGCAGACAGCCATGCAGGTCGAGATCGTCGAGTTCCCGGAAACACTCGTGGCCACGGTCGAGCACCGTGGTCCGGAAAGCATGACCGGACAGAGCACGCAGCGCCTGATTGCCTGGCGTCAGGCCAACGGAATCCGCCCCGGCATGGGCGCCACCTACGGTGTGCACTACACCGACCACCGGTGTGTGCTGCCCGAGGATTACCGGTTGGATCTCTGCGTATCCGTCCCGCAGCCAGTGGCCGACAACCCCCTTGGTGTCATCACCAAGACCATTCCCGGTGGTCGCTGCGCGCGTGTGCGCCAACGAGGCTCGCGCCATGACATGCCGGCGCCGCGCTGGCTTATCGAGGAGTGGCTGCCGCAGAGCGGCGAGCAGCTGCGCGATTTCCCCGTGTTCTTTCACTACGTGAACATCGGTCCCGGCGTGCCCGAGTCCGAGATGATCACCGACATCTACTTGCCGCTACGCTGAGCGGTACGACGGCTGCCCCGGGGCTGCACAGCGACGCGCGTCACGCGCCGCTGCCGCTCACTGGTCGTCGAGTTGTACGTCGGCCGCCTGGCAGACGCCGGCTTCGCAGCGGTTGTTGTCTTCGCAGATGAACTCGAACAGTTTCCACGTCTTCTTGCGCTGCATGGCCCAGGGCTGGGTCCACGGCGCCGTGAAGGTGGCGGGGTCGTCGATGGTGACTTCATAGCGTACGTTGTCGCCGTCGGTGGGGGTGAGGCGCTCGATCACCCGGGTGTCGGCGCTGTGCCAGCGTGAGCCGCCGGCTGCCGGGTGGTAGGAATCGAGCAGCCATTCCTTGAGGCCGATGGTCTCGATCACCAGCGTGTCGCCCTCGAACCAGCCGATCGAGTCGCCCATGTAGGTGTCTTCGAACAGCGGGCCGTGCGCGCGTCCCGGTGCTCCAAGCGGAATATGCCGGAAAAAATGCATGTATTCGTACAGGATGACGAGCGCATCGTCGGTCTGCACCCATTGCTGCGGGTAGGGCGAGGCGATTTGCCGGGTCAGCCCGTTCGGCAGGCAGACGGCGGTCGGATCGTCGAGCCGCACGTTGCCAGTGGTGCGGATGAACGTCTCGGCCTTGCCCGGCTGGAACGGCGCCATGCGCTTGTCGTCATAGAGCGCGGCGGTGGGATTGTCGACCTCGCTGCCCGTGTGCTGAAACCCGGGCCCGGCCCAGGTACCGGTAAAGTCGGGCACGCCGGAATCCATACGCGGGAAGGCGGCTGGTTCCGCCGCCAGCAGGCAGGACGGCAGCAGGGCGGCAAGCAGGCTCGCAGCGAGGCGCGTCATTTCGGCACCACGTCTTCGGCCGAGGCCGTGAACACGCTGCGGCCGTCGGCAAAAGTGACCTTGCCGCCGGAGGCATTGGCCGAGCCGTCGCGGGCGCGGAAGCCCTCGACCACGATGGTATCACCGGGCTTCAGCGCCTCGGGGCTGATGCCGCGCCGCAGCAGCATGCCCGGCGCACCACCGGAAAAGCCCCAGGTGACCGTCTTGCCGCTGGTCTCCTTCACGTCTACGTAGAACCAGATGTGCGGGTTGCGCCACTCCACCTTGCTCACGGTGCCGGTGACGGACACCGGCTGATTGGCGTCGTACTCGGCGGCGAACGAATGGTGGGCGTGAGCGCCGTAGCCAGGCAGCAACGCGAGGGCGGTCAGCAACAGCGGTCGTATGCGATTCATGCAGTTCTCCTTACTCGGCCAGCGGATCGGGCCGCACCTGGAAGTGGTAGACGATGGACGTGGCGCCCTTGCCGGTTTCCATGTGGAACGGTGCGCGGCTGCTGTAGGTGGCCCAGATGCCACGCCCCTTCCAGCCGGCAGCCGCGTCATCGATGCGGCCGTCCATCCATTTGGTATAGAAGCCGAGCGGGTAGGGCACGATCATGCGCACCCACTCGCCGTCATCCAACGCCAGCAGCGCGCCGCTCTGGTTGCCGGTGTTCACGGGCGTATTGGCGCCGAGCCCGAGCGCATCAAACTGGTCTACCCAGGTGAAGTAGCTGCTCTCAACGCTGCCCGATGTGCTGAGGTTCTGGTACTGCGGCAGCGGCTCGGTAAAGAAGCTCCAGCCTTCAGGGCAGTGCTGGCCGGTCGCCTGCGGGCCGCTCAGCGGTCCCGTGCACTTACGGCGGTCGAAACTGGCAAGGTGACCGCTGGCCAGCGCGACCCAGGCCACGCCCTCGCGGTCGATGTCCATGCCACGCGGCGAAAACCCTTCCACAGGCGTGCCGTCAGGCCCGAGCGGCAGTTCGTAGTACTCGGTGAGGGCGGTGGTGGCCGGATCGCTGCCGGGCACCAGCCGCGCCACGGCCCCGGGAAAGCCGAGAATCGAGCCCCACACCGACCCGTCCGGTGCCGGGTTCACGGCATAGAAGCCGAAGCCGGGCAGTATCTGCGTGTCCTTGCTCGCATCCGTTTCGCCCGGCTTGTTGAAGGCATCGCGCTGGCCGTTGCCGTTGGTGTCGAGGATGAAGGGTGTCCAGCCCTGCGCCGCCTGGTAGTCACCGGTGGCGAGGTACTGCCGCGTGTTCAGCCAGCCGATCACCTGCCCGCCGCCACTGGTCCACAGCGTGTTGTCGGCATCTTCGGCGAACATCAGGTGGTGCGTGCCGAAGCAGGTGTCGACGTGCTTGTACTCGCCGCTGGCGGGGTCATACAGCCCGAGCTGGCGGCCATTGCCTTCGAGCGGATAGGCCACGGCCGAAGGATGGGTGGAACCCTGTTGGCACCAGGCCGGGTTCTCGCGGTCACGCACGCGGGCGGTAATCCACAGCCGGCCGTCCTGGTCGAACATGGGGTTGTGCACGTTGGCCTTGGAGTCCCAGATGTTTTCGGTGCCGAAGTAGGGTGATTCTGCCAACTGCGGCGTGGGCACCGGCGGCGCCTCCGGATCCAGCATGGTCAGCGGCACGCGGTCGATGCTGTGGGTCACCGGATCGAGCACGGGCAGGTAGTCGTGGCTTTCTTCCAGCGAACCGTAGAGCTTGCCATAGCCGTTCACCGTGGGATTGCGACGGTCGGTGGACACCACATCGTGCAGATAGGCCGTGGGGTCGGCCCAGTCCCACTGGGTGATCACCACGTTGCGCTCCTTGCCCGTGGGCCGCTGCGGCATCGGCGGCAGTTCACCGGCGGCGATGCGGTCGGTCCAGTCGCCGAACATGCGGGTGGTGGCTTCGAGGCCCATGCTGGTGAGCGTGCGCGTCATGAAGGCGCCGGCCTGCCCCGACTGGATACGGCGTGCCCACGCCGCTGCACTGCTGTCGTAGCCGTTGAACAGCGCCGGCAGGGTGCGCGTGGCCTTGTTGCCGATCTGGTGGCAGACGATGCAGCCGCCCGACCCGATCAGCCGCACGAAGTCGGCCTGCTGCTTGATGTTCGGATGGATACCGTTGCCAGTGGCCCCGGTGCCGGGGAACTGTGTGGCGTCGGGGACCTGCAACAGCGACATCCAGTACCCGGCCGGGTAGTACTCGGCAGCGCTGGCGGCGTCGGGTGCCACGGTGGCGGCGAGGTCCAGCGTGGCGCCCGGTTCCGCCTGCACCTTGGCCGAATCGACCAGGCCGTAGCCACGCACCCAGACGTCATACTGGGCGGCGGGCAGGTCCGGGATGAGGTACTCGCCAGCGTCGTTGGTGACCACGCTGCGCGCGAAGCGTGTGGGCAGGTCGCGGGTTTCCGCGATGACCCACACGCCGGCTTCCGGCCCTGCGATACTGGTCACTTTACCGCGCAGTGCGCTGCTGCTGGCCGTGGATGCCGACCCGTCGGCGCCCGGCGCAGCGGGTGGCTCCGAGCAGGCGGCCAGCGCGAGGCAGCCAAGGAGGACGACGAGCGAGGCATGGGTTTTCATGGAGTCCCCTGCAGGCGAACCTGCGGTCATGGTTTTTGCTGTTATCGTTGTTGTCGTGCGAGCGCGGAACTCGCATCACTGCCGTTTCAGCCTAACAAGACTGCCGTGGTGCAACAACTGCAGACTGCCCTGCCGGCGTCGGCGCTACCAGGAGACTGCCCGGATTCGTTGGCCGCCCGGCGCTTGTACCGGCGCGAAGCCCGGTGGGAGAATCGCGCGCGCTCCGACCGTGCTGCCCGCGTTCTTATGCGCCGAAGTCCCGTTCGCCACTGCCCTGCCCCGGAGGCCCTCCATGCCGCGATTCCCCCTGACTGCTACGCTGACTGCCCTGGCCGTGCTGGCTTCGACTGCAGGGCTCGCGCACCACAGCGCCGCGGCTTTCGACACCGCGGTGGAGACGGCGGTGACCGGCACGGTAACGGCTTACAGTTTTCGCAATCCCCACGTCTATCTCACCCTGGACGTACGCCAGCCTGATGGCTCGCTGCAACGCGTGGAAGTCGAGGCAGGGGCGGGCTCCGTGCTGAATCCGCTGGGCTTCACGCGCGACGCCGTCGCGGTGGGCGAGAGCGTTACCGTGCGCGGCAATCCCGGCAAGCGAGACCCTGCGGGGCTGCTGCTGGGCCGCGAGCTCTACAAGTCCGACGGCACCTACTATCCGCTGAACATTTCCTCGCGTAGCGTCTACGCCGAAGCGGAAGGCAGCGCCACCAGTATCGCTGGCACCTGGTTTTCGCCGCGTACCTCCTTCTTCGGCTTTCTCGGTGCAGCCAACGGCTGGCCGCTGAACGAGACCGCCCGCGCCGCCATGGCCGCCGCGGCCAGTCTGCCCACGCCCCAGAAAGACTGCCAACCCATCGGTGCCCCGGCGCTGCTGTTCTACCCGGTCGCCAACCAGATCGAGGTATTCGCTGACCGGGTGGAGATGCACATCGACTGGCTCGATTCCGAACGCACCATCTGGCTCGACGGCCGCGCGCATCCGCCGGCCACCGAGACGTTTGCCGAGGGTCACTCGATCGGGCGCTTCGAGGGCACGTCGCTGCTGGTGGATTCGAGCAACTTTGCCGCCAATCCCATCGGACTTACCACGGCACTGCCCAGCAGTCCGGCCAAGCATCTCAGCGAGCGCTTCGACATCAGCGCAGACGGCAAGCAGCTCACCTATTCCGGCACGCTGGAAGACAGCGAGTACCTGACTGGCGCGGTGACCTGGAGCGGAACCTGGCAGTACCGGCCCGGCATGCAACGTTCCAACGAGGCCTGTGATCTGGAGACCGCGCGCAGGTTTCTCGATGACTGAACCCGGCGGCCGCCGCCGGCAAGGGCAGCGGCGCGCACGATGTTGATGCCGGATCACCCGGGCGCCCCGGCAGCCCACTGCACGAGAGAGGCACACATGAACACCAGAGGCATCATCGCAGTGGTCCTGCTGGCACTTGGCACCGGCCTGACACTCGCCCAGGTCCCGGCGGCAGCCACGCCACCTGCGCCTGCAGCCGCTCCGGTGGCTGCGGCGCCCCCGTCCGCTGCCGTGGCACCTGCCGCTGCCGTGGCGAGACCAGTGCCCATGCCTGCCTGGCCGCTGTACCAGCACACCGGCGAGCAGTACCGCGTCTATGAATTTCCGGGCACCGGCGAGTCGATCCCCTACCGGCTGTATGTGCCTGAGGACTGGCAGCCGGGCGAGCGCCTGCCGCTATTGATCACGCTGCGTGCCGGCAACAGCATCAACAACAATCACCGCGACGACAATGCACTCGTCAGCGAGGCGCGCCGCCACCGCTACATCGTGATCTCGCCACTCGGCTATCGCGGCTTGCGGCAGCCCTACTACGGCAGCCCCTATCCCATCGAGCGGCCGGACGGTCCGTCCAGCCCCGGGGATGGCTGGAGTGCAGAAGAAAGCGCCCGCGCCGAGCAGGACGTGCTGAACGTGCTGGCGCTGGTGGCGGCAGAGTACGGAGCCGACACCAGCCGTGTCTTTCTGCACGGCCAGAATCCGTCGGCGTCGGGCGCGCTGTATCTGGCCAGCCGCTACCCTGAGCTTTTCAAGGCGGTGGTTGTGAGTTCCGGCCCCATCGTCACCCGTGACTTCCCGTTTGCGGCGCTGCGTGGCAAGGTGTCGGTGCTGGTGCTGCACGGCGACAAGGACAGCTCCAATCCCATCGCGGCGTCGGAGCGACTGGCGCGCGAACTCTCGGCCGCAGGCGTCAGCACCGAGTACCGTGTGGTGCCGGGCGGCGAGCACCTCAACGCCTATCTGCTGGCTGCCCCGCAGATCTACGACTTTCTCGACCGCCAGTAAGCCGGGCCGCAGTAGGGGGTCTGCCAACAAAAAAGCCCGGCATAACCGGGCTTTTCTATTTTATGGCGTGGCGCTTGGCCACGCTCGGGGCAGTCAGGGTTCCCCGCTGTCGTAGGTGTGCCAGGTATCGTAGTTCGGCGGTTTGATGCGGCCTTCCCACAGACCTTTGTTGTTTTCCTCGCAGGAGTACTCGATGATTTCGAAGTCCTTCTGCAGCGTGAACACCCGCTTGTTGCTCCAGGGCTGGGTGTAATAGATCGGGTCGTCGATCACCACCTCGTAGTCGAGCGTGTCGGTGTCGCGCCGCGTCAGGCGCTCCGTCACCTTCAGTTGGTCGCTGTGGGGGTGGCCCACCGTATCGAGCCGGGTTTTGCCGTTGAATTCCGACGTGGTGAGCACCAGCGTGTCACCCTCCCAATGCGCCACCGTGTGACCGAACCACGCGGGCACGCCGGTGCTGTGGCTCGCCCCGTCCATGTTGATGACCTTGAACCAGCTGTTCTGCTCGTAGAGGAAGGCGAAGTGGGTTTCGGTCTGCATGAACTGGATGGGGTCGGGCGAGTTCATGGCACGCAGCAGACCGAAGGGCATGCACACGCCGGTGTAGTCACCTGTCGAGGGATTGTAGTTGTCGAAATTGCGGCGGCCGGCGTCGCTGAAGGGTAGCTCGCCCGGTCCGGTCTGTGTGCGACCGTTGCCCTTGGCACCCATGTCGGCCACGTAGGGCCGCGCCCAGATGCCGTTGAGGTCGGGCTTGCCGTTGGGCAGCCGGGGAATCTCTTGCCCGAACACGCCGCTGGCCAGCAGCAGGCCCATCGTCAGGCGGGAAAAGTGAGTAAGCATCGCTGGGGTCCCCCATGGCGGGCCAGGGCCGCCGCTTGTTTGTTTTGTGGGGGGGAGCGTCTATCATCCGGCCACCGTGCGCAAGCCGTCGCGTCGGTGCATCACAATTCATCCACAATACTTACAACGTGCCGTCTACGATCGGAGGGGATCATGTCGTCATTGCTTCGTTTTGCGGGTCTGCTGCTGCTGACCCTGCATACCACCACCAGCTTTGCTGCCGCCCAAGAGGGGCCGCCGCCCGGTCCACCGCCGCCGCGTGCCGGGCTGTTCTTTGAAGAAACCTGGAAGCAGTTGCCGAAGGGCGGCGAAAATCCGTTGGTGCAGGACCACGTGGCGAATGCCGATCTCGAACTCAAACTCTACGGCCCGAAGTCCGAAGAGCTGCAGGTCACCGGTTTCGATGGCAACGACGCCAACCCCACGCACACCTGGTCTGGACTCTGCGGTGCTGGCTGCACCTTCGCCTTCCGCCACAAGACCTCCTACGCCGACCTGACCGGCAGCGCCCGCGTCATGGTGCAGAGCAAGACCTCGGGGTTCCATAAGATCCACCCCTTCATCAAGCTGGCCGATGGCAAGACCTACATCGGTAACGTCGAGCTCGGCAACACCACCGATTTCCTGTTCGAGGAATTCCGCGTGCAGGATGTCAAGTGGATCGCCTTCAACACCGAACTCGGCGTCACCCGCGGCAACCTGGTGGCAGACATCGATCTCGGCAAGGTAGACGAGATCGGCTTCACCGACCTGCAACCCGGTGCCGATCATGGACCCGGTGGCTGGTCCGATGTGGCCGTGGTGCGGGTTTACGCCAAGGCGGTCGCGCGCTGACCAGCGCGCGGGTGACAGGAGACGATCCATGCAGCTCAAGCGACTTTGCCCGTCTGCCCCGGCAGCCGTGCTCGGCCTGCTCGGTTTCCTCGGTCTCGCCGGCGGCGCTGTCAGCGTCGCGTTTGCGCAGGACGCCGAGGCCCTGTTCAACGACAAGTGCGGTGCCTGTCACCTCAACCCGGACCCGCGCGACAACGCGCATGCCCCGAGCAAGGACGACATGGCAAAGTTCACGCCCAACGTCGTTTACGCCGCCCTGACCGACGGCCTGATGCGTTTGCAGGGTGCCGAACTGACCGACCCGCAGCGCCGCGATCTCGCGGCGTATCTTACTGGCAAGCAGGTCACCGATATCGCGCTGGTGCAGACCAGCAATCTCTGCACCCGCAATCCGCCGCTGGCAGCGCCCGACGCCGCGCGCAGCTGGAATGGCTGGGGTCCGGATCTCAGCAACACTCGCTTTGCCGCCACCGGGCGGCTCGGTGCCACCGACCTGCCAAAGCTGCGCCTGAAGTGGGCCTATGGTCTGCCGGGCGAGAGCCAGACGCGCGGACAGCCGGCTGTGGTAGGCGGGAGGCTCTACGTGGGTAACCGTGCCGGTGCCCTGTATTCGGTCGATGCGCAGAGCGGCTGCACCTACTGGACCTTCCTGCCCCGCGCCGGCATCCGCAGTGCGACCTCGGTGGCACCGGTGACCCTGCCGGACGGCACGAATGGCTACGCGGTCTACTTCGTCGACATGCTCGCCAATGCCTACGCGGTGAACGCCCAGGACGGCACGCTGCTCTGGCAGACCCAGGTCGAAACGCACCCGTCCGTGCGAGGCACGGGCGCCGTGACCGTGCACGCGGGCCGCGTGTACGTGCCTGTCACCGGCGTCAACGAGGAAAACACCGCGTCCAACCCGGATTACTCCTGCTGCACCTTCCGCGGCAGCGTGTCGTCGCTCGATGCGGCGACCGGCGAGCTGGTGTGGAAGTTCTACACGGTGGACGAGCCGCAGCCGCGTGGGCTGAGTGCCAACGGCAAGCCTCTGTTCGGACCGGCCGGCGTGGGCATCTGGAGTGCGCCCACCGTCGATGCCGCGCGTGGACTGCTGTACGTGTCGACCGGGAACGCCTACGCCGACCCGGCACCGCCGACCGCCGATGCCATCCTGGCCATCAGCCTCGACCAGGGACAGCTGGTGTGGAGCCGTCAGCTGACCACGCCGGCCGATGCCTGGATCGGCGGCTGCAATCCCGATTCCACCAACGCCAACTGCCCCGACGAGGTGGGTCCGGACTTCGATTTTTCGGCGTCGCCGGTGCTGACGCGTGGCCGCAGCGGTCGTGAGCTGCTGGTGATCCCGCAGAAATCCGGCATGGTCTACGCGCTCGATCCGGCCAACGCCGGGACCCCTGTGTGGGAGTACCGCGCCGGCTCGGGCAGCCCGGTTGGTGGCGTGTGGGGAGCCGCTGCCGCTGCTGGTACGGCCTTCGTGGCCGTGGGTGGTTACCGCGCCGCTGAAACCGGCGGTGTGCATGGCATCGATGTCGATACCGGTGACCGCCTCTGGTTCACCCCGCCGCAACCGCTGCTGTGCGCTGCCGGGCAGGGCTGTGGCGCCACGCAGAGCGCCGCGGTGACCGCCGTGCCCGGGGCCGTATTCTCCGGCTCACAGGACGGTGGCATGCGCGCCTACGCGGCCGACAGCGGCCAGGTCCTGTGGACCTTCGATGCCAATCGGGACTTCGAAACCCTCAACGGCGTGAAGGCCAACGGCGCGTCCTTCGATGGGCCCGGCCCGGTGGTGGCCGATGGCATGCTCTACATGCTGTCCGGCAATTCCGGCTTCGTGGGCCGACCCGGCAACGTGCTGCTGGCCTTCGAGATCGCCCCCTGACGCGGCGCGAGACCGTGCGATGCCGGCGCGCGCGAGTGCGCCTCAGGCCAGCCTGCTGCGGAACATGAAGTACGCCGCCCCCAGCAGGCACAGCCCCGCCCACAGGTAGTCGAGCTTGAGGGGCTCTTTGAGGTACAGCACGGAAAACGGCACAAACACGCTGAGCGTGATCACCTCCTGCAGGATCTTCAGCTGGCCCACACTGAGGCTGCCGTAGCCGATACGGTTGGCCGGTACCTGCAGCAGATATTCGAAGAGGGCGATGCCCCAGCTTGCCAGTGCGGCCAACAGCCACGGCCGGTGGTTGAGTTCCTTGAGATGGGCGTACCACGCGAAGGTCATGAAGACGTTACTGCCGAGCAGCAGCACGATGGAAACGACGACAGGCGGCAGACCGAAGGGCATCACGCAGGGGCCTCAGCAGCAGCGCGGAGCAGGGACCCCGCAGCCATTCATGGCACGAAAACCTGCAGCCGACGCAGCAACTGCAGGGCGAGTTCCCGGCGCATTTCCGCGCGGATCAGCTCGGCTTCCTCGTTCTTGGCGATGGCGTTGTCCGGGTCAGCCAGATAGACCTTGCCCAGGCTGAGCGTCTCCGGCCCCAGCACCACGTCAGCGCCGCGCCGCAGTTGCCACGGTACGCTCATGGTCAGCTCGTATTCCCCGGCGCGCGCATTGGCGTTGACGCTGAGCGCGCGCTCGGCCGCCGCTTCGTTGCCGACTTCCAGCTGGTAGCTGGCGCCGCTGGCCTGCGTGGCCAACTCGACGCCGTTGCTGACCAGCGCGCGCAGCAGTTCCTGACCGAGCGGCGTGCCATTGTCGACGTTCAGCAGGGCGAGAGGCTGCAGCTCCGCGGGCAGGGCTGCCGAGCCACGCAGCGCGAAACCGCAGCCGCCCACGGCCAGTGTAGCGACGAGCAGAGCGCAGAGTGTCCACAGAGACCGAGCGTGCCGCATGGCGCTCAGCCCACCACGATGTTGACGAGCTTGCCCGGCACCACGATGACTTTTTTCACCGTCTGGTCGGCGATGAACTTGCGGACCGTTTCGTCGGCGAGGGCGGCCTGCTCGATGGCGCTGCGGTCGGCCGAGGCGGGCAGCTCCAGCACGGCCCGCAGCTTGCCGTTGACCTGGGCCGCGATACTGACCTTGCTGGCGACCAGGGCGGACTCGTCGTACCCCGGCCACGCGGCATCGATGATGGCCCCGGGCTTGCCGAGGTGCTGCCACAGGGCATGCGCGACGTGAGGCACGATCGGCGCCAGCAGCAACAGCATGGCTTCGAGTGCCTCCTGCACCACAGCCTGGGACTGGCCGCCGTGGTCATCGTGACCGGCCGCCACGAACTTGCTGACGTCGTTGTAGAGTTCCATCACGGCCGCGATGGCGGTGTTGAAGACCTGACGGCGGTCGTAGTCGTCGGTGACCTTGCGGATGGTGGCGTGGGTCTTGTGCCGAATCTCGCGCTGGGCCTCGTCAAGGCGGGCGACATCCACTGCGACGCCGACCGGCGTGAAACCCCCGATCAGCTTCCACAGGCGGCGCAAGAAGCGGAACGCGCCTTCCACGCCACTGTCGCTCCATTCGAGGCTCTGGTCCGGCGGCGAGGTGAACATGATGTAGAGGCGCACGGTGTCGGCACCGAAGCGCGCGATCATGTTTTCGGGATCGACGCCGTTGTTCTTGGACTTCGACATTTTTTCGCTGCCCCCGATCTCCACCGGCTGGCCGTCGGCTTTCAGCGTGGCGGAGACCATCCGGCCCTTGTCGTCGCGCACGATGTCGACCTGCGTCAGGTTGATCCACTCTTTGCTGCCGTCGGCGTTGTCGCGGTAGAAGGTGTCAGCCACCACCATGCCCTGCGTGAGCAGGCGGCGGAAGGGTTCAGCCGTCTTCACCAGGCCGAGATCGCGCAGCAGCTTGTGGAAAAAACGCGCATACAGCAGGTGCAGGATGGCGTGCTCGATACCGCCGATGTACTGGTCGACGTCCAGCCAGTAGTCGACCTCCTGCGGATTGAGCATGCCGCCTTCGAAGCGGGCACAGGCAAAGCGCGCGTAGTACCAGGACGACTCCATGAAGGTGTCGAAGGTGTCGGTCTCGCGCTCGGCTGCGACGCCGCAGCGCGGGCACTGGCAGTCGATGAAACTGCGCAGCTTCTTGATGGGTGATGTGGCGCCATCGACTTCCACTTCGGTGGGCAGCACCACTGGCAGGTCGCTGTCGGGCACCGGCACGGCGCCGCAGTTGGCGCAGTTGATGATGGGAATCGGTGCACCCCAGTAGCGCTGGCGGCTGACGCCCCAGTCGCGCAACCGGAAATTCACCTGTTTCTTGCCGGTGCCCGTGGCGCTGAAGTGCTCTGCCAGCCGGGCAAAGGCCTGCTCGAAGGTGAGGCCGTCGTAGGCGCCGGAATTGATGAGGATGCCGTGTTCTGTCCAGGCGCTCTGCTGCACATCGACCGGCTGCCCGTCCTGCAGCGGGCGGATGACCTGCCGGATCGGCAACTGGTACTTCCTGGCGAACTCATGGTCGCGCTCGTCGTGGGCCGGCACCGACATCACCGCGCCCGAGCCATACGACATCAGCACGAAACTGGCCGCCCAGATCGGCAGCGCCTCGCCGGTGATGGGGTGGATGGCATGAAAGCCGGTATCGAAGCCTTCTTTTTCCAGTGTGGCGAGTTCGGCTTCGGCGACCTTGAGCGACCCTTGCCGGCGAATGAAGTCGGCCAGCGCCGGATTGGTCTCGGCTGCGCGCAGCGCCAGCGGATGCTGGGCGGCCACGGCGCAATAGGTGACGCCCATCAACGTGTCGGGGCGCGTGGTGTAGACGGTCAGACGCTCTGCGGTGCCGGCGACTTCGAAGGAAAACTCCAGGCCTTCGGAGCGACCGATCCAGTTCTGCTGCATCACGCGCACACGCTCCGGCCAGCCTTCCAGCGTATCCAGGTCGGCCAGCAGCTCGTCGGCGTAGGCGGTGATGCGGATGAACCACTGCGGAATCTTGCGGCGTTCCACCACGGCGCCGGAACGCCAACCACGGCCGTCGATGACCTGCTCGTTGGCGAGCACGGTCTGGTCGACCGGGTCCCAGTTGACCTCGGCTTCCTTCTTGTAGACGAGGCCCTTCTCGAACAAGCGGCAGAAGAACCACTGCTCCCAGCGGTAATAGTCGGGGTGGCAGGTGGCCAGCTCGCGGTCCCAGTCGTAGGCATAGCCGAGTTGCTGCAACTGGCCGCGCATGTAGTCGATGTTGCTGTAGGTCCAGCGCGCGGGTGGCACCTTGTGCTTGAGCGCGGCGTTTTCGGCCGGCAGACCAAAGGCATCGAAGCCCATCGGCTGCAGCACGTTCTTGCCACGCATGCGCTGGAAGCGCGAGATCACGTCACCGATGGTGTAGTTGCGGACGTGGCCCATGTGCAGGCGCCCGCTCGGGTAGGGGAACATCGACAGGCAGTAGAACTTGGGCTTCGACGGGTCGACGGCGACCTTGAAACTCTGGTGCTGCTGCCAGTACTGCTGCGCTGCCTGCTCGACAGCCTGGGGGGCGTATTCTTCAGTGAAATTGAGGGACATGAGCGAACATCAACCGGATCCGACGAAGGCCGGCATTCTACTCGGTCTGGCGCGGCCGAGGCATACCCGCCACGCGACGCCACCGCTTCACAACATCTTCTGCAAGCGCAAGGCGTCGCGTCCATCCTGGTAGTAGCCGGGTTTGCGGCCGAAGACCCGGTAGCCATGCTTGTGGTACAGCGCAATGGCGGCTGCGTTGTTCACGGCCACCTCCAGCCGCAGTGCGCCGAACCCGTCTGCCCGGCAGCAGCGCTCCACCTTCTTCAACAGTCGCGTTCCGAGACCCTGCCCCCGGGCGGATCTCGC
>CANGUU010000024.1 GCA_947457195.1 Gammaproteobacteria bacterium
GCGGCACGCAGTCGCTGATCGAGCGATCGATGCTGTCAACGGCGAAGGGGTAGTCGATCGGTTCCAGCTTGCCCGGGGTCTTGGCATTGAAGAAATCGCTGCGATACGCCAGGTAGTTCTTCTGCGCCCACTGCTTGAGCTCGGCTTCCAGATTGCGACCCTGCGCGGCCAGTTGCTGCTGTACCAGCTTGATGCGGCACATGGGCTGGCCACTGGATGGATCCGTCACGGCGTCGGTGGCCATGTAGAAGCGGTCGAGCCGCTCCCACCGGGAATTTTCGTTGTGCTTGCGCGCCTTGCCGGTCTGCCAGGAACCGCGCAGGTTCCAGTCGCCCCACAGCTGCTGGTCGAAACCCAGCGTCAGCGAACCGATGCGGTTGACGATTTCCGGCACTTCCATCGTGCCGTACGGGATGTCGAGGTTGCCGTGCTGGTCCACGCGAATGGACTGGCGATTTTCGCGCACCATCAGGTCCCGCACGCTCTGCGGCAGGAAGGGGTTGTCGCGGAACATGGTGATGTAGGCCTGGTTGGCGTGCCCGAGACCCGTGCCGCTCGAACCCGAGGAATTCGGCTGCGGGTAGTTGCTGGTCCGTCCGAACAGCAGGTGGCCCCACAAGGTCGTGCCTTCCCTCACTTGCCAGTCGGCACCTGAGAACACGGTCTGCTGCTCCACGCCGAGGCGCTCCATGCTTTGCGGATGCCCGCGCAGGAAGAGGTCGTACTGGGGATCTCCGGGCGCTCCGACCATGGTGTTCTGGTTGCCGGTACCCGCAAACGAGGCGAAGCCTCCGTTGACGTAGGGAATGATGGCTTTGCCATCTTCGGTGAACTGCATGCGGTTGAGGGCAGAACCGGTCACCGTGGTGATCAGTCCGGTCGGCGTGAAGTTGCTGCTGTAGACATATTCTTTGGTGAGGCGCAGGGGCTGGGTTGGAGTTGCCGTTGCCGACACCCAGGCCGGATTCTTGACGTAGCCCTGCTTCCTGTCCCAGTCCGCGAAATCGCGCCGGTAGGCATCGTTGATCCGGACTTCCACCGAGCCGAACACGTGGAGGTCACCGTCGAGGAAATCGTCACCGAAGGTGACGGAGGCGCGGTTGTATTCGCCGTCCCCTTCTTCGTTGATGCCGGTGCGGTAGCTGAGGTCGAGACCGGTGAACTTGCGGTTGAGTACGAAGTTGGTCACGCCGGCGAGGGCGTCGGCGCCGTAGGCAGCCGAGGCGCCACCTGTCACCACGTCTACCCGCTGGATCAGCGTGGAAGGCAGGTAATCCACGCTCACCGAGCTGCGTCGGTCGGACGGCACGATACGGGCGCCGTCCAGAAGCACCAGGGTGCGGTTGCCGCCCATGCCGCGCATGTTCAGTTGACTCTGGCCGAGGTCGGCGGTCACCCGGTTGGCGACGTTGTCGGAGCTGACGTTGTTGAAGAACTGGGGCAGGTTTTCGAGCTGCTTCGATACCCCGAGGCCGGGGTCGAACATGGTGAGCTCTTCCTGGCTGATCGCTGTCACCGGGACCGCGGACTCGAAGCCGATGTCGCGGGAGATGCGCGATCCGGTGACCGTGATCTCCTCGGTCGTCTGCTGGGCCTGCAGCGTGCCGCTGCCGAGGACGGTCAGGGTGGTGATGGTGGCAATGGCACCGGCAAGCCGGCGCTGCCGGCCGCGACCCGGAACATGGTCGATCATGGGATTCCCTCTGCTGATGTGGCTGCTGTTTTGTTGTTCTGCTTTTCTGTTGTTTTGCGGCGTGCGGCCATCGGGCCGCTGCGCCGTGCGCCCCCGCTGTGGGCGGGCTTGGCGAACGCCGAGTGTAGAAGCCCCGCTCTGCGGCCGCCATCGGCAGCAGGCGGATTTGTGGGCAAGAAATGTGACCTTTTCGACGCGCGGTCCCCAGCGCTCGGACGGGTCGGCAGAGGCGGGGCCGGTTCGTTGCCGGCCATCGCATGGCCGCCCTTTACGCTGACCGCCGAAATGGAGGATGATCGCGGCGTTTTTCACGGCGCCCACCGCGCCGAAAACAACAACGAAAGCCCCGGGGACCTGTCCTTGCCGCTACGACCCTCCGGGATCTGCCGCGGCACTCTCGAACGCCGCCGCCGCGCTGGCAGACCTTGCCTGCGGTGACTGTGTCCCGTGTCCCCGAGGCTGCCTCCACCAAGCAACGCAACAACGGGGTTAACCGACCATGTGGGAACAGAATTACGTACCGATCGTTGACAGTCCCTTTCTCTCGGCCTTTGTGGCAGCCATTCCCATCTTCGTGCTGCTCACCCTGATCGGTATTCTGCGCAAGCCCGCCTGGGTCGCCGCCGTGTCGGGTCTGGCGACCGCCTTCGTGATTTCGCTGCTGGTCTACGGTATGCCGCTGGATCTGGCGGTGGGTGCCGTCACCTACGGGGCGGCGCAGGGACTCTTCCCCATCGGCTGGATCGTTTATTGGGCAATCGTGATGTACCGCATCACGCTCGACACCGGCAAGTTCGAGATCATCAAGGACTCCATCGGTGGACTGACGGCGGATCGTCGTCTGCAGGCCATGCTGATTGCCTTCGCCTTCGGTGCCTTCATCGAAGGAGCTTCTGGCTTCGGTACGCCGGTGGCCGTGGCGGCCGCCATGCTGGCCGGCCTCGGCTTTTCGCCGTTTTTTGCCGCGGGCATCTGCTTGCTGGCCAACACCGCCCCGGTCGCCTTCGGTTCGATCGGCATCCCGGTGATCACGCTGGCCCGCATCACCGGTCTGGACGAACTCGAGCTGAGCGCCTGGGTCGGTCGCCTGTGCGCGCCAATTTCCATCTTTGTCCCGGCCTACCTGATCATGGTGATGGGTGGCGTGAAGGCCCTGAAGGGCGTACTGCCTGCCGCTGCCGTCTGCGGTCTCTGCTTCGCCGGTGTGCAATTCCTCGTCTCCAACTACGTCGGCCCGGAGCTCACCGACATCATGGCTGCTCTGGCTGCCATCCTCGGCATGGTCGCCCTGTTCAAGGTCTGGCAGCCGGCTGACAAGTTCTCCATGGTCGGCGATACCAGCGGCACGCTCACCATGCGTACCCATCCTTTCGGCGAAACCATTCTCGCCTGGTCGCCTTACCTGCTGCTGGTGGTATTCGTTCTGGTGTGGGGCAGCCCGTGGGGCAAGGGTCTGCTGGATACCGTCGCGGTCGTCATTCCCTGGCCCGGACTCCACAACCAGGTCATCCAGTCTATGCCAGTGGTGGCAACGCCGACGCCGTATGCAGCGAACTACACACTCAACTGGTTGTCGGCGGCCGGCACGGCCTGCGGGCTGGCAGGGGCAGTCGCGGCCATCATTCTCGGCGTGTCCTTCAAGACGTATGTGAGTCTGCTCGGCAAGGTATTGAAGCAGATGGCGTTCTCGCTACTGACCATCGCCTCCGTACTCGGCCTTGCCCTGCTGATGAACTACTCGGGCTCCATCGTCACCATGGGTCTGGCCTTCGCCGCCACAGGTGCGCTGTTCCCCTTCTTCAGCGCCCTGCTGGGCTGGCTGGGGGTCTTCCTCACCGGCTCCGACACATCAGCCAATGCGTTGTTCGGCAACCTGCAAGTGGTCACGGCGCGTCAGTTGGGGCTTGATCCCGCCATGATGGCGGCGGCGAACTCTGCCGGCGGCGTGATGGGCAAGATGATCAGTCTGCAAAGCCTGGCGGTCGCTGTGGCCGCGACTGGCATGGCGCGTTCGCAGGAGAGCGAACTGCTGCGCTTCACTTTCAAGCACAGCATCTTTCTCGCGTCCGTGCTGGGCGCGCTGTCGATGCTGTACGCCTACCTGTTCTGAGTTGCCGCAGTGGGCGCGGCCCCGCGGGTCGCGCCCGCTTCATTCCCGCAGCGAGAATGGAGTGAAGTTAGTATCGCGGTCGAAGTAGTCCTCCTGCTCGGCACGTTTCAGTGCCCCGACGATAAGGTAGGTGAGCGGAGTCATCACCACTTCCACCATCAGCTTGAAGCCCCAGTTGAAGGCGATCACCGCGAGCAGCGTGTCGAAGCTCCAGATGCCGGCAAAGGCAATCGGGTAGAACAGCAGGCTGTCGATGCCCTGACCGACCAACGTCGACCCGATGGTCCGCATCCACAGCCAGCGACCTGCCGTGATCACCTTGAGCTTTGCCATCACGAAGGAATTGGCGAAGTCGCCGACCCAGAAGGCCACGATCGACCCGACAACGATGCGCCAGGTATTGCCGAACAGCAGTTCGATGGCCGGTTGCAGTTGCACATTGAACGGCTCATCGGGCGACGGCGGCAGATGCACGATCACCCAGGCCATCAGTGTGGCAAACACCATCGCCGCAAAGCCTGCCCAGATCACCTTGCGGGCGCGGGCATACCCGTACACTTCCGTCAGCACGTCGCCGAAGATGTAGCCCAGCGGAAAGAACAGGTTGCCCGCCCCGAAACTCAGGGCATCACCCAGCAGCGGCAGCGAGAAAGGGAAGGTCACATAGCCGACCTTGGCGGTGCCGATCAGGTTGGAACACAGCAGCACGGTCACGAACCCGGCCATGAGCAGATCGAAGTATTTGTACTGACGGACGACGTGGGTCATCACTGGCTCCTTGGGGTGCGGCTCAGGTAGCGCCGGGCGAGAACAGGCGGGCATCGAGCTGCTGCTCAAAACCGGTGAGTGCGGTCGTATTGATACGGAACACATCCTGCAACAGCTCGTGCAGCTCTCGGGCACTGGCCAGTTGGGTTTCCTGCGAGGGCAGATCCGGAAAATGCCGCACATAGCGTCGGTTCAGCAGCGCATGGCGACCGATACGATCGGGCCGTGCTGCGATCAGCTCGTGGCGGAAACGAGAGTCGGGCCATGTCGCAACATACCAGTTGGCCATCAGGTAATCGCCTGGCGTCTGCACCTCCAGACTGAAACAGTATTGCGGGCGCCACTCTCCCAGCACGCACGCGTTCAGCAGGAAGGCGGCCGGATGCTGCTCCAGTCGCCAGGGTTCGTGGGAGCCCGGTTGCTCACTGCAGAGACCAAGATCGAGCGGCCCGGTCATCGTCAGGCCACCGAAGCCCACATCGACCAGCCAGGCCCGGCCCTCACACCCCACCTGCAGCGCCATGTGTGTGCGGGCCAGTCTGGCGTCCGCCACGATGACACGGGCCGCGAGTCCCGACACAACGTAGCCCAGGGTAGCCAGTACACGCAGGAACAGCTGGTTGTGCTCGAAGCAGTAACCACCGCGTCCGCCATCGACCAGCTTGGCGAGGATCGCCGCCTCGTCCAGCAGCGGACAACGGCCGAGCCAGGGATCGAGATTTTCGAAGCTGATGGCCAGCGGGTGCAGGTAGTGCAATTGCTGCAACGTGGCGAGATCCGGCTTGGGCTCGCCTGCGAAGCCGATGCGGGCGAAGTAGCGGGCAAGTTCAGCGGGGCTTAAGGGAGCGTAGTGCATCGGGAGGTCGGCCATCCGCAGCAAAGGCCGGTGATTATGCGGCAAGGCTGCCAGCTGCTAAAGTCTCGTCATGTTGACCCGATTCATTGCGCTCAAGCCGCGCTCGTTGATGCAGTTGACCATTACCGGCTTCCTGGCGGTGGCGGGCCTGCTGATCATGGCGCTGGTCATTTCCGCCCGCTACATCGATGCGCTCGGCAGCAGCAGTGAACGCGTACTGAGTCTCAGTGCTGAAGCCATGACGGCCGTGCGTCCGCTCATCGAACAGGCCACTGCCATGGAACGCAATGCGCGGCAGTTCCAGGCGACGGGCGACAACAGTTATCTCGCTGTCTATCAGGAGCGTCAGCGCAGTTTCTCGGTGGCGGCCGATCAGCTGGCGGCGCTTGCGCTCGATTCTGCTTTTGCTGCCGCAGTCGCCAAGCTGCGTGCGGAGGAGCAGCAGTCCTACCGCAGGCTGCAGCAAGCAGGTGCGGCCGCCGCGGTGCAGGCGGATTACCAGGCGCTGCGCGAGCAGGCCGCGGCCCTGTCCGAGCAGTTGAACCTCTGGACGCGCGAACAGCTGGCCGGCATCCAGCGTGACACGCAGCAGACCCAGCGTCTGCTGCGCTGGCAGGCCGGCGCGCTGACCCTGCTGGCGCTCGGGCTCGCCGCCTTGTTCACCCGACTGATCACGAGACCGCTGCGTCAGCTGGAAAAGGCCATCGATCGCCTTGGGTCCGGTGGTTACGACCGCAGCATTGCCGTGGAAGGCCCGGCGGATTTGCAGCGCCTCGGTACCAGTCTCGATTGGCTCCGCAGCAGGCTGCAGAAGCTCGAGCAACAGCGCAGTTCGTTCTTCAGGCATGTTTCCCACGAATTGAAGACACCGTTGGCGTCCATCCAGGAGAGCGTGGCTCTGCTGCGGGACGGGGTGGCAGGCCCCGTCAGTAGCGAGCAGTTGAAACTGCTGGCGATCAACAGCAATAACTGCCAGCGCCTGCAGGGACTCATCGACGAGTTGCTGCGCTACCACAAGGAAATCCAGTCGCTGACTTCGGTGGTCCCTAAACCGGTGCGCGTCGATCGCGTCGTGGAGCAGGTGCTGGCAAGCCACGACTTCGCCCTGGAGCAGGCCGGGCTTGCCGTTGAAGCGGATCTGCAGAAGCTGTCGGTGCTCGGCGACGCCGAGCAACTGCGGGTCATCGTGGATAATCTGGTGACCAATGCGATAAAGTTTTCGCCTGAACACGGACGCCTGTTCCTGCGCTGGCGTGCCGACGGCGAGCGGGCCGTGCTGGAAGTCGAGGATCAGGGTCCAGGCATTCCCGAGCAGGAGAGGGAGCTGATCTTCCAGGCTTTCTACCAGGGGGCTACACCGCTGCGCCGCTTCCTCAAGAGCAGTGGCCTCGGGCTTGCCATCGTGCAGGAATACGTCGGGGCAAATCGTGGTGTCATCGACGTGCTGCCCTGCGCCACCGGGGCGCATTTCCGGGCCAGTTTTCCCCTGCCGTTCGAGCAGTGACCGGCCGGTCGTGGCAAGGCAACAGGAGATGAGCATGAAGGGCGTACGCTGCAACCAAGGCTGGGCACCGCCCTCACGGCGTGCTGCCCGGCTTGGCGTGCTCGCTCTGCTCGTTGCGCTGGCCGGCTGCAGCAGTCCCGTGGTGTTCACCACCAGCTCGCTGGCACCGGAGCAGGATGCTTTGGCTTATTTCCAGTGGATCCGCGGCGCCAGTGCGGATGCGCGCGAGGTGGAGCTCGCTGCCCTGCGCGCGGCGGTCCCAGTCAATCCGGCGCAGCAGCAGGCCAAGCTCGCCATGCTGCTCAGCGTCCCCGCCGCTGCGTCGGAGGCTGCACTGGCAGAGGCCAGCGAACTGCTGCGCGGCCTACAAGCTGCCGGGCACGACGGGGGGCCCGGGTTACCCGCCGATTACCAGCTGTTCACCACTCTGTGGCTAGACCTGCTTGCCGTGCGAGTCGAGCTGCAGCAACTCGGCTCGGAGCAGCAGCGCACCGTGTCCGCCGTGCAGTCTGCGGAGGATCGTCTGGCCGAATTGCAGCAACGCTATCACCTGCTGTCGGCCACGCTGGTGAGCCAGCAGCGCGACAACGAGGAATTACGGCAGCGCAATGCCGTGATCCAAGGCCAGCTCGACGCGCTGAATGGTATCGAGCGACAGCTGATCCAGCAGGGTAGCGGACGCGCGGCCGGGAGCTCTCCATGAAGTCTCGCAGTCAGGCCGTTCGCAAACGTCTCTTGCTGGTCGATGACGATGCCGACCTGCTGACCCTCATCAGCATGCGGTTGAAGTCGAATGGCTACGACGTCGTAGCGGTCAGCAGCGGCGAGAAGGCCCTCGCGCAGCTGGCGGTCTTTCGGCCGCATGTGGTGGTGACCGATCAGCGCATGCCCGGCATGGACGGCATGGCGCTCTTCGAGGAAATGCAGCGGCGTCAGCCGCGGCTGCCCGTGATCCTGCTGACTGCCCATGGCACGATCCCGGATGCTGTCGAGGCGACCCGCCGCGGCGTGTTCAGCTATCTCGTGAAGCCCTTCGACGCCGCCATACTGCTCGACAACATCGAGAAGGCCTTCCAGCAGGTCGGGCATGTCGCCGAGTCCGGAACCAGCCGTATCGATGACAGCTGGCGCAGCGAGATCATCAGCCAGAGTGCCGCCATGGAGTCGCTGTTGGAGCAGGCCCATGCCGCCGCCGTCACCGACGTCAGTATCCTGATCCAGAGCCAGACGGGAACCGGCAAGGAATTACTGGCGCGGGCAATTCACAAGGCCAGTCCCCGCGCGGCGGGGCCATTTGTGGCTTTCAACTGTGCGGCCATTCCCGAGTCCCTCATCGAGTCGGAGCTGTTCGGGCACGCCGTGGGCGCCTTCACCGGCGCCACCCGAGCCCATCCGGGACTGTTTCTTGCGGCGAACAAGGGATCGGTGTTCCTCGACGAGGTAGGTGACATGCCGCTGGCAGCGCAGGCCAAGCTGCTGCGCGTCCTGGAGAGCCACGAAGTACGTCCGGTTGGAACCACCGACAACCTGCCGATAGACGTGCGAATCATCGCGGCCACCCATCACGATCTGGTGGAAAAGATCGCGCAGGGAACGTTTCGTGAGGACCTGTATTACCGGCTCAATGTAATTACGCTGGAACTGCCCACGCTGGCCGAGCGACGTGAGGATATCCTGCTGCTGGCCCACCACTTCTGCCGCATCCTCGCCGAGAAGAACCGCAAGCCTCTTGGCCACTTTGCCCCAGAGGCCGCCGAGCTACTGATCGCCGCCGCCTGGCCGGGCAACGTGCGGCAGCTTTACAACGTGGTCGAGCAATGCATGGTGCTGAGTCCAACGCCGGTGATCGGGCGCAGCCTGGTGGCGCGGGCCCTGCGGCAGAAGGCCGAGCGCCTGCTGAGCCTGAACGAGGCCCGTGACCAGTTTGAACGCGACTATCTGATCAGGTTGCTGAACCTGACCGAGGGCAACATCGCCCTGGCGGCCCGCCTCGCCGAGCGCAATCGCAGCGAGTTCTACAACCTGCTCGGTCGCCACGGTCTCGATCCCGAACAGTTCCGGCGCCTGAGCGAAGCCAACGCCTGATGCACTGCCCGCCGGGTCTTGGTGGCGCGAGACTGGCCCTCTGATCGCGGCACTTTAGAGTGTTGGGGTTGCCCGACAGGTGAGCCGTTCAAAATCAATGGGTTGCAAATCACGGCGGCAAAGTGCCGGTCAGTCCCGACAGGGTTCGTTGCGCTATATTCTGCAACCTGTTGATTTTGCTCGATAAAAAAGTTGGCACGGCCAGTGCATGGACTCCTCGGCAAGCTGCCTGTTTGCGGAGTCGGGTCGGTTGAGTGGAGAACCTCATGCAATATCTGATCGTGTTGTCGGCCTTGTTGTCGCTGGTGACTGCCGTTTTTGCCCAAGACGGGCCAACTGCCGCAGAGGATTTTTTCGAGGCACTGATCGGTGATGAGGAGCAGAGCGGTGCCGTCACCGCAGCGGCTGAAGCTGACGAGCTCCTGCTGCCGTCCAGCCAATCCGACACCCCGGTGTAAGGCAGTTGATCGAGTTCGTGGTTGCTTGTTGGTTGGTCTCAAGAGCAAGCTGATCGTCGCCAGACCATCTTTCGAAGGGCGCCTCCGGGCGCCCTTTTTTTTTGTGCTGGACCTGCTGCGGCGACCCGAAGGAGGGCTAGCCGGAGGGATCGCGGTCGATCTTGGTCCGCAGTTGGATGTTGAGCACCTCCACCATCACGGAGAAGGCCATGGCGAAGTAGATGTAGCCCTTCGGCACCTCGACGTCGAAGCCGCCTACCATCAGCGTCAGACCGATCATCATCAGGAATGAGAGCGCCAACATCTTCAGCGTGGGGTGGGCATCGATGAAGTTACCGATCGATCGCGCGGACCACAGCATGACAATGACGGCCAAGATGATGGCCAGCGACATGATGGCCAGTTCGCTGACGAGACCAACCGCCGTGATGACCGAGTCCAGCGAGAACACGATATCAAGGATACCGATCTGGATGACGGTTCCGAGCAGACTCTCCATCACCCGGGCTTCCATGCCGCCCTCGGCACCCTCCAGCGTGGCGTGGATCTCCTTGGTGGACTTGAACATCAGGAACAGGCCACCGATGATCAGCACCAGATCCCGGCCGGAAATGGCGTGCCCGAAGGCGGTGAACAGCGGATTCACCAGTCCCGTCAGCCAGGACAGACTGAACAGCAGGGCCAGCCGCGTGAACAGAGCAAAGCCAATGCCGAGCTTACGCGCGACTTCGCGTTGCTCGGGCGGGAGTCGGCTGACCAGGATCGAAATGAAGATGATGTTGTCGATGCCCAGCACGATTTCGAGCGCAACCAGCGTGGTCAGCGCCATCCAGGCTTCGGGACTGCTGAGCCAATCGAACATGCGGAGTTCCGGTGAAAACGAGAGAACCCATGTTCCGGGAAATCGCTGCCTGATTCAATTCTTGCGGGCGGCAGAAACTCGTGGCAGCACCGGTGTCGATGCGGCTTTCTGTCCGCACAAGCGGATCCAGTGCTGCATGGCGGCGGTCCGGTACTTCTGCCGGTGGACGATCAGGTAGAGGTGTCGCGCAAAACGCCGTCCGGCCACCGGCAACACCACGATATCGCCACGCTCACGGTGCTCTGCCAGCGACAGCCGCGACAGACAACCGATTCCGAGGCCAGCCCTGACCGCCTGCATGATGGCCTCCGGTTGCTGGATCTCTAGCAATATCCTGAGATCGGGCAGGAGGTCGTACATCACCCGATCGAAGGTCTGGCGGGTGCCAGAGCCGTTTTCGCGGAGGATCCAACTGGCGCCGAGCAGATCGGACTTGCGCAGCTGTTTCAGCGCCGCCAGCGGATGCGAGGGGCTGGCAAATACCTCGAGCGCGTCCTCTCGCCACGGCGTGATGTCCAGCAGCGGGTTGTTGATCTCTCCCTCGATGAGGCCGACGTCCAGTTCAAAGCCAAGCACTCGCTCGCTGATGGTGGCGGTATTGCCGATCTCAAGGCTGATCCGACCCTGCGGAAAGTGCTTGCGATAGCGATCGATGAGCGGCACGCACAGGTGATTGCCGATGCTGAGCGTGGCGCCCACCCGCAGGCTGCCGGCCTCGCGCCCCGGCTCCTGCAGGAGCACACTTTCCAGCTCCTGAGCACGGGTCAGCAGTTCCTCTGCCCGTGGCAGCAGGAGTCGGCCCCGTTCATTGAGCTGTAGCCTCTTGCCAAGACGGTCGAACAGTTCGACCTTGTGCTGGTTCTCCAGTTCACGCAGCGCATCGCTCGCCGCCGACTGCGACATCGCCAGGTGTGCGGCAGCCCGACCAAGATGCTGCAGACGGGCTGTGGTCACGAACACGTCCAACTGACGCAGGGTGAATCGCATATCCGGTATTTCCGAATAAATATTCAGTAACAAACGATTATACCTATCAATGCTCCCTGTTTAGAATGCGCCGGTCTTTTCAGGAGCCCTGCCATGAGCAGCAAGTACCAGCGCGAAACCGTGACCAGCGTCCACCACTGGAACGATACGTTGTTCAGCTTCACGACCACCCGGGATCCCGGCTTTCGCTACAAGAACGGGTTCTTCACCATGATCGGACTGGAAGTCGACGACCGGCCTCTGGTGCGGGCCTACAGTCTGGTGAGTGCCAATTACGAAGAGCAACTCGAGTTCTTCAGCATCAAGGTGCCGGACGGCGCCTTGACCTCGCGTTTGCAGCATCTGCAGGTCGGTGATCAGGTGCTGGTCGGCACCAAGCCCACCGGCACGCTGGTGGCCGAGAACCTGCTGCCCGGCAGGCATCTCTACCTCATCGGCACCGGCACGGGGCTGGCCCCCTTCATGAGCATCATCAAGGATCCGGAGGTCTATGAGCTCTACGAGAAGATCATTCTGGTGCATGGCGTCCGCTACATCAGCGAACTGGCCTATCAGGACTACATCATGCAAGAGCTGCCGAAGCATGAGTTCCTCGGCGAGATCGTCAGCGAAAAACTGCTGTATTACCCGACAGTGACGCGCGAACCCTATCGCAACAAGGGCCGGGTTACCGACCTGTTGGTGACAGGCAAGTTGCCGCGGGATCTGGCGCTGCCCCCGCTCAGCGCCGACACGGATCGCTTCATGTTGTGTGGCAGTCCGTCCATGCTCAAGGACCTCTGCCGCATTCTTGGTGATGCCGGCTTCATGGAGGCGAGGGGCGGCAACCAAGGGCACTATGTCGTCGAGCGCGCCTTCGTGGAGTAGGCGGCCAGTGCTGGTGGCAAGAGAGCGGCCGAGAGTAGAATCCGGCCGCCGCAAAGTGTTGCATCAACACGTCGTGCAAACTCCCGCAATCGAGCTGAGGTCACCATGTCGCTATCCATGTATTCGTCGTCCGTTCCCGTTTTCGTGCACTACCTGAAAAGCCTGTCGACCATTCTGCGCAAGGGTGCGGACTATGCCGCCGAAAAGAAAATCGACGAAAAGGTACTTACCGGCGCGCGCCTGTTCCCGGACATGTTTCCGCTGACCCGCCAGGTGCAGATCGCCTGCGATGTCGCCAAGGGTTGTGGCGCAAGGCTGGCTGGCATGGAGGTCCCCAAGTACGAAGACAACGAAGTGACCTTCGCCGAATTGCAGGCACGGATCGACAAGACCATCGGCTTCCTGTCGTCGATACCCGAGTCCAGCATCAACGGTTCCGAGCAGAAGCAGATCAAGCTGCAGGCGGGGCAGCGCGAGCTGGAATTCGTGGGCGATCACTTCCTGCGCAGTTGGGCGCTACCCAACGTCTATTTCCACATCACCACCGCTTATAACATCCTGCGCCACAATGGCGTCGCCATCGGCAAGATGGATTTCCTTGGCGGCCAGTAAGTTCTGCGTTGGTTCTTGCTCGCCCGTAAATGAAAAGCCCCGGTTTTGCCGGGGCTTTTCATTTTGGCCGGGCATCCTTGCCCGCCGGGTTTGCTGGATCAGAAGCTGTAGTTCAAGCCCAACTGGTAACGACGCCCGAACACATCGAACACGTTGCTGACTCCCTGCTGGCCACCGCGCAGGTTCTGCGAGGCCACGACAGGAGGATCCCGGTCGAGGATGTTATTGACGTTGAAGCTGGCTACCCAGTTGCCGCCCCCAGCGGTTTCGCCCCGGTAGCTGAGCGCCAGGTTGTGCACCGTCTGCGAGGCGATCGTCGCATCATCCACATCGAAACCGGAGCGCCAGAACACACCGAAGCCGTTGGTGTAGCTGGTGCTGTCGTAGTAGCGCGTGATCCAGTTCACGCCCACGTTGCCGATGTCGTAGCCCAGCGTCGCCGTGGCGTTCCACTCGGGACTGGTCAAGCTGCCAGTGTCATCCCGGAAGGTGGTGGTGGTCACCGAGTTCTCCAGAATGTGGTTGGCGAACAGGCGCAGACGCAGATTCTCGGACTGTGAACTGAAGAAATCCGGCTCCAGGTCGTAGCGAACTTCGATGTCCACACCGGAGGTGACCCCGGCTGCCGCGTTCACCTGCCGGTCGTCGACGCGCTCGATCAGCCCCGTGCCTGCATTGCGCACGATCTGGCTGCAGAAGTTTGGGCTGACACCGCTCACGCACTCGTCGATCAGGCGCTGTGCGCCGAGCGGCGTGATGCGCTTCTTGACGTCGATGTCGTAGTAGTCGGCCGAAATCTGCAGTCCATTGAGCACGCTGAACGTCGGCGACCAGACGAAGCCTGCAGTCAAGGTGTCTGCAGTTTCCGGGCTCAGCACGGCATTGCCGAGCGTGAGGATGGTGATGGTATAGAACGCGTTGCTGCGTGCCCGGTCGAAGACGTTGGCACCACCGCCGCCGGACTCGAACTGCTCCTGGAACGTGGGTTCGCGCACGTCCCGCGACTGCGTCACGCGCACGCGGAGGTCCTGCAGGGCCTGCAGCTCGAAGCCGTACTTCCAGCTGTCGATCTTGCCGGTTTCCGAGTAGTCGGACTGACGGAAGGCGAAGTTGGTGTCGAGGCGCTGGTTGCCGCTGCCGGACTGCCAGACGGGCACGTTCAGTTCGGTGAACCATTCCCAGACGTCGTTGGCACCAGTCGCCCAGGAAGTGGCAGAGAACTGGTGGATCGAGCGGTTGCCGCCTGTGATACCGGCGGAGATGCCCCGCACACCGACTTCTGGCGCATTGATGGTCGAACGCTCGAAGTCGATCGGACGCGTGAACTGGTTGAAGGCTTCATCGCGATACGTGAGACCACCGGCGAAACTGATGGATCCGGCACCCCAACCTTCGTACAGGTCGCCGGTCAGCAGCAGCTCCGCAAACGTCTGATCCAGATCACGGATGCCTTTTTTGTCGCTGTTCATGTAGTCATCGGCTTCCTGACTGACATTCCCAAGGCCGAAGAAGTTGGTCGGCACGCAGCCCTTGATCGACTCCTCCGGGGTTACCAGGATGTTGTTGATCGGCATCAGGCCTGTCGGGAACTCGTTGATGCGCGTGGTGAGCACGCTCTTGCCCGCCGCCGCTGCCTGCAGCTGCGCCGAGGTGGGATTCACCCGCTGCACGTTGCAGATGATGGCGCCGTTGCGGGGATCGCGTACCGCGTCGAGCGACATGTACCAGTGGTCGACGCGGATGATGTTTTCCGCCTCCGAGGTCAGCTTGGATTCACCGTACTGGTAAGTGCCGCGCAGGGCCCAGTCATTGGCGAATGCATGATCGAAGCCTGCTGAGGCCGACCACATCTGGCTGATGTTGGAGTCGCTGCGATTGTCGTAGAAGTTGAAGTTCCTGCCGGTGCGTACCTGGCCGATTTTGTCGAAGCGCAGCGAGGTCAGCCCCAGTCGATCCATCTCGGCACCCACGTCGGCTGGCAGGTAGGGGTTTTCGCGGTATATGGTGGCGAAGTACTGCTGACCCATTTCCGGGTTGCCACGGCGGTTATAGGTGTTCGATTCGGTGCGCCCCATCATGACCTGGCCGAACAACTGGGTGGCATCGCTGATGTCGTATTTGAAGCCGCCGAACCCGGAGTGCTGGATCACCTCTGCACCGTAGGGGCCCCCGTTGAAGGCCGCTTCATGGTAAGCGGCTTCCGTGGCATCACCGGCCGACATGCTGTTGCCGAGGTTGCGGTATTTGGCGTTGGCGTTGAAGGGCCGCACGGCCTTGCCGTCATCGGTAAAGGTGAAGCCCTGGAACTTGAACTGGCTGGTGACAGACGCCGGTGTACCGGCTGGTGTAGTGATGATGCCCTGCGGGTTCTGTGTGGCGTGGTAGGCATTCGGCACCGTCAGCAGGCGCGGCTTGGTACCGGCTGGGTCGGTGGCCTTGTAGTCCGGGTTCACTACCCAACCGATGCTGTTCCAGTTGTCGAGTTCCTGTGGCTCACGCTCGATCTGCTTGATGTTGCGGGATTCCATCGAGCCAATGAGGTGCAGCCGGTCGCCGATCTGCGTGCCGCCGGCAACGCTGAAGTTCCAGTTCTGGCCGTCACCCATCTCGGTGACACCGGTGGAAACGCTGGACTTGAAGCCTTCGAATTCGCGGTCCAGGACGAAGTTGACCACACCGGCCATGGCGTCGGCGCCATAGGCGGCGGAAGCGCCACCGGTCACCACGTCAACGGAGCGGATCAGCGCTGTCGGGAAGTTGTCGACGTTCACTGTACCGGCGCGGTCGGCCGGCACCATGCGCATACCGTCGAACAGGACCAGCGTGCGCTGCTTGCCCATGTTGCGCAAATTCAGGTACGAGCCGGCAGCATCACCGAACAGGGTCCCACCGCCACGCTGGGCCGTCTGGGTATTGAGGAACTGCGGCAGCATGTCCAGCTGCTCCGACACCGGACCGCTGGGATCGAAGCTGCGCATCTCTGCGGTGGTCACGGCGGTGACTGGTGTCGGCGTGACCATGCCATCGGTATTGCGGATACGCGTACCCGTGATGGCGATTTCCTCTACCTCGGCGGCCGCCTGCTGGGCGTAGCCGGGTGAGGACAGCAACAGACCGGCTGCGATGGAGCAGGCCAGTGTGTTTGCCTTGAAGCGGTGCTGTGAAATGAATTGCATGGTGCTCCCCCCGATTGGGATTTTGAGACTCTCCGTTGACTGGATCGGCCCGCGCCTCAACTGCCGAAACAATCAAAGCCGGTTCCAGGCCGGCACGCTTGATAGCGCAAAGCCTGCCCCACTGTAAAGAACAGGCGCGCACGCAGAGAGTAACTTTTGCGGCGGGACCACAGCCGCTGCCTTCGTCCCGGTCACGGGAAAAAAGAGGGCACCATGCGGTTTCGGTAACGGGAGAAAAAAGGCGCGCCGGTCGGTCTCGTTGCTGGGAAAAAGCGGAGCGGGAGCGCGCGCATCCTCGTGACGACAGCAAGGCGGCGACATCCCTGTCTGCGCCCTGCAACGACCGGGCCCCGTTGCAGGACCCGGGACCTGCGATCAGAAGTTGTAGTTCAGGCTCAACTGATAACGACGCCCGAAGGAGTCATGCTGCGCGCTGATGGTTTGCTGACCCCCGCGCTGGCTCTGCGACGGAATGATCGGCGGATCGCGATCAAACAGGTTCGTTACGTTGAAGCTCGCCGTCCAGTTGGCGCCGTCGGCCGTGTCGCCACGGTAGCTCAGCACCAGGTTGGTGGTGGTCTGCGACGAGATCTTGTTGCGGTCCACGTCACGACCCTCTACCCACAGCACGTTGATGAGCGTGTCATCGAAGTAACGTCCGATCAGCGTGGCGCCGAAGTTGCCGAGGTTGTAACGCACCGTGGCGGTCGCCGTCATCTCGGGGCTCTGCAGGCTGCCCACGTCGTCACGGTTGATGGCACCCGGAGTGGCCTGTACCGAGTTCTCGCCGAGGTAGCCGGCGAACAGACGGAAACTGAGTTGCTCGTTCTGGTCGCTGAAGAAGTCCGGCTCGGCGTCATAACGCATCTCGAGGTCCACACCGGAGGTGAGGGCAGCTGCCACGTTCAGGTTGAGGTTCAGCACGCGCCCGATCTGGCCAGTCGAATCGCGGATGATGTACTGGCAGAGGTCAGCGGCACCCGCAAAGCAGTCGTCCACGATGCGCTGTGCACCGAGCGTACCCACACGGTCTTTTACGTCGATTTCATACCAGTCCACCGAGGCCTGGAAACCGTCGATCCAAGTCGAGAAGGTAGGCGCCCACACCATGCCGGCTGTGATGGTATCGGCTCGCTCCGGCAGCAGGTTGACGTTGCCCCCGGTATTGCTGGTGATGGTGTAGGAGCGGTTGCCGATCGGATCGATGATGGTGGCACCGCCGCCGCCGGCTTCGAAGCGCTCGCCGAAGGTAGGTTCACGCACGTCACGTGACTTGGTGGCGCGCACGCGCAGACCATCGAGCACCTGGAACTCGGCACCGATCTTCCAGCTTTCCACACGGCCGGTCAGCGAGTAGTCGGAGGAGCGATAGGCGATGGTCGAATCCAGGCGCTGCACGCCGGAGGAAGCTTCCCAGATCGGCACGTTCACCTCGCTGAACCACTCCCAGACATCGAACTCTCCATTGGCCCACGAGGTGGCGGAGAAGTAGTGCGCCGAGCGGTTGCCACCGGTGGTACCTGCGGACATGCCGCGGATGCCGATCTCCGGGGCGTTTACCACGCCGCGCTCGCCATCAAGGGGGTAACTCAGCTGGTTGAACCACTGGTCACGGTAGGTCAGACCGGCGGCGAAGCCGATGGGACCTGCGCCCCAGCCTTCGTAGAGTTCGCCAGTCAGCAGGAGTTCGGCAAACGTCTGCTCGAGATCACGAACCCCGATCTTGTCGGTCGTTACGTAGTCGGCGGCTTCGCGGGAGGCGTTGGCCAGGCCGAACATGTTGAGGGGCACGCACTCCTTGATGGCATTGTCGTTGAAGATCGGTGAATCGACCTTCATCGTGCCGTTGGGATTGGCCTGGATCTGGGTGGTCGGCACGGTGCGGCCGGCCATGGATGCCGCCAACTGGGCGGGGGTGGGGTTGAAGCGCTGCACGTTGCACATGATGGCGCCGGTGGCGGGATCCCGCACGGCATCGATGGCCAGGGCCAGACGGTCGATACGCAGCATGTCGTAGGCCGCCGTCGTCAGCTTGGATTCGCCGTACTGGTAGGACCCACGCAGTGCCCAGTCGTTGGCAAACAGGTGATCGAAACCGGCAGTGGCGGACCAGAGCTGGCTGATGTTCTTGTCGTCACGACCATCGGCGATGTTGTGCTTACCCGGAATCCTCACCTGGCCGATCTTGTCGATGCGGATCGAGGTGCGGTTCTGCGCGATCATGGCGTTGCGCACCGTGTCGGGCAGGAAGGGATTGTCGACGTAGGCCTGCACGAAGTAGGCATCGCCCATTTCGAGCGCACCCAGACGGTCGTTGGTGTTGGACTCGGTACGGCCGAGCATGATCTGGCCGAACACTTCCGTGGCATCGGTGAAAGCATACTTCACGGCGCCGAAGGCGGAGCGCTGCTGCACTTCCGAGGAGCTCACGCCGTTGATGAAGGAGCGCATGGCAAGGTCGGCTTCCGGTCCGCCCGACTGCATGCCGTTGGAGCCGGCCCCCACGCGATTGGGGATGGTGCCTGCCACGAAGGGCCGCACTCCCTTGCCATCATCGGTGAAGGTGTAGCCGTTCAGCGAGAAGCCCGGCTGGGTGATGAGGCCGGCGGCGGTCTGCGTCGCCGAGTGCACACGCGGCGCCCACAGGCGCTGCGGGATGTTCGGGGTGGCGGTCAGCGAGACCCAGGCGGGGTTGATGACGAGACCGACGCTGTTCCAGTTGTCGAGATCGAAGGGCGAGCGATACATATCGTGCACGCGCTGCGCCTCGATGGAGCCGATCACGTTGAGCCGGTCACCAAACTGGCGACCGCCGGCCACACTCATGCTCCAGTTCTGGCCATCACCGCGCTCGGTGATGCCAGTCGACACGTTGGACTTGAAGCCCTGGAATTCGCGGTCGAGTACGAAGTTGACGACACCGGCCAGCGCGTCGGCCCCGTAGGCCGCGGAAGCACCGCCCGTGACCACGTCCACTGTCTTGATCAAGGCAGTCGGAAAGTTGTCGACGTTGACGGTCGAGGCGCGGTCAGCAGGCACGATGCGCGAGCCATCGAACAGCACGAGGGTGCGCTGCTTGCCCATGTTGCGCAGGTTCAGGTAGGAACCGCCGGCGTCACCGAACAGCGTGGCACCACCGCGCTGGGCTGTCTGGGTGTTTAGGAACTGCGGCAGGTTGCTGAGCTGTTCGGAAATGGTCGTGCCCGGCTCGAAATTGGCCACCTCCTCGACGGTGACCGAGGTGACCGGGGTTGGGGTGACCATGCCGTCGGTGGCGCGGATACGCGTACCGGTGACGGCAATTTCCTCGATGTTGGACGGTGCCGCTTGCTGTGCGCCGGCGCTGTTGCCGAGCAGCAGCGCGGCGGTCACGGACCAGGCGAGCGAACTGACCCTGAACGGTGAGCGAGAGAGATGTCTCATGAATACTTTCCCCTTTTCTTCTGGTGGTGGTGACATGCGTGAAGGCTTGAACAGCCAGTGACAAAAAGCGTCTGCTGCAGCAAGGCGCAGACGGGTGCTGAGATACCGGAAAGCCGGTGGCAATGCCAGAATTTTTTGCCCGGGGGGGGTGGCTTGAGACGCCTGCAGGACCGGTCGGTTCGGATTCGCTACCGCCGCCGACAACAGCCCTAACCGAACCAGAACAGCAACAAGGGGGTAGCGATCATGCCGAGCACGATGGCCATCGACACGGCGCTGGCACTCAGCTCCGTGTCCAGTTTGGCCAGCGAGGAATAGGTCAGTGCGTTGAAGCCGATCGGCGCTGCCGACATGACGGTGACTACCGTGAAAGTCGTGCCTTGCAGGTCGAGCAGCGTGGCGAGGGTCAGCCCGGTCAGGAGCCCGATACCCATGCGCACGCCGACGATCTGCAGCGCAAGCCACGGGCGGGCCACCGACAGGGAAAAGTAGAGCCCGAGCGCGATCAGAATGAGCGGGGCCGTCATCTGGGCGAGCGGCGTGGTGAGCGAACTGACGAAGGGCGGCAGCGGGGTCGACGTGGCCGCCAGTGCCATCGACACGAACAGCGACCACAGCAACGGGGACTTGAGCACGCGCAGCAACATGGTCCAGCGATCCTGACTGCCGCCCCCGAAAGAGAAGGCAAGCAGGTAAACCACCGTGGCCATCCACAGCGAATTGCCGAGGTCGAGCAGGATGGCCGCCGCAAAACCCGTTTCACCAAGCACGGCCAGAATGAACGGGAACATGAAACTGTTGTTGTGGATGCCGGTATTGACGATAGCCGTACCGAGTTCCCTGCGCGATAGACCCTGCCAACGTGCCAGCAGGAACATCGCCCCGACACAGACGACGTTCACTACGATGTTCACCAGGGGCAGCAGCAGTGTGTCGCCGTCGAGCGTCGTGCGTGAGACCGAGTTGAGGATCAGCAGGGGCAGCGTGACGAAAAACACGAGTCGCAGCAGGAACTCGCCGTGACTACGGTCGGCAAGCCCGCTGCCCTTCAGCAGGGCTCCCAGGCCGAAGTAGACAAAGATCGGCAGCAGTTGCAGCAGCAGGGTCGACATGGGCGGGTCCGGTGCAAAAGGCGGCATTGTAGGGAGCCTCGCCTGCCGCCAGCAAATGCGGAAAAACGGCTACAACTGGCTGCACTCTGCCCCTACAATCGGGCTTCTTCCACGCACCCGGGGGGTCGCCATGCGCCGTCGCGAGTTTTTGCACACTTCTCTGACTCTGGGCTCCGGTCTGGTCATCGGCTTCCACCTGCCGCTGCGTGGGCTGCTGGCCCAGGACGCTGCTGCGCCGGCAGAGTCCTTTCCGCCCAGCGCCTTCGTGCGGATTGCGCCCGATGACACGGTGACTGTCATTTCCAAGCACACCGAGATGGGGCAGGGCGTCTATACGGGGCTTGCCACCATGATCGCCGAGGAACTCGACGCCGATTGGTCGCAACTGCGGGTCGAGTCCGCCCCCGTCGACGCCGCGCTGTACCGCCACTTACTGCTGGGCATCCAGGGCACCGGGGGCTCCATGAGCGTGCCGAATGCCTGGCTGCAGTATCGCACCGTGGGTGCCACGGCCCGCGCCATGCTGGTCGCCGCGGCCGCCAGAGCCTGGCGCGTGCCCGCCGCGGAAATTGCCGTCAACCGCGGTGTGCTGAGCCATGCCTCCGGCAAGAGCGCCCGTTTCGGTGAACTGGCCGAGGCCGCGGCCAAGCTGCCGTTCCCGACGGACGTACCACTCAAGACTCCCGAGCAATTCACGCTCATCGGGCAGCGTCTGCCCAAGGTCGACGTGCCTGCCAAGGTGACCGGGCAGGCTCCCTTCACCATCGACGTGCGCCGGCCTGGCATGAAGGTGGCTGCCGTGAAGCATGCACCGCGCTTCGGCGGCAAACTGCTGTCGTTCGACGCCAGCGCCGCCCGCGCTGTGCCGGGCGTGGTCGATGTCGTACAGATTCCGACCGGCGTCGCCGTGATCGCCGACCATACGTTTGCGGCCTTTCGGGCACGCGATCTCATCGAAGCGCGCTGGGACTTCAGCGCCGCCGAGAACCGGGGCACGGAAGAAATCATCCGTGACTTCAGTGCCCTGCTGGAGCAGCCCGGCACGGTCGTACAGAGCGAGGGCGACCCCGTGGCGGCGCTGGCAGCAACCGGCAACCGTACGCTGGAAGCTACCTACGTATTCCCCTATCTCGCCCATGCCTGCATGGAGCCGCTCGATGCCACCCTCGAATTGGCAGACGGCATTGCCACGCTGCGTTCCGGTACGCAAATGCAGTCGATCGAACAGCAGCGCATTGCCGAGGTGCTCGGCCTGCCCCTGCAGAACGTCAAGGTGGAGACCCTGTTTGCTGGTGGCGGCTTTGGCCGCCGTGGCAATTTCGTCCCGGAATTGGACGCGGAAATTGCCAATATCGTGAAGGCGACCAACGGCCAGTGGCCCATCCGCCTGCAGTATTCGCGGGAGGATGACATGCGTGCCGGCAACTACCGCCCGCTGTTCGTGCACCGCCTGCGCGCCGCGCTGTCCCCTGCAGGGGAGATCGTGGCGTGGGAGAACCGGCTGGTGGGCCAGAGCTTCATCGAGAACACCATGTTCGGCTTCCTGATGCAGAACGGCATGGATCCTCTCGCCATCGAGGGTGCAGCCCACTTGCCGTACCGCGTCCCCAATGTCCACGTCGATACCCACATTGCCAAGGCGGGTGTGCCAACACTGGCCTGGCGCTCGGTAGGCCACACCCACACCGCCTTCTCCAAGGAAACCTTCCTGGACGAACTTTTTGCCATGGCCGGCAAGGACCCGGTGGCGGGGCGTCTCGCTCTGATGCAGGACGAGCGTGGCATGGCGGTCATACGCGCGGCCGCGGAGCGGTATGGCTGGGGCAAAGCGCTACCGGAGGGTCGTGGCGCCGGTTTTGCCTACACGGAATCATTCGGAGGCAGGGTGGCCGAGATTGCCGAAGTCAGTGTCAGCGCCGCGGGTCGCGTGAAGGTGGAGCGGGTGGTGTGTGCGGTGGATTGCGGCATCGCCATCAACCCGCAGATCATCGAGGCTCAGGTCGAGAGTGCCATCATGTTCGGTCTCAGCGCTGCGCTGTTCGGCGAGATCCGCATGGAAAACGGAGAGGTGCGCACCACCAATTTCCATAACTATCCGATCGTGCGCATGCACGAAGCGCCGGTGATCGACGTCGTGATCATGCAGTCCACGGAATCGCCGACCGGGATCGGGGAGCCTGCCACGCCAGTGATCGGACCGGCCGTGGCCAATGCCTACTTCAAGGTCACCGGCAAGCGCATCCGCCGGCTGCCATTCGAAACGCTGTCATGACGGAGCAGACCATGGGTACTACCGATGATGTTGTGGCGATCACCCAGGTGGTCGTGCGGGAGCGTGAAAGTCGGGATCTCGGTTACTGGAATCGCATGCTGGACTGTTTTCATCCGGATGCCGAAATCAACATCAGCTGGATCCACGGTTCGGCGCGGGAATTCGTCGAGGGTTCGAAAGACATGGCGGCCCGCGGCATGCTCGCCAAGCATCGTCTGGGGCCTGTGCACGTCACCCTGAACGGCAAGCGTGCACTGGCGTCGCTGTCCGGCATCATCGACATTCCCACGCTGATCGAGGGCAAGGAATTCTCTCTCAGCTCCCACTGTCTCATGCTGTACAAGGTCGAGCAGCGCAGTGGTTTGTGGCGGCTGGCCAGCTTCGAAGTGATTTATCGGCGCGACGAGTTCATCCCGGCGATACTTGGTCAGACCGCCAATGTGCCGGCCGACCTCCTGGCGCAGTACCGGCCCTCCTACCGGAATCTCTGCTACAGCCTGCATCTAAAAGGCTACACGCCTAACCTGACGCTGGCAGGCGAGGACCGACCCGATACCGTCAAGGCCATCTTCGCACGCCTCTACGGCTGGCTGGGCTTGCCGGTTCCCGACTGAGAGCCGCTTTCAGCTTCTGCTGAAGCGCTCCTCCAGTTCCCGCAGCAGCGGCAGCTGGCCGATGATGCTGGGCACGTGGCAGCGGCCGGCGACCGTCACAAACAGCTTTTCGCTGCTGCCCAGACCGGCGAAGATCGAGCGACCCTGCGCGTAGGGAACAGTGTCGTCCTCGCTGCAGTGCTGGATTAGCACCGGCTCGGTGACCGCTCCTGCATGTTGCAGGCTCTCGAAGGGATATTTGGCCAGTAAACGCACCGGCAGCCACGGGTAGCGCAGGGCGCCGATGTCGGTGATCGACGTGTAGGGGGAATCCAGAATGAGCGCGGCGAGTGACTCGCGGGCCGCCATCTCCACCGCGATGCCCGTGCCCAGCGACTCACCGAACAGCAGGATTGCGGCGCTCGGTGCCTGACGGCGCAGCCAGGCCAGTGCCGTATCGGCATCCATCTTCAGTCCCTGCTCGGACGGTTCGCCGGGCGAACCCCCGTAGCCACGCCAGCTGACCGCCAGCAAGCCGGCGCCTGCCCGCGTGAGGCCTTCGAAGCGTTCGGCTCGTCCTGAAGGATCACCGAAGCTGCCTTGCAGGTTGCCGGCATTGCCGTGGAAGTAGAGGTAGACCGGCTTGCCGTCTGCCGGAGCGACCCACCAGGCCTTGAGCGCGAGGCCATCCGGCGCGGTGAGCGTAACGTTTTCGGCACGCGGGACCTGCTGCACGGCCTCAGCCACATCGGCCGTGCCGGGATTGAAAACCAGACTTTGCTGCTGCAGGTACAGGTAGCTGCAGGCGGCGAGATAAACGACAACCAGAGCAAGGGCGGCGATCTTGACGGTCTTCATGCGAGAGGCCTCTCGAAGCAAAAGTCGTGGGGCTCGTGACGCTGCGCGCTGCCGCCGGCGGTTCAGGCGACCCGGCAGATGAGCCCCTTCAGATAGTACCCTTCCGGGTAGGTGCTGAGTACGGGGTGGTCCCGATCCTGACTCAGCTTTTCCAGAAACTGTACGTCGCGTCCGGCGTCGAGCGCTGCGTCGGCCACCACCTTGTGGAACAGTTCTTCCGGCAGAAGGCCGGAGCAGCTGAAGGTGGCGAGAATGCCGTCAGCGTTCAGCAACTGCAGGGCCAGCAGGTTGATGTCCTTGTAGCCACGGCAGGCCTGCGGCAGATGCTGCTTGTTTTCCACGAACTTCGGCGGGTCAAGTACGATGAGGTCGAAGCGACGACCCTCGCTGCGATATCTGCGCAGCGCGGCAAAGACATCTGCCTCGACCTGCTGGCAGCGACCGTCGGCCAGACCATTCAACTCGAGTTGCTGCTGGGCCAGTGCCAGCGCAGCGGCCGACACGTCCATGTTGATCACCTCGCTGGCCCCGGCCCGCAGGCAGTAAGCCGCCATGGCGCCCGTGTAGCTGAAGCAGTTGAGCACGCGACGGCCAGCGGCGTAGGCGGCAATCCGGGCCCGGTTGCTGCGTTGATCCAGATAGAAGCCGGTCTTGTGACCGTGGTGCACATCGACGTGCAGGCGCAGGCCATGCTCCTCGATGTTGACCAGCGGCGGCACCTCGCCATGCAGTACCTGGACCAGCGGCGCCAGACCCTCTTTGGCACGCACGGCGGCGTCGGAGCGCTCGAGAATGGCGCAGTCCGGCAGCAGCTCGCGCAGTACCGCAACGATTTCGCCGCGTTGGTGCTCCGCGCCGGCGCTGAGCAACTGCAGTACCAGTACCTGCCCATAGCGGTCGATGATGACGCCCGGTAGCCCATCACATTCGGCTGCCACTAGGCGCTGGGCCGACGAATCCAGCGCCAATAGCGCGCGACAACGCAGGGCGGACTGCAGGCGGCGCCGGAAAAACGCCCGATCGATGCTTTCGTCGGTCGTGAACGACCAGATGCGTACCCGGATGGCCGACTCCGGCGACCAGGCGCCCCGCCCCAGCCAGCGACCATCGGCGGCCAGCACATCGACGGTTTCACCGGGTTGCAGTCGGCCGGCCGCGCGCGCGATGGCACTGGTAAAGATCCAGGGGTGGCGGCGCAGCAGCGATTTTTCGCGACCGGCGTGCAGGGTAACGCTGTGAGTCATTGGAGGTGCCAGCAGGGTGCCACGGCACCGGCGGCTGCCGGTGCCGGTTTCGTGGAGGTCAGCGGCCGTTGCCGCCCGCAATGCGCTGCGACACGTAGCCCGCTACATCGCGCAACTGCTCGGGGGTGAACAGGGCAGCCAGTGCGGGCATGTTGTTACGGCCTTGCGCGATGGTGACCGCAACGGTTGCGAAGTCACTCGCCGAGGCGAGATCGATGCCACCGCCGTGGCCACCACGACCATCATCGCCATGGCAGGCCACGCAGGCCGAGCGGTAGACCATTTCGCCCGCCGCGAGGTCGGGGGCACCCTCGGCAACGGCAATGGCGTCATCCTGCCCTGCGGTTGAACTGACCTCGAGGCCGGGCGGCTCTGACTCCGGCAGAGTACCGTTCAGTGAAAACAGCCAGACGCTGTCGCCTTTCGGCGACGGTGCCAGCGTGTTGCCCGCGGAATAGGCGATCACGTACTGGCTGCCCTTGTGCTCGAAAACACTGACAGGGGCGTTCATGCCGGCACCGGTCTGGAAGGCCCACAACTGCCGGCCGTTGGCACTGTCCAGCGCTGCCAGTCGGCCGTCGTTGTGGCCGACGAACAGCAGGCCGCTGGCCGTCACGGTCATGCCGCTGAAACACGCATCGGGCCACAGGTACTGCCAGACAATCTTGTTGGTGCGCATGTCCATGGCAGCGATCACGCCGAGGCTCGGCAGCGGTTCGCCGTTGAACGACCCACCCGTGTAGTTGCTGCCGGGCTCCGGCCGCTCGGTGCCGATGTCCACGGCCTGGAAGATGAATGGCTTGTCGGCAGCACAGACGAAGGTATGCCCGGTACGGGGATCGTGCGCGCTGGGCGGCCAGTTGGCGCCCCCGGCCACACCGGGTGCGATCACGGTGGGGTCCAGCCAGAAGGGGGTGAATATGCGTCCCTTGTTGGTGAGCGGATAGCCCTCGGGTGCAATGCGCAGTTCCTGCGGGACGAAGGCATCGCCCACGGGGATCGGCTGTGTGGCTGCCGTGTACTGCGAGGGCTCCTGCGGGACCGGCGTTTCTTCGATTCCGAGCAAGGGTTGACCGGTCACCCGGTCCAGGATGTAAAGCCAGCCGGTCTTGCCAGCCTGGGAAAGCGCCTTGCGTGGCACACCGTCAATCTCGATATCGAACAGGATCACCGGATTGGGCGCATCGTAGTCCCAGATATCGTGGTGGACCTCCTGAAAGTGCCAGCGGTAGGCCCCGGTCTTGATTTCCAGTGCGAGGATGGAGGCGGCGAAGAGGTTGTCTCCGGCGCGCACGCGGCCGTTGAAGTCCGGACCGGCGTTGCCGGTAGAGAAGTAAAGCAGGCCGAGTTCCGGATCGACAGCCGGGGTTTGCCAGACCGAAGCCCCCCCATCCATCCACACCGTGTTGTCCTGCGGCCACGTGTCATGACCGAATTCCCCCGGACCGGGCACCGTGTTGAAGGTCCATTTGTGCTCGCCGGTGCGGGCATCGTAGGCCTTCAATCGGCCGCGGATGCCGCGCTCACCGCCGGAAAAACCGCTGATCACCAGACCATCGTAGTACAGCGGGGCAGCGGTGATGGTGTAGCCCTCCTCCCAGCTTTCGGCCTGCACTTCCCACACGACGGCCCCGGTGGCGGCGTCGAGTGCCTTCAATTTGCCGTCGAGCTGACCGACATAGACGCGGCCATCGCCGAGACCTACGCCGCGACTGGTCCACCCGCAGCAGACGGTGCTGATCAGGTTGTTGAGGTTGGCCTTGTACTCCCAGACGATCTCCCCCGTGTCGATGCTGAGGGCGAACACATCGTCATCCCCGGTGATGACATAGGCGATGCCGTCGTGCACGAGCGGAGCGGCTTCACCGGAATGCCGCGCTCCCATACCGCTGCCGTTGAGATGGGTACGCCACACGCCCTTCAGGTTGCCGACATTGTCCTTGGTGATCTGTGTGAGGGGGGAGAAACGCCGGTTGTACAGGTCGCCCCCATTCGTGGGCCAGCTGTCGGTGGGCGGCTGCAGCAGAGCCTGTGGCGAAAAGTCATCCTGTGCCAGAGCGGTTGAGCCCAGGCCACAGCCGGCACCGAGCAGGGCAGCGGCGAGGGCGAGTCGGGCGAGCGGTGCGGTACAGAGGGACGCGATCATGGGGACTGTTCTCCGTGACGGTAAGGGAGGCGACGTGGCAGCGACGTCAGGGGGCGGCTTCCGGACCCGATGCGGCACGGTCCCGGATGTCCTTGTTGAATTCGACTTCATCGATGGGTGCAAATATCTGCTCCATGAGTTCGCCGTTCAGGGAATCCTGAGCCTGCAGATCGAAGGTCTTGACGTCGCTGGTCCAGGGCTGCGCATAGAGCTCTGGGTCGGTGAGCGTGATGGTGAGGCTGAGTTGGTCGGGTGCGGAGCGGCTCCAGCGTTCTTCCACCTCCGTGAGGTCTGTGTACGGTGTGCCCCACTCGTCCAGCCAGGCACGACCGTCGAGGCCGACGGTCTTGACCACGAGTGTGTCCCCTTCCCAGTGACCGACCGAGTAGCCGTACCAGAACGGTCCGGCCACGAGCGCATCCGGAACGGCGCGCCCATCGGTCCAGATGGTGCGCCAGTGCTTGCCCCACTCGAAGAGCTGCACGATGCGGTCCGGCATTTGCACCATTTCGATGGGGCGTCCATACACGAGGGTGCGGTACAGACCGGGCGGATTTGCCTGGCCGAGCGGGTCGTTGCCGAATGCCGGCATCTGCTGGCGCGGGCCCTTGCCGGGTTTGTTGCCGTCAAAAACCGCTTTGCCATCTGCCGTAAAGGGCAGCGGCGCCGGGCTCCACTGCGACTCGGGATAGTTGTTGGAGCCTGAGCCGCGCAGCCAGACGCCACTCAAGGAAGGTTGGGCCAGCACCTGCAGCGAAAGACCCAGGGTGAGCAGCGAAGTCAGGGCGAAAAATTTCATCGGACGCTCCATTTATTGTCGGGTTTCGCCGTTGGGAAGGCGTGAGGGCAGCAGTTCACCGTTCACGTAGACCAGGCAATCGAAGAGACATTCGCCCACGGCTGCACCAGTGCGCGACGGATGCACACGAAACTCCACCACGTCTCCCGGCTTGAAGGTGGCGCGGGTCCAGCCATTGGAGCGCGACATCAGCACCGGGCTCGGCAGCTCGATTGCGTAGTTCACCTTGGCACCATTCCATTCGGTATCGAGAAACAAGGCGGAGTGCGGGTTGCGCCAGCGGAACTCGGTGACAGTGCCTTTCACCGTAATCCAGTTGCCCTGTTCGTAGGAAACAGCGGTGCCGTGGTGGGCCAAAACCGGGCCCGCCACCGCGGTCAGCAGGGCCAGCAGCAGTCGCGGCAGCCGGCGCGACGGACGAGAGTTGCACGGTTGGGGTGCGCGTTTGGGGTACATGCGGGAACTCCAGTGGGGAGTGGGAGGGATGGCAGCGGACACGGCACGCTGGCGGCCTCAAGCGTAAGCAACTGGCTGCAGCAGGTAAAGCGTGCTGGCGGCGCGCAACGGCGGCCAGGCAGTCAGAGGTGGTTCAGAGGTGGTGAACGGCAGCCCCAACGAAGCAGACAGTACGAGAGAGCACTGCGTAACTGCGGGGCGGTTGCCGATGAGAACACAATGACAGGGCGGACCGGCAGGGCGGACATGTTCGACCACACTGGTCGGAGTGAGAGGATTCGAACCTCCGACCCCTGCTTCCCGAAAGCAGTGCTCTACCAAGCTGAGCTACACTCCGAACGTCGTGCGGGCGCGCATTGTAATCAGTCCGTGCTGCCCCGCCTAGTGCCCATTTTTGCGGTTCGCGACCGCTGTTCACCCATTCAGGGGCTGTCTGTTCCTGTGGGGCGGGCGCCGCGATTGCGGGGGCTTTCCCAGCGCCAGTTTGAGGCGGGCAGGCGAATTTCCTTCACGACCGTCATCACCTTGATGTCGGGATTTTCATGGCGACTGGCAATGATCTCGATGGTATCGCCGGCGGAAAACTGTGCTTCCTGTACTCCCGTACGCTCGGCACCGCTCAAGGTCACCCACTCCACCCGGATGCGCTCGCCCTCGGCTTCCACGGTAAACACGATGTGCGGGTTTTCCCACAGCACGTGCAGCAGGCGCCCGC